>DATFHC010000141.1:0-2180 GCA_035248765.1 Gaiellaceae bacterium
CCTCATCTCGAACGCGGTCAAGTTCACTCCGCCCGACGGCCGGGTGGACGTTTCCGCCCTCCTCGAAGACGGCAGAGTCGAGATCGCCGTCGCGGACACCGGCCCCGGGATTCCCGCGGAGGATCTCAGTGCGATCTTCGAGGAGTTCGAGCAAACCGATGAGGGCCGGAAGGCCGAAGGCACCGGACTCGGGCTCCCGCTCTCGCGCAAGCTCGTCGAGCTCCACGGCGGCCGCCTCTGGGCCGAAAGCGAGGCCGGCCGCGGCAGCACCTTCCACTTCACGCTCCCCTTCCAGCAGGAGGTCTCGTGACCCAACTGATCCTGATCGTCGATGACAACGAGAACAACCGTAAGCTCGCGCGCGACGTGCTGGAGTACGCCGGCTTCGACACCGCCGAGGCAACCGGCGGCGTCGAGGGGGTTGCCATGGCGCTCGAGCAACAGCCGGCCCTCGTGCTGATGGACATTCGCATGCCAGATCTCAGCGGCACGGACGCGCTCAAGCTGCTGCGCGAGGACTCGCGAACGGCGGAGATCCCGATCGTCGCCCTTACGTCATCGACGATGCGAGGCGACGAGCAGCGCTTCATCGCCGAGGGCTTCGACGGCTACCTCGCCAAGCCGATCAGCGTGCGCGAGTTCCCCGACCAGGTGCGGTCGTATTTGAAATGAGCGGCGAGACCGAGCCCGCCCCGCGGATCCTCGTGGTCGACGACATGCCGGCAAACGTGCGGCTGCTCGAGGCGGTCCTCGAGCCGGCGGGGCTCTCGGTGACGTCCGCCTCGTCCGGGCCTGAGGCGCTCGAACGCGTCGTGAGCGAACAACCCGACCTCGTCCTCCTCGACGTGCAGATGGCAGGGATGAACGGCTACGAGGTCTGCCGCCGGATCCGGGAGAACGAGGCGACGGCGCTGATCCCGGTCGTGATGGTCACCTCGCACGACACCGAGGCCCGCGTCGACGGGATCCGGGCCGGCGCCGACGACTTCGTCACGAAGCCGTTCGACCACCAGGAGCTGCTCCTCCGCGTCCGCTCGCTCGTCCGCATCAAGCGCTACCACGACACGATTCGCGCGCAGGCGGCGGAGCTCTCCGAGTTGAACCACACGCTCGAAGCTCGCGTCGCCGAGCAGGTCGAGGAGCTCGGGCGGATGGCCCGGCTGCGGCGCTTCCTCTCGCCGACGCTCGCTGAGGTCGTGATGGAGCGTGGAGACAGCGTGCTCGAGAGCCACCGGCGCGAGCTCGCCGTCCTATTCGCCGACCTGCGTGGCTGGACGGACTTCAGCGTGGGCACCGAGCCCGAGGAGGTGATGACCGTGGTGGGCTCCTACCACGCCGCCGTGGGCGAGCTCATCCTCAAGTACGAGGCGACGGTCGGCTGGTTCGCCGGCGACGGGCTGATGGTGTGGTTCAACGATCCGATCCCCTGCGACGAGCCTGCCGCACGCGCAGTGCGAATGGCGTTCGAGATGCGGGAGGCGATGTCGGCACTCACCACCGGCTGGCGGAAGCGCGGCCACGAGCTCGACTTCTCGATCGGCGTCGCCCTCGGCTACGCGACGATCGGCCGGATCGGCTTCGAAGGGCGCTACGACTACGGCGCCGTGGGCAGCGTCCTCAACCTCGCCTCGCGGCTCTGCGACGCGGCGGGACCGGGCCAGATCGTGATCGGCCAGCGGGTGCTCGCCGAGGTCGAGGAGCTGGTCGAGGCCGAGCCGCTTGGCGCCCTCGAGCTCAAGGGCTTCGGAAAGCCTGTGCAAGCGTTCGCGATCGCGGCCACCGCCGCGGTCGAGGCCTGAGGCTCAGAGTCCGAGCCGCTCGAGAATCGCCGCGTCGCGCCGCCACCTCGGTCGCACCTTCACCTTGAGCTCGAGGAAGACGGGATGCCCGAGCAGCGCCTCGATCTCGGGCCTCGCGCGCGTGCCGATGTCCTTCACGAGCGAGCCGCCCTTGCCGACGACGATCTGCTTCTGGGACTCGGTCTCGACGAGGATCGACGCGCGGACGACCTTCTCCTCGATCTCCTCCACCTCGACCGAGATCGCGTGCGGCACCTCGTCGCGCGTCAACCAGAGCGCCTTCTCGCGGATCAGCTCCGCGAGCTGCAGCTCGAGCGAGAGATCGGTGCGCTGCTCCTGCGGGAAGTAGAGCGGCCCCTCGGGGAGCAGGCCGACGAGCTC
>DATFHC010000142.1:0-2533 GCA_035248765.1 Gaiellaceae bacterium
TGCAGCCCCATCCGCACCGGCAGCTCGAGCACCTCCTGCGCCTCACGCGCGGCCTCGAGCGCGCCGAGGGCAGTCGGGAACGCTACGAAGAACGCATCACCCTGCGTATCGACCTCGACGCCGCCATGGCGCTCGAACGCCACGCGCAAGACGCGCCGATGCTCGGCCAACCGGCTCCCGTACGCCTCCGCACCGAGCTCGTCCAGAAGACGCGTCGAGCCCTCGATGTCAGTGAAGAGGAAGGTGACGGCGCCCCGCGGCAGCTCAGTCATTACCAAGCGCGTATCCGACTGCTTGCTCGAGTGAAAGCGTGCGCCCGTGGGAGCGGGCCGTCTCGAAAGCGTCACCGCGGACGGGCTCGACGTACTGCCGGTTGGCCTCGAGCGCTCCTGTGGTCGTCGGCCTCGGTTGCCGATCGGCCTCGGCCTCGGCGGCACCCCAGAGAGTGCCCGCCCGAACTGCGTCCCCCCGCAGAGAGGCGACGACGGCACCCAGCACGAACGCCTGCGGCATGTTGACGAGATCCTGAACCGACCAGAGACCGGGCAGGCCCTCTGCGAAGGCCTCATCCGCCGCATCGAGCCCGCCGGCCAGCGCGAGGAACTCGGCCGTATTCAGGAGCGTCACGCTGCGGAACCAGGCCTGCCCCGCTTGCTCCGACGCCGCTGCCGCGTCGTGCGCGAGCCGCGCCCCTTCCGTCGCGTCACCTTCGGCGAAGGCGGCCTGGGAGAGAAGGCTGAGCGCAAGACCCTTGTCGGCGGCCGGGCCACCTTCGTGCTCGAGTCGCTCGACGACCAGGCGCCTACCGCGCGCGATGTCGCCCTCCTTGATCGCACACATGGCCACCCGAAGGCTGAGGTGCAAGGCCTCATCCTCGTCACCGGCCGAGCGGAGCAGCTCGACTGCCTGCGCGTAGTCGGCTGCGGAAAGATCCGGGCGTGACACGAAGTCGAGGGTCGCACCTCGGAATCTGAGCGCCAGGCCGTGCCGCCGGGGATCGAGATTCGATCCAGCTCCCTCGAGAAGTGCCTCGACGTGCTCGCGGCCGCGGATCGGGTCGTTCGTGGGCCAGTACATCTCCTGGCGCTCGAGCAGCCGCAGCCCGGATTCCGGGTCGGAGGCGGCGGCCCAGCGGAGCGTGACGTCGGTGTTCGGCCGCTCGTCGTTGGCGAGATCCATTCGAGGCTGGCCCGGCTCATGCGGCCGCAGGTTCGCGCCGTCGAACAGCTCGAGCAGGTACGCGAGCAGCCGCTGGAGCAGCGCGTCCTCGTCGGTGAGCTGCTCGGCCGCGAACTCCCGGATCGTCTCGAGCATCCCGAAGCGGCCGGAATCCCAGCGACGGACGAGGCTCTTGTCGACTAGGGACTGCATGAGCTCGACGTCCGCGTCACAGACGCGCTCGGCAGCCTCGAGCGTCCACCCGCCGCGGAAGACGGAGAGCGCTGCGAGCAGCTTGCGTTCGTCGGGCTCGAGCAGCTCGTACGACCACTCGATCGTCGCGCGAAGCGTCTGCTGTCGCGTTTCCGCGTCGCGGCCGCCTCGGAGAAGATCGAGCCGGTTGCCGAGCCGCTCCAGGAGCTGCTCGGTGGAGAGAAGCGAGGTGCGGGCGGCCGCGAGCTCGAGCGCGAGCGGCAAGTCGTCGAGTCGCGAGCACAGGTCGTCGAGCTGCTCGTCCGGCTCGAAGTCCGGCCGCGCGGCCCGGGCCCGCGTGACGAAGAGCCGCCGCGACTCCGCGCGCTCGAGCACCGGCACCGGGTAGACGTGCTCACCCTGAACCCGAAGCCGCTCGCGACTTGTGACGAGCACGTCGGCGTGCGGGCATTCCACGAGAACGGCCGCCACGTCCGGCGCTGCCTCGACGACGTGCTCGAAGTTGTCGAGCAGGAGGAGAAGCCGGCGCCCGTCGACGAGCTCCGGGAGCGACCCGCCTCCGCCGAGTGCCCGCGCCGCGGTCGGCCCGACGTCGGCGGGATCGACTAGCGGCGCAAGGGGAACCCACCACACCCCGTCCGGATACGCCTCGGCGGCCTCGCCCGCTGCCTGCAGCGCGAGCCGCGTCTTGCCCGAGCCGCCGGCGCCGGTGAGCGTGAGGAGGCGAGCGTCCTCGCGCCCGAGCAGCTCCCGGACGTCGCCGAGCTCGTGCTCGCGGCCCAGGAACGGCGTCGCCGGGATCGGAAGGTTCGTGCGGTGCAGCGTCTTCAGCGGAGCGAACTCCTCGTCGCCGAGCTGGTAGATCCGCTCCGGCGCGCTCAGATCCTTCAGCCGGTGCTCGCCGAGGTCGCGGAGCGAAGCCGCATCCACGAGCGCCGCCGTCGCCGCCGAGACGAGCACCTGGCGCCCGTGGCCGGCGGCCGCAATTCGGGCCGCGCGGTGGACGTCGGCCCCCACGTAGCCCTCCTCCGTCAGCAGCGGTGTGCCGGTGTGCAGCCCCATCCGCACCGGCAGCTCGAGCACCTCCTGCGCCTCACGCGCGGCCTCGAGCGCGCCGAGGGCAGTCGGGAACGCTACGAAGAACGCATCACCCTGCGTATCG
>DATFHC010000143.1:0-9121 GCA_035248765.1 Gaiellaceae bacterium
CTCGATGATCCGCGTCCGGCGCGCCGTCACGAGGCCGTACTCCGCGGCCACGAAGAACGCGTTGAGCAGGATCAGGACTGCGACCCCGATCAGCTCGAAGAGAAGTGTCACGCCCTCACCTCGAGGGCGTGGGTACTAGGAGGGTTCTCGTCCAACCGCCTCCCGCCGGAGTATAGGCGCGCCTCCGGTCGCCAAACCTGCGAGCGGCTGCCAATGCGACAGCCGCTCGCTCGGTTCTCGGTTGTTCAGCGAGTGCAGCCGTGCGGGCACATGAGGACCGTCATCGCGACGTTGTTGCCCATGTCGACCATTCCCTCGCTCGAGGCGTCGAAGTTCTGTCCTCCGATCGTCGCGGTCGCGTTCGCCTGCCGGAACGTGCCGCTCGCTCGGTCGATGTAGACGAAGCTGGCCCGGGTCGAGGAAGTGATCGTCGTAGAAGACGCCCTTGGAGATCCCGCCCTGGCCCGTCCATGAGGCGGCGACGTTCAACGTTCCGCCGTCGACGCAAGTGGTCGGGTTGCCGGCCGCGTCCAGAGTGCAGGTCGTAGCCGGGACGACCGCGTTCAAGGAAGCGGCGGTGAGGTTGAGCGGGTCGATGGTGAAGGGAACGCCGTCGGCATTGCCCGAGACGTCCAACCCGCCGACGGGTTGTCCGTTTCCGTCCAGATACATGGTGTGCAGGTCGACGAAGGTGCGCGTGCCGACGCCGCCTCCTGGGCCTGTCGTGCCGGGTACGCCGCGATGAGCTACCGCTGCGAGCACGCCGGCATCGGTGATCGACGTCGCGGTTCTGGTCTCCCAGTTGGCCTCGGCGTAAGCAACGGGGCCAACGTTGCTCCCGAGCCAGACCACTTGCGGAGCCGAGCCTGCTGCGGTGCCGACGATTGCCAGGGCGCCGACGGCGATCGCGCCGAGTGAAGCAATCTTCCGTTTCATCGGAATTCTCCTTTCGAGTTCCTGAATGCCTCATCCCACCGGCGAGTGCGTGCCCCAGTCGGGGGACCCCGAGCCGGGGGCGTTAGTGATCTGCGTAAGGTCGGTGCCGTCGGCGTTGACGGTGTAGATCTCGCCGTCGACGTCGTTCGAGAGGCCCTTTACGAATGCGATCTTCGTCCCGTCGGGCGACCAGGTTGGGCTGTTGCAGCCCTGGGCGGTGGGATCATCGTTGCGGCCGCCGCACGCCGATGCCGGTTGGACGTTGATCTCGTGCAGGCCGGTGCCGTCGGCGTGCACGACCCAGAGCGAGCTGTGCACGTCAGGCGTCAGATGAACCGAGAAGACGATCTCGTTTCCCCGCGGCGACCATCTGCCGCTCGAGCTCAGATCGGAGAAGTCCGCAGGCGTGATCTGCTTCAGCCCGGTCCCGTTGGTGTTGACGACGAACAGGCCCTCGGAGTTTCCATTCGAGTCATACCGCTGGAAGACGATCCGCTTGCCGTTCGGCGACCAGTCGCCGGGTACGTCGTCGCCGCCGGGATTGGAGGTGATCTGCGTGAGGCCACCGCCGTCGGAGGAGCGGATGGTGTGGATGCCGTTCTGGCTCCCGTCACTGCTGCCCGTCTCGCACAGAAGGAGCGCACCATCGGGCGACGGGATCCCACAAGGGTTGAAGAGCCCCTGGTTCAGGTCGGGGACGATGCGGAAGGTTCCGTCGTCGGGGTTGATGATCGTCGAGGCTCCGCCGAAGGACGAGCCGCCGGTTGCGATATGGGCCCCGTCCGGGAACCACGTCGGGCCTTCGCCCGTGTCCGTCGGCCCCTGGACGAGACGCTGGCCCGTTCCGTCCGGGTTGACGACGTACACCTGCGTATCGCCCAGCAGCGGATTGAACCGCGCGAACGCGATCTGACCGTTGATCCCTCGTGGGCTCGCGCCCGCCGGAAGTGCGAACACCGCAGCGAGCGCGAGGAGGAGCACGAGAAGCGCAACCCTGGAGAACATACGGTCGCCTCCTTTCGATTGAGGTCTTAGCGCCATCGGGGCGACGTTAGGAGGCGGGCTGTCGGGCCGAAACGGGCCTGGCCACAGTCTTCGGTCCGTGCCGCCACGGCAATCCCATACGCGGGATTGCGGCTAGCCCGGATGCGGTCGCAGAGGCTCTCTGCGACGATCCAGGTGTGCGGACGACGGTCCTCATCGTCGACGATCACGAGCCGTTTCGGGACTCGGCGTCCGCACTGTTGGAAGCGGAGGGGTTCGAGGTGGTCGGCGGCGTCGGCGAGGGCACTGCTGCGCTCGCGGCCGTTGAGCGGCTGCGGCCGGACGTCGTGTTGCTGGATGTTCAGCTTCCGGACGTCGGCGGATTCGCGGTCGCCGAGCTGCTGGCTGTCACCGCGAATCCGCCGCAGGTGGTGTTGATCTCGAGTCGAGATGCTTCTGCGTACGGCCCGCGGGTCCGCGCGGCTGCCGCACGCGGCTTTCTCGCGAAGCGGGAGCTTTCAGGTGCGTCGCTCGCTGCGCTCGTTCGCTAGCCGTCTCCCTCGGCGACCGGACCTGCTGCTCTGGCCCGCCGGCGTGGCCATGGCAATCGCGGCGGAATCCGCGCTCTACGGCTGGACGGACACACGCCACTGGGTGCCCGATCTTCTCGCCGGCGGGAGCCTGATCGGGTGCGGTCTGGCGGCATGGACCCTCCGGCCTCGCAATCGCTGCGGCGCGCTGATGGCTGCGGCGGGATTCGCCTGGTTCGTACCCAACTTCAGCGGTTCGAGCATCGGCGCGGTCAGCTGGCTGGGCGCCCACTCCCTCTACCTTTACCGCGGCCCGCTAGTGCAGCTCCTCCTCACGTACCCGCGCGGGCGCAGCTCGAGCCGGGTGGAACGCGCCGCGGTCATGGGGGGATGGATCGCTGCGGTCGTCGCGCCCGTCTGGCGCAGCGAGGTGGTCACGATCGTGCTCGCTGCGGCGCTCGTTGCGCTCGTGGCGGGCGGCCATATGCGCGCCGTTGGACGTGAGCGTCGGGCGCGCTTCTATGGCCTCGGAGTGGCGCTGTTTCTGGCCGGCGTCTTCGCGGCTACCGCCGTGTTGCGGCTCGCGGCGCCGACGGCCCGTGTACAAGACGCGACGCTTCTCGCGACTCAGGTGGCGCTCTGCTTGCTGGCACTCGCATCGCTCGCCGGGTTGCTCGAGGCGCCGTGGGAGCGCGCACCATTGACCGATCTCGTCGTCGAGCTCGGCGAGGAGCGGTCGGGAACGCTGCGGGATGCGCTCGCGCGCGCGCTCGGCGATCCGACGCTAGAGGTCGCCTACCGGCTCCCGAGCGGCCTCCATGTGGACGCCTCCGGTCAGCCGGTCGACCTCGCCGTGCGGGGTCCCGGCCGTCGTGTCACGCCATTGGTGCGGGACGGGCAGGAGGTGGCGGCGCTCATCCACGACGAAGCCGTGCTCGACGATCCGGCACTCCTGGATGCGGTCGCTGCGGCTGCACGGCTGACGGCGTCGAACGCGCGCCTCCAGGCGGAGGTGCGCGCCCAGGTCGCCGAGGTCGCGCGTTCGCGGCGTCGCCTGCTCCGAGCGGGCGACGAGGAGGGCCGCCGCCTGGAGCAGCGGCTGGATCGAGGCGCGCTGCGACGGCTCCGTTCGCTCGAGCGGGTTTTGGTGGATGCGCAGGCGCGCGTGCGACCGAGCCGCCTCGCCCATATCGAACGGGCAGAAGCGCAGCTCGCACGCACTCTCGACGAGCTCAGTGAGCTCGCAGCCGGTCTGCATCCCTCCGAGCTCGCCGACGGCGGTCTGAGTCGAGCACTCACGTCGTTGGCTGCGCGGACCTCGCTGCCGGTCGAGGTCGTGGTTCCGGAACAAAGGCTGTCGGCGGAGATCGAGGTCGCGGTCTACTTCGTCTGCTCCGAGGGGCTCGCGAACATCGCGAAATACGCGCGGGCCTCGCGCGCGGCGGTCAGGGTGACCGCGAGCGACGGGTCGGTTCGCGTCGAAGTCACCGACGACGGTGTGGGCGGCGCCGACTTCGGTGGCGGTACAGGTCTCCGGGGCCTCGCTGACCGCGTCGAGGCGCTCGGCGGCAGCCTCCGCGTCGAGAGTCGGGGCGGAGCCGGCACACGCCTCGCCGCGCGGATACCTTCTTAGCGGATCGGGAGCGGCGGCCCGACGCGCTGCCAGGGCTCGCCCGCCGTGACCCACTGGTCTCCCGGGTCCATCGGTAGCACCGCCTCGAGGTGTAGCGTGCCGCGACGGTCGCGCGAGAAGACGAAGGTTTCGGTGGATCCGAAGCCGGAGTCGTGGAAGGTGATCCGGTTGCCCCTGATCGTGTACGTGCCGTGCGGCCCCCGGGGAGTCTCGCCGATCGCCCACTGATAGCGGCCGTCCCGCAAGACGCGCGTCTCGACTCCGGCGTGGCCCATAGGGGAACGGATGGTCCAGCGGATGTGGTAGGTGCCGTTGAGGATGCTCGGCGGGCGCAGCTTCCCTGTCACCGGGGCCGGTCGGTGTGCCCGTTCGCAGCGCGAGGGGACAACGAGGGATGAAGGGGAGGGCGTCGCGGCTCGGAGGCGGCGGATCTTCGCGATGAACGATCTGGTCTCGGCGTTCTTCTCGAGCGCTGTGTACACCGGCTGCGACGCGCGTACGAGCGC
Source organism: Gaiellaceae bacterium (assembly GCA_035248765.1). Lineage (GTDB taxonomy): Bacteria > Actinomycetota > Thermoleophilia > Gaiellales > Gaiellaceae > Palsa-739. The sequence continues at coordinate 4,590 of DATFHC010000143.1, forward strand.
AGCTACCTGGCCCTTGCCTGCGAGGACGATTCGGGCCGGGCTCTGCCGGCAGAAGGACGCGGCGAGGGTGTTCTCCATCGGAGAGGTCGCAGTCACGTGCTGGAGGGTCTGCTTGGCCGCTTCCATGATCACGTTGCGCTGCTGAGCGGTCAGACGCTGGAACGCCGATCGTCCGGCGAACAGCGTGAGCGCCTTGCCGAAGAAGGTCACGTTCGCGGTGACTATGCCGTTCGACGGGGCGTTCCCGAATGCGAGCTCCTCACCGTCGATCTCACGGTGTCCGATCACGCTCACGACGTTGCCGTTGGCGACCTCCATCGGAATCGCGCCCAGGGCCCGCATCAGGGAGCTCGTGACTCTCGAGGGAACGACGCGAATGCGGGCGCCGGAGAAATCGGCGAGTGAAGCAAGGGGGTGGTCGAGGCCGACGGGGTGGCGGAGTTGATCGGGAATCAGCGCGAGCCCGATCACGTGTCGGCTGCGGAGGCCGTCGAGCATCTCGGTTGCGATTCCGCTCGTAACGACGCGGTCGAGGAGCGGGTAGCTCGTGATCAGGAAGGGAGCCTGGAGAGCCTCGAGGCTCGTGACGCCGAGCTTGTCCCAGGCTCGGGAGCCGACGAAGCCGAGGTCGAATCTGCCTGCCTGAACCATCCGCACGGTGCGCTGCTCGACCTCGGCGATCTTGTCGCCCGCCGCCTGGAAGGTGATCTGGACGCGGAGCGCCCCGTGCGAGAGCTTCGCCACCCGCGCAGCGAAGAAGCGCACAGCCGGAGTGTCGGTCTGACTTGAGTCGTCACTGTCGGCCAGGCTCAAGACGGTGGGCGCATTCGATCCTCCGGCCTTGTCCGCTCCGCTTGCCGCGTGTTGGGAACTACAGCCGGCGGCCGTCGCGGAGGCGATAGAAGCTCCGAGCAAGACGCCGGCGAATCTTGCCGTCATGGCTCTCCATGATCGCACCGGCGGCGCAGGACGGAAACGGGGACAGCAACAGTCGCAGTTGGTGCTGGCCGCACTTTCGGGCGACGCAAGTTCCTGCCAGAATCGCCGCATGGCGGCCGCAGCCTCTGCTCTGCGGCCACGGCAGGCCCGTCAGGCCGCACCGCTCCTTTCCGCCGCGCTGGCCGTTGCGTACGCAGTCGCGGTAATGGTCGCGCTCAACCAGGCGATCAGCGCAGATGCGGCGACCACGTACGCCGCCGTTTCGCTTCTCGCGCACGCAGCAGATCTCACCGCAGGGCTCGCGGTGCTGGCTGCCGGCGTCGTCGCCTTGCTGGCCGCAAGCGACAAGCGCCTAGGATCACAAGCGACGTCGCTGGGGATCCTGTGGTTCGCACCCGACTGGGAGGCATGGGCAGGCCACCCACTCGCCCGCAGCCTCGGCTCGGTGGCGGCTCCCTTCCTTCTGGTCGTCGTTCTCCACCTTGTCCTCGCGGCTCCGCGCGGCCGGCTGCGTTCGCGTACGGCGGTCGCCGCAGTCGGGGGTGCCTACGCCCTCACGGCTCTCTTCGCGGTCGGGCGAGCGCTCCTCCGGGACCCCTTCCTCGACCCGTACTGCTGGCGCAACTGCGTCGACAACGCATTCCTCGTCCACCGGGACGAGAGGATTGCGCACGATCTCGGTCTCCTCTTGCTCGGCCTCACTGTTGCCGTCGGCCTGCTGAGCCTCGCTGTGGCCGGCGTACGAATGGCCCGCGCGAGCGCGGCGGCACGACGCGCGCTGATGCCGATTCTCGCGCCGGCGGCATTTGCCGGCACCGCCGCGGCGGCCTACGCGGTGGCGATCCTCCACACGCCGTTCGAGGAGCCACGTGCTTCGGAGTTCTTGTCCCTGTTCTATGCACGGTCGTTCGGCGTTGCCGCGTTGGCTCTCGGCATCGCCTGGCGGATCGCATCTGATCGGCGGACTCGATCCGCGGTTGCGCGTTTGACAGCGGACCTCGGCGAGGCGCCGCCGCCAGGAAAGCTGCAGAACGTACTGGCAGACGCAGTCGGTGACCCCACGCTCCGAGTTGCCTACTGGCTGGAGACCTCGCGCCGTTTCGTCGGGACCGACGGGAACGATCTCCCGGAGCCGGTGCCTGAGGCGGGGCGTGCGGTAACGCCGATCCTGCGTCGCAGGCAGCGACTTGCGGTGGTCACGCACGACGTCGGCGTCGTCGACGAGGCCGTCTTGGAGCGCGAACTGCGACCTGGGGCACGCCTCGCCGTCGAGAACGAGCGGCTCCAGGCGGAGGTCCTGGCGGAACTCGAGGATCTGCGGCGTTCGCGCGCAAGGATCGTCGAGCGCGGGGATAGGGAACGGCAACGCCTCGAGCGCAACCTCCACGACGGAGCCCAGCAGCACCTGCTTGCCCTCTCCTATGACTTACGCCTGGCGCGCGCGTCTGCCGAGGCGGGCGGCGACCTCGAACTCGCCGGACTGGTGGACTCGGCGATGGAGGACGCTCAAGCCGCGCTCGAAGAGCTTCGCGAGCTGGCCCACGGCATCTACCCGGCCATCCTGGCGGAAGCCGGTCTCGGGCCGGCGCTCGAGACTTTGGTCGATGAAGCCTCATTGCCCGTCGAGCTCAAAACGATGCCCCCGGAGCGTCAGCCCTCGCCGGTCGAGGCGGCTGCGTACTTCGCCGTTGCCGAAGCAGTGGACGACGCAGCAGCGCGCGCTGCTACCTCCGTTCAGGTGGACGTGAAATGCGCCGGTGGGCGGTTGCTTGTCGCGGTCGACGACGACGGCAGGGAGCGCAGCAGTTCACTGGGCCACGTGGCGGACCGCATCGGCGCGCTGGGCGGCTCTCTCGAGCTTGGTCCGACCACACTGCGGGCGAGCGTCCCATGCGCGTAGTGGTTGCCGACGACGTGATGCTCACCCGCGAGGGCATCGTCCGTCTGCTGCGCGACGCCGAGATCGACGTCGTCGCCGAGGCCGAGGACGGAGAGGCGCTCCTCCGTCATGTGCGCAACGCCCGCCCCGACGTCGCCATCGTGGACATCCGCATGCCGCCGACGCACACCGATGAGGGCCTCGTTGCGGCTCAGCAGATCCGCGCCGAGCATCCGCACGTCGGTGTGCTCGTGCTCTCGCAGTACGTCGAGCCGAGTTACGCAATGAGGCTGCTCGAAGAACACCCCGAGCGCACCGGCTACCTCCTCAAGGAACGCGTCTTCGACGTCGCCCTGCTCGTAGACGCGCTCCGTCGAATCGCCGACAGCGAGACAGTGATCGACCCCACCATCGTTTCGCGTCTCGTCGGCCGTCGCCGTCGCGCCGATCCGCTCGATGAGCTGAGCAAATCGCGAGCGAGAGGTGCTCGGGCTCGTGGCCGAAGGACTCTCCAACAAGGCCATCGCGGTGCGGCTCTTCGTAACCGAGCGCACCGTGGAGGCCCACGTGAAACAGATCTTCCTCAAGCTCGGGCTCGAGCTGAATCCCGAGTCGCACCGACGCGTACTCGCCGTGCTCGCCTACTTGAGGACCGGCATTGCAGCAAGCGAGTAGAGAACGAACGTATGTTCGGTTATGCTTCACCGAATGCGAGCCGAGTACCGAGAGGAGCCCTGCCGCAACGCCCTCAACCGCGTCCGCGGCATGCCCTTCGCCTGGTCGCTCAACCCGTACATGGGCTGCGCCCATCGCTGTACGTTTTGTTACGTCCGCGCCTTCGAGGCCCGCGCCGACAGGCCGTGGGACGAGCGCTACGGCGCGAGCATCCGTGTCAAAACGAACGTCGCCGAGGTGCTGAGGCGCGAGCTCGCGCGATCGTCGTGGCAACGGGAGGTCGTCGCCGTCGGTGCAGCGACCGATCCGTACCAGCCGGCGGAGGGCCGCTACCGGCTCACCCGCACCTGCATCGAGGCGTTCGCCGAGGCCGCGAGTCCCTTCTCGATCATCACCCGCGGGCCACTCATCGTCCGAGACATCGACGTCCTGGTCGAGGCAGCACGGAGCGCGCGGGTCTCGGTCACGTTCTCCGTCCCGACGCTCGACCACGAGATCTGGAGCCGCACAGAGCCCGGCACCGCACCGCCACGCCAGCGGCTGCGCGCTCTCTCGCGGCTCGTCGAAGCCGGCATCGACGCCGGGGTCGGGATGGCGCCGATCCTGCCGGGCCTGAGCGATCGCCCCGAGCTCCTCGCCGAGGTCGTACGGGAGGCACGAGCGGCGGGGGCTACCGGAATCTGGGCAAATCTCCTCTACCTGCGGCCGGGAACGCGCGAGCATTTTCTCGCCGCGCTCGAGCGCGACTGGCCCGAGCTTCTTCCCTATTACGAGCGGCTCTACGACCGCGGCGCCTACCTTCCGCGCCGCTCTACCGAGCCCGTACGGGAGCAAGTCCGCGCTCTCGCCCGGTCCAACGGCATCCGCGATCGGCGCCGCGCACGGCTTGAACCACCCGCACCCGCAGAGCAGCTGCAAATCGCGGCTATGTGACAGCTGGGCGCCGGACTATGATCCCCCGGGCGTGGCCGCCCAGGAGATCACTTGCCTGATCGTCGACGACCACGAGGTCGTCCGTGAGGGACTCAGGCTGTCGCTG
>DATFHC010000144.1:0-5171 GCA_035248765.1 Gaiellaceae bacterium
GCTGACGGCGAAGGTGCAGGACGAGGTCGGCCACGCGCAGCTCATCTACCGCGTCGTCGAGGATCTCGGCAAGCCGCGCGAGCAGTGCCTCGCGGATCTCGTCGACGGGAAGGCGAAGTTCCACAACGTCTTCCATTACCCCACCAAGACCTGGGGAGACGTCGGCGTGATCGCCTGGCTCGTCGACGCGGCCGCGATCATCAGCCAGAAGGCGCTCCTCAAGTGCTCGTACGCGCCGTACGCGCGGATCATGAAGAAGATCTGCTGGGAGGAGTCGTTCCACATCCTCCACGGCCGCGACGTCATCCTCGCGATGGTCACCGGCACGCCCGAGCAGTTCGAGCTCGTGCAGGAGTCGCTCAACCGGTGGTGGGGCCCGCTCATGCAGTTTCACGGCAACCCAATCGCTAAGGACGAGGACCCGATGTACCTGTGGCGGATCAAGTCGCAGGGGAACGAGGAGGCGCGGCAGCAGTTCCTCGACGGCTACGTGCCCCAGATCCGCGAGCTCGGTCTCGAGGTCCCCGACCCGAAGCTGCGTAAGCGCGACGACGGCGTCTGGGAGTACACCGAGCCCGACTGGGCCGAGCTCAAGCACGTCGTGACGGGCCATGGCCCGAAGACCGAGGAGCGGCTCGGCTTCCGCCGCCGCTTCCTCGAGCAGGAGCAGTGGGTGCGCGACGCGGTCCTAGCAGCGTGATCTACGAGGTTTTTCGCAAGGAGCGGCGCGGCCAGCCGTTCGAGCACGCGGGCTCGGTCGTCGCGCCCGACGCGGACTTTGCCGAGGCCTGGGCGCGCGAGCAGTACGGCCGGCGCGGCGAGTCGGTCGCGCTCTGGCTCGTCCCGCGCGACGCGATCCACGACGTCGAGGACTGGGCCGACGAGTTCGACCTCAAGTACCGCCGCGTCGACGGCTACTCGATCAAGGCTCGCCTGAAGGAGGCTCGTGAACGAGCAGGCACTGCTGGGCCTGGCTGACGACGAGCTCGTACTCGGCTGGCGCGACTCGGAGTGGACGGGCATCGCGCCCATGCTCGAGGAGGACGTCGCCTTCTCCTCGATCGCGCAGAACGAGATCGGGCATGCGCGCGCCGTCTACGAGCTGATCTCCGGCCCGGACGGCGACGCCGACGCCCTCGCGTTCGACCGAGCGCTCGAGGAGTACCGCTGCTCGCCGCTCGTCGAGCTCCACCTGCTCGAATGGGCGCACACGATCGCGCGGCGCTGGCTGTACGAGGTCGCCGACGAGATCCGGATCACGGCGCTCAAGGACGACTCCGACCCGGCCGTCGCGGGACTCGCGGCGAAGATCGACCGCGAGGAGGCGTACCACCGGATGCACGCCGAGATGTGGCACGACCGGCTCCGCGACGAGCCGCGCTTCCGAGCGGCGGTCGAGGAGCTGTGGCCCTACGCCCTTGGTGTCCTTCCGGCCGAGCTGCGCGGCGAGCTCGTCTCGCGAGTCGGCCTCGACGAGATCGAAGCGATCGAGCGCGGCACGCACACCGACGACCTCGCACCGCTGTGGGAGGAGATGACGATGGTGCGACGCTCGGCACCGGCGGGAGCGCAGTGGTAGCCGAAGCTCAGGTCTGGGAGGCGCTCGAGGAGATCCCGGATCCCGAGATCCCGGTCGTCTCGCTCGTCGACCTCGGCGTCATCCGCTCGGTCGATGTCTCGAACGGTCACGTTCGGATCGAGTTCACGCCTACCTTCCTCGGCTGCCCCGCGCTCGAGGTGATGAAGCGCGCAATGGAGGAGAAGATCCCCGGTGCCGAGGTGAAGGTCGTCCAGGACGACTCGTGGTCGACCGACCGCATCACGCCGGCCGGGCGCGAGAAGCTGCGCGCCGCAGGCTTCGCGCCGCCGGCGCCGCGGGAGGCAAGTGCCCCGAAGCTCGTCCAGCTGCAGGCAAGCGTCTTCCGCTGCCCGTACTGCGGCTCGACGAAGACGAAGCTCGAGAACATCTTCGGCCCGACTCCGTGCCGCTCGCTTCGCTACTGCGAGAGCTGCCGGCAGCCGTTCGAGCAGTTCAAGACGATCTGATGATGATGATCTGATCCGTCGTCAGGGCCCGGCCCGTCCGGCGACGACGCGGGCCAGCCGCAGTTCTGTCGCGTGGAGCGTTGACCCAGCCACGGTTGGGCCGCTGAGGGTGAGCGTGAGCTCGTTGCGTCCTGATCCCACGGCGACGAAGTCGATCTCGAGCGGCACCGGGCCGAACTGCGTCGTGACGTTTGCGACCAGGCGGATGGCCCGCGTCAACGGCGCAACGTGAGGGAACGCGATCACGCCGAACGAGACGAGCTTCGCGTGCGAGCCCAGAGCCTGTATGAATCCCTGGCGCAGGCACGGCATCACCCGCGAATCCAGGATCGTCCGTTGCCAGTCGCGTCGCACCATGGCCGGCGAGCGCAGCACCTGCGCCTCGCTGTCGACCTCGAGGGCCGGCCGGGAGAACCTCGACTCGGCGGCGCCGATCAGAACGAGGTCGGACTGCTTCGGGTGATAGGTCGTACACGGCATCGACGACGAGAGGTCGGGCTTCCGGTATCCGCCCTTCCAGCCGCTCCCGACATCGGCCTTCCGGACCACTTCGGCCTTCGCTTGCGCGTTACCGGCGGCAGTCCGCGCGATCTTCTCCTTGCTTGGACTCGCCGCCAGAGCTGCGCCGGCTGCGAACAGCGCGACGGCTATGCCTGCGGTAAGACCCCTCAGCACGACCCGTTCAGTGTAGGGGGGTTCGCGCCGTAGGAACAGGCCGCGCGCATACGATCTCAGCGTGGCGATCGAGATCCTGTTTTGCCCCGTCTGAAGCGGTTACGACGAACGGGCTGCGAGTCTCGCGGCCGAGTTGAACGACAATGGGGTGGACGCTTCCATCCGCGAGGGCAAGAAGTCGCAGTTCGACGTCTTCGCCGACGGCGAGCTCGTCTTCTCGAAGCAGGCCGAACGGCGCTGGCCGGAAGACGGCGAGGTCCAGCGCCTCCTCAGCTCCCGCTGAAGCGCGCCTCCCGCTTCTCGCCGAACGCCGCGACGCCCTCCCGAAAGTCGTCCGTCTGCGCGGCGTCGGCCTGTGCCTCCGCCTCCCGCTCGAGCTGCTCCTCGAGCGTCGCCGTCGCGGCCGCGTCGTAGAGGCGTTTCGTCGAGGCGATCGCACGCGTCGGCCCGGCGGCGAGCTCGGCCGCCCGCTCCGCGACACGCGTCGCAAACGAATCCGCCTCGATGACCTCGGAGACGAGCCCCCACGCGTGCGCCTCGGCGGCGGTCAGCCGCCGGTTCGAGGTCATCCACTCGAATGCACGTGGCGTCCCGAGCAGCCGCTGCAGAAAGTACGTGCCGCCGGAGTCGGGGATCAACCCGATACCGACGAAGCCGGGCACGAAGAAGGCTGCATCGGAGGCGAGCCGGATGTCACAGGCGCAGGCGAGCGAGAGACCGGCTCCGGCGCAGACGCCGTTGACCGCAGCGATTACGGGCTTTTCGAGCGCGCGGATCGCGAGGACGTTGACGTGGTACGTAGCGCGCAGCATCGCCGCGACGTCGCCTGCCTCGCCAAAAGCACCCAGGTCCTGTCCGGCGGAGAAACCACGGCCGGCGCCGGTGATCACGACCGCACGTACGGCCGGACCGCGCGCCTCCTCGAGCGCCGCCTGCAACTCCTCGTGGACACCGCGCGTGAAGGCGTTCAGCTTGTCCGGCCGGTTGAGCGTGATCGTCTGAACCGCGCCGTCGCGCCCGACCTCGACGTCCGCCATCGCTACGAGAACTCGAGGAACTCGACGGTCGGCTGCGGGAAACCACGCTTGTACGCGTCCTTCCCCGTCGCCATGAACTCCTCGCTGCGGATCGCGCTCTGAAAGGCCTGCTCGTCGGGGAACTCCCACTCGGCGTAGTACGCGTGCGCCGGCTGGCCCATCGGAGCGCCTGTGACCTTGCCGTAGCGGAAGACTCCGTTCGGCACGCGCGCGCAAACCTCGGCGTGCTCGGCGTACGACTCCGCGTCCGGCTCCTGCTCGTAGAGAACGACTACCCGGTACATAGACTCCTTTCGCAGGTGGCGGAAGGACGATAACCGGGTCGAGAGGAGTGGTGATGGCAGGCAAGTTGGTGCATGTCGAGATCGGCGCGGAGGACGCTGACCGCGCCCAGGGCTTCTACAGCGGCGTGTTCGGCTGGCAGGTCGGCCCGCCGATGTCGCCCGAGATGGACTACCGGATGTTCCAGACCGCCGAGGATCAGGGCGGCGCGATCTTCCCGTCGGACGACCGCGGCAACCTGCGCGTCTACTTCGACACGGACGACATCGACGCGACGCGCGGCAAGATTCAGGAGCTCGGAGGCCAAGCAGAGGACAAGATGCCGGTGCCGGGTTATGGATGGTTCGCGGCCTGCACGGATACCGAGGGAAACGCCTTCAGTCTGTGGCAGTCCGACGAATCGGCCAGCTAGCGGCCGAGTCCGAGTCCGACCAAACGAGCGCGGGCGCCTCGAGCTCGCGAAGCACGTCCTGCGTCGGCAGTGGCCATCCGCCGCCGTCGTTCGGGTTGTCGTCGGTCCGCTCGCTCATCCAATCGAAGAACGTACCCGAGGCAGCGTCGGTTACTCTCCCCTGGGCAAGCGCCGGTCCAGATCACGAGGAGGCAGCGTGCGCGCAGCGTCCATAGCCATCAAGGAGTCCGCAATGACCTACTTGGAGGGTATGACGCTTGCTTCGCAAAACGCTGAACCTCGGGATCCTGGCGCATGTCGACGCCGGTAAGACAACGCTCACCGAACGGCTCCTGTACGCCGCCGGCGTGATCTCGGACGTCGGCAGCGTCGACAAGGGGACGACCCGAACCGACTCGCTAGAGCTCGAGCAGCGGCGCGGAATCACGATCAAGTCGGCCGTCGTGTCCTTCCCGATCGACGACGTGACGGTGAACCTGATCGACACGCCCGGCCACCCGGACTTCATCGCTGAGGTGGAGCGAGTGCTGAGCGTGCTCGACGGCTGTGTGCTCGTGGTCTCGGCCGTGGAAGGAGTCCAGCCGCAGACGCGGATCCTCTGGAGAGCCCTGCAGCGGCTCGGTGTGCCCACGCTGCTCTATGTGAACAAGATCGACCGTCCCGGAGCGGATCCGGAACGCGTGCTCGACGCGATCGAGCAGCGGCTGACGCCGGACTTC
>DATFHC010000145.1:0-6710 GCA_035248765.1 Gaiellaceae bacterium
CGCGGTCGAGCCCTACCGGCTGACCCCGAAGCTCGCGCGACGGGTGGCACTGCTCGGAGGCCTTGTCGTGATCGGGTTTGCGGCGCTCGTCGGGCGCCTCTGGGCGCTGCAGGTCCTTGCCGGGCCGCATTACGCCGCCCGGGCGCAGGCGAACCAGGTGCGCACCGTGCGCGTCGAGGCGCCGCGTGGGCAGATCGTCGACCGGAACCGCAACGTCCTCGTCACGAACAAGCCGGTGACGGCGGTCGAGCTCTGGCCGTCGGGGCTGCCCAAGGTGTACTCACGCCGCGTGGCCGAGCTTCGTGAGCTGGCGCAGATCACCCGCGTGAATGTGCGTCAGCTGACGAAGCTGATCCTTGCTCGCCGCACCGCCGGAGACATGCTCGACCCGATCGTCGTGCGCCCCGCGGCGCCGACTCCGATGCTGACCTACCTCCAGGAACGAGCCGCCAACTTCCCGGGCCTGACGCTTGCGCGGAGCTACGTTCGCAAGTACCCGCACGGCGCGCTGGCCCCGCAGCTGCTCGGCTACACCGGGCAGATCTCGCCTCCCGAGCTGCAGACGCTCGGGAAGTCGGGCTATGCGCCGGGGGACGTGATCGGTCAGACGGGAATCGAGGCGACGTACAACAAGTACCTCTTCGGCGTTCCCGGCGCGGCGCGGGTCCGGGTCGACTCCCTCGGCCGTCCCCGGAGCGCGCGCACCCTGACCACCCAGCCGCAGCCCGGGCAGACCGTTCGCCTCACCATCGACACCGGCCTGCAGCTCGCCGCCCAGAACGCGCTGGCCTACGGGATCCAGACCGCCCGCAACGACGGCAAGTGGGCGGCGGACGGCGGCGCGATCGTCGCCATGAGCCCCAAGGACGGCTCGATCCTGGCGCTCGCCTCCTCGCCGACGTACGACCCGTCGGTCTACACCGGGCGCGTGACGACTCGCAAGCTCAAGGCGCAGGGCCTCGTGGGGACGCCGGCCTTCGACAAGAACTACCCGGCGCTCGACCGCGCGCTCGACGCCACGTATCCGCCCGGATCGACGTTCAAGCCGCTTACGGCGATCGCAGCGCTGCAGGAGCACCTGATCAAGCCGTACGCCTTCTATCCCTGCACCGCCACCTACACGTCCCCGGACGACAACTCGCATCACGTCTTCCACAACTGGGACAAGTTCGTCAACCAGGGGATGGACCTGCCGACCGCGCTCGCCCAGTCGTGCGACACATACTTCTACCGCGCCGGGAATTCCTTCTACGAGCTCCCGCCGGACCGCGGGCAGCCGCTGCAGAAGTGGGCGCGTGCGTTCGGCTTCGGCCGCCAAACCACGCTCGACCTCGGGACCGACGTGAGCGGCACCGTGCCGACGATCGGTTGGAAGCACCGCATGTACACCAGGGCAACCGACAAGAACTGGCAGATCGACCGTCTCTGGAAGCCCGGCGACTCGATCACGCTCGCGATCGGCCAAGGCCAGCTCCTGGTGACGCCGCTCCAGATGACCCGGCTCTACGCGGCGATCGCGAACGGCGGGAAGCTGGTGACCCCGCACGTTCTCCTCAACGTCGAGAACCCGAACGGGACGATCGTCCCGACCACCCCTCCGGCCGCGCCGCGAGTGGTGCCCGGGCTCGATCCGGCCTACCTCAAGGTCGTCCAGCAGGGCCTCTTCCAGGCGACGCACGATCCGTACGGCACCTCGTACGGCGTCTTCGGCAACTTCCCGGGGCCCGCAATCGCGGGTAAGACCGGCACCGCGCAGAAGACGGTCCACCTCCCGGGATACACGGGCGAGCAGGATCAGTCGTGGTGGTGCGGCTATGGTCCGGCGAACCGCCCGGAGCTCGTCGTCTGCGCCATGATCGAGAACGGTGGCGAGGGCGGCGCGGCAGCCGCGCCGGCGGCCGAGCGGGTCTTCGCAAAGTTCTTCCACGTGCAAGCGCCGCCACCGATTCCCGTCAAGTCCGACTAGGTCAGCGATGCTCGAATACGCCGGATCACAACGAGCAGGCCTGCGCAACGAGCGCGATGCTCCGCATCTGCTGAGCGTCGTTCGCTCGCTCGACTGGGTGCTGCTCGTCGGCGTCGCCGCGCTCGTTCTCGTCGGACTGTGGGGGGTCGCGGGCGTCACGAAGTTCGCGATCCCGAAGGATCCGAGCTACTACCTCAACCGCCAGATCCTGTATGCAGCCGTCGGCGGGGTCGTGCTCGTGAGCGCGGCTCTCGTCGATCCGGATCTCTACCGCCGCTACTGGCGTGGGATCTTCATCGGCACGGCGACGGTGATCGCGTTCGTTCTGCTGATCGGCCACGCGGCGCGCGGCTCGACCCGCTGGATCAGCCTCGGCTTCTTCACGTTCCAGCCGTCGGAGTTCGGGAAGCTCCTCTTCGTCATCGCCCTCGCCGGGCTGCTGGCGGAGCGCCAGCGCGCGGTCGGCGCCTGGGAGACGACCCTGAGGGTCGTCGGCTTCGGTCTCGTTCCCGTGATCCTCGTCTTCGCCCAGCCCGACCTCGGCACCGCGCTCGTATATCTCGCCGCGCTCGGCGCGATGCTCTTCGTGGCCGGGGTGCCGTGGCGTCACCTCGCCGTGCTCGGCAGCCTCGTGCTCGTCGTGGCCGTCGGCGTCCTCTGGGCGGCGCCCGCAGCCGGGGTCAACGTGCTCAAGAGCTACCAGCAGCAGCGACTGACGTGCTTCACGCATCCCTCGTCGTGTCCGGCAGCCGCGGGGTACAACGTCAAGCAGTCGATCACGACGGTCGGCTCCGGGCAGATCCGCGGGCGCGGCCCGAGCGGCTCAACGCAGGTCAACCTCGGCTTCCTTCCCGAGAGCCAGACCGACTTCGTTTTCGCCGGCTTCGCGGAACAGCGGGGCTTCGTCGGGGCGGCGCTTCTCCTCGGGCTCTACCTCATCGTGCTGTGGCGCGGACTGCGCGTGATCACCGTCGCCCGTGACCTCTTCTCGGCTGTGGTCGCCGGCGGCATCGTGGTCGCGCTGCTCTTCCAGATCTTCGTCAACGTCGGCATGACGATGGGGATCGCGCCGATCACCGGCATCCCCTTGCCGTTCGTCAGCGTCGGCGGCTCGTCGCTCATCGCGAACCTCGCCGCCATGGGAGTGCTGCTCGCGATCCACGCGCGCGGACGCGTGTCGCGGTATTCGCGACGCCGCTGACCGAGCTAGGCCGCTGCGGGACGAAGCCGCGCGCGCCGCGCTCTGATCGCGCGCAGCCTCTGGCTGAGGCGTGCCCACGCCCAGGGCTCGATCTCGCGGTAGCGGCTTTCCGACTGGCTGTGTGTCGCCTCCAGGTACTCGAACCAGGCGTCCGCCTCTTCGATCAACAGGAGCTCTTCCGCCTCACGTTTCGCCACTACCGTTCACCTCCCGGACGTGATTGGCCGGATCGTAGGTCCGGGCTCGGACGGACCCCGGCGGGGAGGGTTGCTACCCTGGCGACGTAGGCCATGCCAAGCCTTTTCATTGACAACGAGCGCGCGCGCATCCCGAACGGGATCGCCGGCGCGCGCTCCCACGAAGGAGTTCTTACTTGCCCTGGTTCCGTATCCGGAAGAAGCGATCTTCCGACGACCAAACCTCTGATGTACCCGAGCTCGAGGCGAAGCCCGAGCCCCAACTGACCGACTCGGCCGCCGAAGCGGCCGGCTCTGACTCAACCGATCCCACCAAGCCGAAGCGCCGCCGCGGTAGTCGTGGTGGGCGCGGGCGGAAGAAGCCCAGCTCCGGTTCCACCCCCACAGCAGCCGCTCCCGAGCGGAAGGAGAAGGCGGAGGGGAAACAGCCGCAGCGCCGTGAGCTCTCCCAGCGGCAGGAGCGTCGCCGCGACCAGTCGTCGCGCCGGCGCCGTGAGCCCCAGCGCCGCGCGCCGCTTCCCGCGGCGAAGCGCGAGCTGCTCGTCTCCGTCGACGTCGGCGAGCGCCGCGTCGCCATCCTCGAGGACGAGCGCGTCGCCGAGGTGTACCTCGAGCGGCCGGAGCGCCGCTCGATCGCGGGCAACATCTATCTCGGCCGCGTCGACAACGTCCTACCGGGGATGGAGGCTGCGTTCGTCGAGATCGGCCTCGAGAAGAACGGCTTCCTCTACGTCGACGAGATCGTCCGTCCGGAGCTCGAGAAGGGTCATGGCCGCAAGATCCAGGATCTCGTCTCCCGCGGCCAGACGATCCTCGTCCAGGCGGTCAAGGATCCGATGAAGACGAAGGGCGCGCGGCTGACGACACAGATCTCGCTGCCGGGCCGCTTCGTCGTTCTCGTCCCTCAGGGCGAGGGCCTCGGCGTCTCCCGTCGGCTCGACGACGACGAGCGCACACGCCTGAAGGACATCCTCAAGCGCCTCGACGTGAAGGAGGGCGGCGTCATCGTCCGCACCGCCGCCGAGGGCGCCTCCGAAGAGGACATCGAGCGCGACCTCGTCTTCCTGCAGCGGCTCTGGCGCTCGATCCAGGCGAAGGCGAAGACCGCGAAGGCGCCCGAGCTCGTCTACCAGGAGGCCGAGCTTCCGCTGCGTGTCGTCCGCGACCTCTTCACCGGCGACTTCGAGAAGGCGTACATCGACGACGAGCGCACGCACAGGCGCATCGTCGGCTACCTCAAGAAGACGTCGCCGCACATGGTCGAGCGGGTCGTCCGGTACAAGGAGAAGACGCCGCTGATGGAGCAGTTCGGCGTCGAGGAGGAGATCAAGTCGACGATCGGACGCCGCGTTGATCTCCCGTCCGGCGGCTACCTGATCTTCGACTACGCCGAGGCGTTCACCGTCATCGACGTCAACACGGGCCGCTTCGTCGGCGGCCGCGGGAAGAACTCCGGCGGCCGGCTCGAGGACACGATCACGAAGAACAACCTGGAGGCGGTGAAGGAAGTCGTCCGCCAGCTCCGGCTGCGCGACATCGGCGGGATCATCGTCATCGACTTCATCGACATGGCCAATCCGAAGAACCGGGCGACCGTCGAGGAGGCGCTGCGGACCGAGCTCGAGCGCGACCGGACGAAGACGTACGTCGTCGAGATCTCACCGCTCGGCCTCGTCGAGATGACGCGTCAGAACGTGACAGACGGCCCCCGCGAGGTCATGACGCGCAAGTGCCCGACCTGCGGTGGCGACGGGATCGTCTACTCCGAAGCCTCGGCGGCGATCGACGTCGAGCGGCGGCTCCGCGCGCTCTCGGCCGGCTCGCGGGCGCAGGCGTTCCGGGTCGAGCTCGCGGATCCGATCGCGAGCGCGCTCGTCGGCCCCGGTGCGCGGCGGCTGATCGAGCTTGAGGCCCTGACGAAGAAGCGGTTCTTCCTCGAGGGCAAGCCCGAGACGCACCTCGACCACTTCGTCGTGCTCAGCGAGGGCAAGCTCGCCGATCTGGCTCCGCCGGCTCCGGTCGGCGAGGACGCCGAGACGATGCTGCAGCTCGTCGAGGTCGACCGCTACGACGCGGCGGCGGCCGTTGGGAAGCTCGACGGGCTCGACCTCGTCGTCGCCGACGCCGCTTCCCTCGTGGGCAAGCGCGTCAAGGTGCGCGTCGAGCGTGTGCTCGACGGCCGCGCCTACGCCGTCCTCGTCCGGAAGACGAAGGAGACGCCGGAACCGCTCACCGCAGAGGGCGAGGCCGAGAAGCCGACCCGCAAGCCGCCGGCGCGGAAGGGCGCGGCGGTCGCCAAGGAGGCCGAGACTGCAGAGGTCGAGGATCCGGTGGTCGTCGAAGAGCCCGAGGCAGACACAGAGGAAAAGGTCGAGGGCGAGGAGGCGGCGGAAGCCGAGGAGGCTCCGAAGCCGAAAAAGAAGACACGGCGCGGCTCGCGTGGTGGGCGCAAGCGGAAGAAGCCTGCGACCGCCGAGACGCCCGAGACGGTGGAGGCGGGACTGGAGGCTGAAAGCAGCGCCGAGGAAACGCCCGAGCCTCCGCGCGCGGTCACGATTCACGTGCCCGGCGACGACCTCGGTCGCGACGGCGCTGTCGAGCCCGCAGAGCCGGCGACATCCGAACCCGAGGTGGCAGATGAGCCTACGTCGGCAGAGGCCGAGGAGGCTCCGAAGCCCAAGAAGAAGACCCGGCGCGGCTCGCGCGGCGGTAAGAACCGCAAGAAGAAGCCTGCCACCGCTGCGACAACGAACGGCGCCGAGACGGGCGAGTCCTCAGAACAGCTCCAGGACGACCCGGAGCAGCAGTCCACGAATGGCGATTTCGAGTACGTCCCGATGTCGGAGTGGGGCGACGAGCTCGACAGGAGCCGTTAGCTACACTGCCCTGCCGCGGGCGCAATGCCCGCGTTTCCACGCCATGAGCTCCTACGCGATCATCAGTCTGGGCGGCAAGCAATACCGCGTCCGAGAGGGCGAGCGGCTGCTCGTCGACCGCCTGCGCGCCGACGAAGGCGCGACCGTCGAGCCCCGCGTCCTGCTCGTCGGTGGTAACGGCGCGCCGGATCTCGCGCCGTCGACGACCGTGACCGCGCGCGTCGTCGGCCACGAGCTCGGCGAGAAGATCCGCATCGGCAAGTACCGCCGCCGTACCGGCTACAAGAAGCACACCGGACACCGCAGCCGGTTGACCCGGATCGAGATCGAGTCGATCGGCGGCGCGAAGCGCGCGAAGGCTGCGGCCAAGCCGAAGGCCGAGAAGGCCGAGCCGAAAGCCACCGCGGCTCCTGCGCCGAAGGAACAGACCGAGACGGCGGTTCCGGAGGGTTACGCGTCGATGACGATCG
>DATFHC010000146.1:0-2224 GCA_035248765.1 Gaiellaceae bacterium
ATCCCAGCGCTTGATGACACTTGCGCGTGGCGGAACTACGGTTCACCTCATGCGCATCGCCGGCATCCGATTCCCGACCGTTAGGGTCGAGCCTGAGCGGCTCGACCTCGTCGTGGCCGCCCTGCTCACGGTGGCGGCCCAGCTCGAGGTTTGGCTCGGTAATGGCAACGTGCTCGATCACCATCAGCTCGTCACGGCGGTCGCCTCGGCTTTCGCGACGTTGACGGTCGCGGTGCGCCGACGCTGGCCGCTCCAGGTCGGCGTCGCGGTCGGTTGGGTGGTCGCGCTCGAACTCGCCGTCTGGGGCGACCCGCAGATCATCGCCGCCTCTGTCGCCTATTTCTGCGCGCTCTACGGGCTGACGGCGTGGACGTCCCGGCGGGAGTTCCTGCTCGGAGTCGGGCTGCTCCTCATCCCCTCGCCCCTCGATGCTTTGGCGCCGCACGGGCCCGGCGGCAGCAGCGTCCTCTTCACCGCGGTCACGCTGGTGGTGATGCTGCTCATACGGGTGGTGCTCGGCGATCGCGAGCGGCGCGTCCAGTTCGCCGAGCGGGAACGCGACCTTGCCGCACGCGAGGCGATCGTCTCCGAGCGGACACGGATCGCGCGCGAGCTCCACGACGTCGTCGCGCACTCGGTCAGCGTGATGGTGGTGCAGGCGCAGGCGGGTCCGCGGCTACTCGCCGATCCCGAGCAGGCGCACGGTGCCTTCCGTTCGATCGAGACGACGGGACGCGAGGCGCTCGTCGAGCTGCGCCGGTTACTCGGCGTGCTCCGCAGCGGCGACGAACACGCCGAAATCACCCCGCAACCCGGCCTCGACTCGCTCGACACCCTGCTGGGACAGATACGCGACACGGGACTCCGCGTCGATCTCCGCATCGAGGGTGATCCGGTCACGCTGCCGGCCGGCGTCGATCTCTCCGCCTACCGCATCGTGCAAGAGGCGCTCACGAACACGCTCAAGCACGCCGGCCGCGCTGAAGCCGAGGTGATCGTCCGCTATGCCACCGGCTTCGTCGAGCTCGAGATCCTCGACAACGGCGTAGGGCCGCAGGCGCTCTCGAACGGCTCCGGCCACGGCCTCGCCGGCATGCGCGAACGGGTCGCGCTCTACGGCGGCGCGCTCGAGACCGGCAGCCGCAACGGTCATGGCTTCGCCATCCGCGCCCGCCTCCCCCTCGCTGCGGAATCGGCCGCATGATCCGCGTCGTCATCGCCGACGACCAAGCGCTCGTCCGCACCGGCTTCCGCGTCATCCTCGACGCCGAGACCGACCTCGAAGTCGTCGGCGAAGCCGGCGACGGCCGAGAAACCGTCGAGCTCGTGCAGGGTCGCCGCCCCGACGTCGTGCTCATGGACATCCGCATGCCCACCCTCGACGGCATCGAGGCAACCAGGCGCCTGATGACGCTCGCCCACCCGCCGCGCGTCCTGATGCTGACAACATTCGACCTCGACGAGTACGTCTACGAAGCGCTGCGCGCCGGCGCCTCCGGCTTCCTCCTCAAGGACGCAGGCGCTGACGAGCTCCTGCACGCGGTGCGCGTCGTCGCCGCCGGAAACGCCCTCCTCTCGCCGTCGATCACGCGGCGGCTGATCGCAGACTACGCCCGCCGCCCACCGCCGAGCGAACAGCCGGCCACGCTCGGCGAACTCACCCCGCGCGAGCTCGAGGTGCTACGGCTCGTCGCCCGCGGCCTCTCCAACGCAGAGATCGCACGGGAACTCGTGCTCGGCGACGCGACCGTCAAGACCCACGTCGCCCGCATCTTCCAGAAACTCGACCTCCACGACCGCGCGCAAGCCGTCGTCCTCGCCTACGAGAGCGGACTCGTCACACCCGGCGGCGCCCGCCAAGCGAATGCCTCAGCGAATACGTGATTCACCCGGGCCGCCTGTCGGACCGCGGCGGCCTTCAGGCGACCGTACGGTGCTCGCGCGTGCGCTGGGCGTGCCAAGCGAGGCCCATCGCCTCGAACGCCTGGGCTGCCTGTTCGACAAGGGCTTCGTCCTCCCGGGATAGACCGAGCGCACGGAGGGCGAACGGCCGCGCATAGCCCGGCCGCTCGATCCACTCCGCCGCCTCGGCCTCAATCCGTTCACGCTCGCCGAATGCGACGAGGGCGTCGAAGAGTGACGCACGAACTCGGACGGACCACACCTCCAGAAGTTCCGGGTCGAGTTGCTCCACGATCTCTCGTGCCTTGTCGAGATCTCGCAG
>DATFHC010000147.1:0-6273 GCA_035248765.1 Gaiellaceae bacterium
CGAACGCGCCGACGCCAAAGCCGATCAAGACGAGCAGGATCGCCGTCTGCGCCGTAAACACCATTCGAGTGCGACGCTACCTCGGCGCCACCAGCCGCAACGCACCCGACTCGCTAGTTCACGGCGTCCGCTCACGGATCATTCCGGAACGCTCCCCCAGGGCCAGCGCTGCTACTACGGCGGAGGATTTCCGCGAAGCTCGGCCTTGACGGCGCGGCAGTGCAAAAACAGCGGGATGCGTCGCCAGCGCCGAGCCCATTCTTGATGAACCGTGTCCGGGACGCCTGGTTCGCGGATGCTTTCGATAAGGAACCCCTCCTGGGCGAGCGCGTCCGAATAGCTCTGTAGCGGGCGATGTTTGCTCACGAAGGTCATCGCCAGACCGTCCCGTGCACGCGAGTGCTCGTAGAACGAATCGTCCAAATACGACCCCTCAATCACAAAGCCAGCGTCTGCCGTCACATCGTCGAACCACCCGGCTGAGTTGATCGGATGGATGATCGCCATGCAGAGCCGACCGCCCTCGCTAAGCACCCGTCCGCACTCGCCAATCGCTGCGTCCAGATCATCGGTGTCCTGCAACGACATGAAGGCGACAACGCAGTCGAAACTTTCATCTTCGAAAGGCAACGAGGCCGCGTCCGCCAGCTCAAAGGCGATGTCCGGATAGGCGGCACGAGCCGCTTCGACCAGCAGTGGGGAACGGTCGATGCCGACGACGGTGTGGCCCAGCCGGGCTAGATCATTGCTCAGCCGACCTTCGCCAGACCCCAGGTCGAGCGTCTTCCGGCCAGGCGATGGCAAAAGCGGCAAGAACGCCTCCCTGTGGAACTGCGCGTAGCTGTCATGCCCAGGGGCGCGTGCCCACGCAATCCACTCAGCGGCATGGTCAACCCACGCACTACGCAAGTCGGCAGCCTCCAGGCGGGTGCGAGACGCCGGTCGGTCACTGGTAGCCACGCTAAGAATCTAGCCCGGTCCGCTCAGGGAAAAAGCGGGATAAAACCGCCGCTGACCGGACTGAAAGAGCGCTCAGTCCTTGCTCGTAGGAATCGGCTCGGCGGGCTCGTTCATCAGATCCTCGCGAATGTGTTTGCGGTTCTTCGCGAGCTGTGTGGCTATCCGCTCCTTGCGGATCCCGACGAGGAACCCGATGCACCAGTCGAGCATCTCCAGGGCCTCCGTCGCCGCCTGCCTGTAGCGGTCCGCACTAGCGTGACCGTCGCCGTTATTGCTTCCGTCGCCGTTGTTCCTTGGAGACACGACATACCGCTACCCGTGAGCTCCGGTTTGTAACGTCGGAACCGCTGTCGGCCTGTGGCGGATCCTCGTTTCCATCCCGAACCCGGGTGGTAGGGCTGACCGTATGGCCCGACACCGACGAGACGGTGCGTCTTCGGAAGCGGATCGCTACAAGAGGGCCGCGATCAATTCGTTGGCCTTGCTCGATTGGTGCATCGAGTACCTCGCAAACAACCACCAGAGTCGAGTCGCAGCGCAGCTGGCGCGACGCCGGAGAGGCATCGCGGACCGGCTGAGAGACTAGGCCTCGAGCGACTCGGCGAGCAATGTCGAGACGTCCGCGACCCGTAGCTCCGCGCCTACCTCGCGGACGCCGTCGTCGAGCATCACCGTGCAGAAGGGACAGGCGACGGCGAGCGTGTCGGCGCCGGTCTCGGCTGCCTCGCGCACGCGCTCGGCGTTGATCGGCCGGCCGCGCTCCTCCATCCACATGTGTGCGCCGCCGGCGCCGCAGCAGAACGTCTGCTTTCCGCTCCGCTTCATCTCGACCGGCCGGCCGACGGCGGCGACGAGCTCGCGCGGCTCCATCCGCACGTCGTTGTGGCGCGCGAGGTAGCACGAGTCGTGGTACGTGACCGGCTTCGCATCGGCCTTCGGCGTCAGCCGGCCCTCGCGCACGAGCCTGGCAAGGAGCTCGCTGTGGTGGACGACCTCGTACGAACCGCCGAAGTCCGGGTACTCGTTCGCCAGCGTGTTGAAGCAATGCGGACAGCTGGCGACGATCTTCGTCACGCCCTGCTCGTTCAGCGTCGTCACGTTCTGCTCGGCGTACGACTGGAAGACGTACTCGTTGCCCATCCGCCGCGCCGGGTCGCCAGTGCAGGCCTCGCGCGGGCCGAGGATCGCGAAGTCGACGCCCGCCTTCTGCAGCAGCTTCGCCGTCGCCTCAGCCGAGGCGCGCGCGCGCTCATCGAAGGACGCAGCGCACCCGACCCAGTAGAGGTACTCCGGCGCCGGCTCGCCGGGCTCGAGCACTCGCACGCCCAGGTCTGCCGCCCACGCCGCGCGCTCGCTCTGCGGCTTGCCCCACGGGTTCGCGGCGCGCTCGACGTCGCGGAGCATCGGCTCGGCCTCGGTGGGGAACTCCGCGTCGACCATCACGCGGCTGCGGCGGAGGTCGACGATGTGGTCGATGTGCTCGATCGAGACCGGGCATGCCTCGACACACGCTCCGCACGTCACGCAGTCCCAGATCATCTCCTCGGGCACGCCGTTGCCGACGATCGGCTCGGCGCTCTCGGCGAACAGCTGGTCGCGGACGCCCATGATCACGAGCTTCGGCGAGAGGATCTTTCCCGTTGCGTAGGCGGGGCACGCGTCCTGGCAGCGTCCGCACTCGGTGCACGAGAAGGCGTCGACGACCTCCTTGCGAGTCAGGTCGGCGATGGTGGCTACGCCGAAGCGCAGCTCGTCGTCGGGGAGGTCGAAGCGAAGCGGCTCGAGTCGTCCCCCCGCTCGCGTGCGGGCGAGCCAGACGTTGAGCGCGGCGGTGGCGATGTGGAGGTGCTTCGAGCGCGGGATGTACCAGAGGAAGGTGAAGATGAAGGCGAGGTGGGACCAGAGGAAGACGCGGTCGGCATTCGTGTGCGATGAGAACGCGTGCGCCATCGCCCGCGACAGCGGGCCGGCAGCGGGATAAAGGCCGACCGCGTGCGCCGACGCGTGCCAGAAGAGCAGCGTCGTGACGACGCCCGCGATCATGAGGAGGATGAGGTCGGCCTCGCCGAGGTGCGAGCCGCGGAACCGCTCCGGCCGCACGACCTTCCGGATCACGACGGCCGTCGCGACCCCCACGAGCACGAGAACGCAGAAGACGTCGGCGAGCCAGCCGAACCACTCCTGGCCGCCGAGCCACGGCAGCTCCGTGCGCCCGTCGACCGCGGAGATCATCGCCATCAGGATCGTCGGCAGCAGGACGAGGAAGCCCCAGAAGATGAAGGCGTGCATCAGGCCGGGGACCAGCCTTTGCAGCAGCTTCCGCTGGCCGAGGACGATCTCGAGCTCGGCGCGCGCCTGGCGGGGCGGATCCTGGCGGCGATCGTTCGGGACTGCGCGCGCGACGAGGCCGTAGAGGAAGACGCCGCGACGGGACGCGCCCAGGCCGGCCCACGTCAGCAGCGCGACGAGGGCGAGCGCGCCTATCCCTTCACCCTCCGGAGCTCGGCGCTGATTGCCGGCACGACCTCGTGCAGGTCTCCGATCACCGCGTAGTCGGCGACGGCGAGGATCGGCGCCTCCGGGTCGGTGTTGATGGCGAGGATCCGTTTCGCGCCCTTCGCGCCGGCGACATGCTGCGTCGCGCCGCTGATCCCGCATGCGACGTACAGATCCGCGGAGATCTTCGTTCCCGTCTGTCCGACCTGGTCGGTGTGCGGCCGCCAGCCGGCGCTCGTCGCCACGCGCGAGCAGCCGACCGCCGCGCCGAGCAGGCCCGCGAGCTCCTCGATGACCGAGAAGGCCTCCGCCGAGCCGACACCGCGACCGCCGCTGACGACGACCTTCGCGTCGCGCAGCGAGACGCCACCAGAGGACTCCTCGGCGCGCTCGAGCACCTTCGGCGAGCCGTCGTCCTCCGCCGTGAGCGTCTCGACCTCGCCGAGCTCCGCTGCAGGATGCGTGTGCGGCGCGACGGTCAGGAGCTGAGGCGAACCGCGGAGGCGCGCCTGCTCGAGCAAGCTCCCGCCCCAGCGCTGCCGCGTCACGACGTCGCCGTCGATCGCCGTCACGTTGGCAGCAACGGGCTGATCGAGGATGGCACCGACGTGAGCGAGGAGCTCGTTGCCGCAGTCCGAACCGGCGGCGACGACCGCGTCCGCGTCCTGCGCGGCGAGCTCCTTGGCCCATGCGGCGGGCTGGTACGCACCGCCGAACGTCACGGCGCGAACCTCCCCGAGCGTGCGGGCGAAGCCGACCGCCTGCGCCGAGAGCTCGTCGTCGGGCTCGACGAAGCAGAGGACGCTCACGGCTCGAGCTCCCGGTGCTCGCCACGCTCGATCCCCTCGATCGCCTCGCCGAGCGTGCGCGTTGCCCAGGCGAGCGGGACACGCCAGACGTCCATGCCCGCAAAGATCCCGAACGCGTAGACCCGCACCAGCGGCGTTCCCGGAAGCGGCTCGACGTCCGAGCCCTGCGCATCCTTGTGCCCGAAGACCGTGAGCCCGTGGAGATCGACCTCGACGCGCTCCGGCACGTACACGTCGAGTGCGGCGAATGCGGCGACGGCGAAGATCGTGATGACGTCTCCCTCGAGCGTCGCCTGGCGCAGGTCGAAGTCGACGTTTCCGAAGAGCGAGACGCACAGGGCACGGCGGCGCAGCCTCAGTCGGCCGGCGCGTTCGGTCGAGCCGAACAGCGCGAGGAGGAAGCGCGTCGGGCGCCGGCGGGTGCGGACGGCGACCGGCAGCTCGCGGAGCGGGGCGTCGAGGTCAGCCGTGGTCGTGGCGGCGAGGGCGGCGCTCATGCGCTCGGTGAACTCCTCGAGGGTGAGCCTGCCCGCGGCGAGATGCTCGCGCAGGGCCCTGATCGCTCGCTCGCGGTCATCGTCGGAGGCGCGGACGAGGTCTCCACTCATGCCACCCCCAGAGCCTGCATCACCTCGACGACACGCGGCGCGGCTTGCGCTCCCTCGCCGAGGATCTCGGCCTGCTTGCCTTGCCCCTCGGGGACGGCGAGCCGCACCTTCTCGAGCTGTGGAGCCGGTGCGGACACTGCCGTTCGGGCGAGCGGCTTCTGCTTTGCACGAAGGCGCCCGGGGACGGACGGGTAGCGCGGCAGGTTGAGACCTTCGAGCACCGCCAACAACGCCGGTAGCCGCGCCTCGTACACGTCGCGCGCGCCGCCGACGTCGCGCTCGCAGCGGACGCCGCCGTCGCGGAGCTCGATCTTCTTCAGGCCTGTTACGACCGGCAGTCCGAGCGCGTGGGCCACGCGGATCCCGACCTGGTAGCCGCCCGCGTCGGCCGACTCGTTGCCGAAGAGGAGGAGGTCGAATGGCTCCTCGCCGCGGATCGCCTCGACGATCGCGGCCGCAGTCGCCTGCGCATCCCATTCCTCGCCCTGCGTCTCGAGGAGAATGCCGCGGTCCGCGCCGATCGCCATGCAGTCGCGGAGCTGCTCCTCCGCCTCGGCTGGCCCCAGCGTCAGCACGACGACCTCGCCGCCGTCGGCCTCGACGATGCGCACCGCCTCTTCGACCGCGCACTCCTCGTGCGGCGAGATAGTGAAGCCGAGGTGCTTCGTCTCGAGCGCCTGCGCGTCCTCTGTGAGCACCATCTTCCCGCCTGTGATCGGAACTCGCTTGACGCAGCAGAGGATCCTCACGAGCGGATTCTCTCGTTGTCGGGATCGAACGGCGGCAGCGAGCCCACGACCTCGACCGTGACGGGATGGAGTTCCTCCATGTACTGGACGAATAGCTGGCCGTGGTCTCCGGGCGGGAGGTACGTCATGAGGATGTACTTGCCCAGCGACGGCCCCATTCCCGCGGACGTGACGTACGAGCGGCGCCCTTTCGCGTCGACGAGCGGGGAGCCGTCCTCGCGCACGATCGGCTCGCGGCCGAGCGGGAAGCGCTTGTTGCCGGTCAGGGTGAGAGTGGAGCAGACGGCAGCGGGTTCGCGCTCGCGGGCGGCGAGGTGCGCCTCCTTGCCGACGAAGTCCTCACCTTTCACTTTCCACCAGGCCATGTCTGCCTCGACCACGTCATAGTCCTGGTCGAGCTCGAAGCCGAACGCGCGATACGCCTTCTCGAGCCGGCCCGTTGTGCCGTAGACGCCGATACCCGCGGGGACGATGCCGTGCGGCTGTCCCGCCTCCCAGACCGCATCCCACAGCTTCGCGCCCTGCTCGAACGGGACGTAGAGCTCCCAGCCAAGGTCGCCGACGTACGAGATCCGGGACGCAACCACGTCCATGCCGTCGACGCCCACCATCTTCCAGGTCGCGAAGGGAAAGTTCTCGTTCGAGACGTCG
>DATFHC010000148.1:0-9569 GCA_035248765.1 Gaiellaceae bacterium
CGGTGACGACATCGTCGTCCTCGAGAAGAACCACATCGGCGCCGGCGCGTCGGGAATCGCCTGCGGCGTGGTGCGCAACTTCTACTTCTCGCCGCCGATGGCCGAGGTGATCCGCGTCTCCGTCGAGCTGTTCGAGACCGATCCGGCGGGCTTCGGCTACCACCCGGTCGGCTACATCGCCGCGGTGCCCGAGGTGCAGGCGCAGGACTGCGTCTCCATCCAGAGGCAACAGGCCGAGATCGGCTACCGCTCCGACGTCGTGCTCGGTGAGCAGGCGTGCACCGAGCACATGCGCGCGATTTTCCCCGACTGGAACGGCGAGGGGATCGAGGCCGTCCTCCACGAGCGTCAAGGCGGCTGGGCCGAGACGATGAAGACCGTCGAAAACCTCGCCCGCCTTGCGCGGGAGCAGGGCGTCCGCATCTTCGAGGGCGTCGAGGTCACGGGCATCGACCTCCACGACGGCCACGTCCACTCGGTAGAGACGTCCGCCGGCCCGATCGAGACGGAGCTCCTGATTGCGGGCGCCGGCCCGTGGAGCGGCCACGTGTGGCGCATGCTCGGACTGCCGCCGGAGGTCAAGGTCGCCCGCAAGGACAAGCCGACCTCACCCGTGGGCGACTCCCCGCGCATCGAGGCGGACGGGAACGGCTCCGGCTACGAGACGAAGCCGATCGTCACCTACTGGAAGCTCCAGGAGGGCGACTACTGGCTCGACGACGTGGAGCTGACCACGTCGAACGGCGAGCCGCCGGTCGTACACCTCGACCACGTCGTCCCGCTCCGCTCCGATCGCGACGGGCACGTGATCGAGGACGGGGCGTGGGGGATCTACTACAAGATCGGCAAGCGCGGCTACGGCGTGCAGGGCGGCGGCGTGCCGATCAAGCTCGGGCCGGAGCTCGAGCTAGAGCCCTACGGTCACGCCAACCCCGAGCACGTCGTCGGCGACGAGTTCACCGACTACTTCACCGCCGGTCTCGCCTGGGCGCACGAGCGCTTCCGCGGCAAGTCGGCCGAGTGGCACACCGACCCGCACGGCGGCATCGGAGCGTTCACGCCGGACAACTATCCCGTCGTCGACTACGCGCTGCCGAACGCGTACATGGTCATGGACTCGAACCACGGCTTCAAGATGATCGGGCTCGGCAAGCTCGTCGCCCGCGACATCCTCGGCGGCGGCGAAAGCAGGCTCGACGCGTTCCGGCTGTCGAGGTACGAGCAAGGCGTGACGCACGCGACGTCCAACTCGCCGTACCCCTGGAACTGAGGAGCACTCACGGCGAAGTCAGCGGGGGCAGGGCTCGTGGCGTTGGGCCTCGCGTAGCCCGCTAACCGCTGATGCGGTCGACCATCGCGGCGGCGGCTCCGAGGCCCGCCGCGATCTGGTCGTGGCCGGGTTGTCCCAAGACGACTCCGGTGATCGTCGTTCGCTTGCCGTGGATCCAGCGGACGGTTCGGAATGCGAAGCAGCCACCGGCCGCGTCGTCGGACCCGGTCTTCACGCCGACGAAACCTCCATAGCCGAGCAGCGTGTTGGTGTTGTGCACGGTGCCGGCGACCGGCAGGGTCGCGCGCGCGGTGGCGACGATGCGCGCGAACACCGGAAGGCGCATGGCCCGAACCACGATGCGCACCTGGTCGGCCGCCGTCGACACGGTTGCGTCGTCGTAGCCGCTCGGATCCGTGTAGCGCGTGTGGGTCATGCCCAGCAACCGCGCGGCGGCATTCATTCGCGTGACGAACCGACCCGTCGAGCCGGCGTCCCAGCGCGCCAGGGCGGCAGCGATGTTGTTCGCCGACGGCAGCAGGAGCGCCTGCAGCGCCTGCAGCTCGGTCAACTGCTCTCCGGCGGCGACGGACACGACAGACTCCCGCTGCTCGCGGCGGCGGTCGGCATCGGCAACGTCGGCGTCGGTGAGCGTGATCGTCGGGCCGGCCTCACCCGGCCCCAGCGGGTGATCGCGGAGCACGACGTAGGCAGTCATCACCTTCGCGACGCTGGCGATTGCCGCCGGGTGCTGATTCGGCCCGGCCTGGATCCCTGCCCGTCCGCTTTCGACGAACGCCGCCTGGCCCTCTGCCGGCCACACGGTGCTCGGGAGCGCGACATGTGAGGCACGGTGAGCCTTGCGAAGGAGGTCGACAGGTGACGTCAGCGCGGGGGAAGAGGACGCCGTCAGCTTGTGCCCGAGAGCCGCGGCGCTTACGGCGACAGCGATGCCGACGAGGAGGATCCTGCTCATGCCGCCATTCAAGGAATGGCGCTGTTGCAGGCACGTATGGGGTTTTCGATACGCCCCCGATACAGGCCCGCTCTAGCATCGGAGCGTGCGCGTATTGATCGTCGAGGACGAGCCCTACATGGCGGAGGCCATCAGGGACGGCCTGCGCCTGGAAGCGATCGCGGCGGACATTGCAGGCGACGGTGATGCCGCCATGGAGCTCCTGAGCCTGAACGCCTATGACATCGCGGTTCTCGACCGCGACATTCCGGGGCCCTCGGGTGACGAGCTCGCCGAACGCGTCGTCGCCTCCGGCAGCGGCATGCCGATCCTGATGCTGACCGCTGCCGACCGGCTCGACGACAAGGCCAGCGGGTTCGAGCTCGGGGCGGACGACTACCTCACGAAGCCCTTCGAGCTCCGAGAGCTCGTGCTGCGGCTCAGAGCCCTCGATCGCAGGCGCGCCCATAGCCGGCCGCCCGTGCGAGAGATCGCGGGGTTGCGGCTGGACCCGTTCCGCCGTGAGGTCTACCGCGACGGCCGCTACGTCGCGTTGACCAGGAAGCAGTTCGCGGTGCTCGAGGTGCTCGTCGCCGCCGAAGGAGGTGTCGTCAGCGCCGAAGAGCTCCTTGCGCGGGCCTGGGACGAGAATGCGGACCCGTTCACCAACGCCGTTCGAATCACCGTGTCGGCACTTCGCAAGCGCCTCGGCGAGCCCTGGATCGTCGTCACCGTGCCCGGCGTCGGCTACCGCATCGACCATGACTAGAGCCCCCGGCCTGAGCGCACGCCTCAAGCTCACTCTCAGCTACGCCGGCTTCGTCATGCTCGCGGGCGCCGTGCTGCTCACGGCCGGGTACTTCTCCCTTTCGCGCGGAGTGCACCCGGGAGTGATCTTCATGGTGCGCAGCCATTCCGATCTCCTGCGCGACTTCGCGCCGATCGCGGCGATCGTGATGGCGTTCCTGCTCGTGTTCGGGCTGCTCGGAGGGTGGCTGCTGGCCGGCCGGATGCTCGCTCCGCTGAGCCGCATCAGCCATGCCACACGGCTAGCTGCAGCCGGATCTCTCTCGCATCGGATCGAGCTCGAGGGTCGCAGGGACGAGTTCCGTGAGCTCGCCGACAGCTTCGACACGATGCTCGCTCGGCTCGAAGCGCACGTCGCCGAGCAGCAGCGGTTCGCGGCCAACGCTTCCCACGAGTTGCGCACCCCGCTGGCGATCACCCAGACACTCCTCGACGTCGCCCGCAACGATCGGAACGGCAACGCCCGCGACCTCGTCGACCGCCTCTACGACGTCAACACGCGAGCGATCGACCTCACCGAAGCACTGCTCCTGCTCAGTCGCGCCGACCGACGATCCTTCGCGCGAGAACGGGTCGACCTGTCTCTCGTCGCCGAGGAAGCCGCCGAGGCGCTTCTCCCTCTCGCAGAAGGGCGCGACCTCCGCATCGAGACCTCCGGCGACCTGACTCTCACCAACGGCTCACACGCGCTTCTGCTGCAGATGACCACGAACCTCGTGCACAACGCGATCGTCCACAACCTGCCCGAGCAGGGCGCGGTCTGGGTCAAGACCCGAACCGACCTCGAAGGGGCGGTGCTCACCGTCGAGAACACCGGGGAGAAGCTTGCTCCGCATCTCGTGTCCACGCTTGCCGAGCCGTTTCTCCGCGGCACGGAGCGCATTCGCCGCGACCAAGCGGGGGTCGGGCTCGGCCTGACGATCGTCAAAAGCATCACTCAGGCCCACGACGGAACTCTGGTCCTCACCTCTCGGGAGGAGGGCGGACTCCGCGTGACCGTGCAACTGCCGGTGGCAACACGCGCCGCGGTCGACGGACCTACGGGCTCCTGTCCGGGTGCCAGATGATCTCCCAGAGGTGACCGTCCGGGTCGCGGAAATAGCCCGAGTAGATCCCCCAGGGTCGCTCGTGCGCCGGTATGACTGCCGCCCCGGCTGACGCTGCCTTCGCGAGCAACTCGTCCACCTCCGCACGGCTGCGTACGAGTTGCGCGAGGCTGAACTCGCCGCTCTGCGGCTGCCCGACCGGAATCGCCGCGTCCCTGGCCAGATCGTCCCGCGGGTACAGATTGAGCAGCAGGCCGCCCTTCAACTTGAACATCGCGACGGCGCCGTTCGCGCCGGTCACGTCGTCCGTCCACTGCGTCCCGACGATGCCCGCCGACTCGAGGCCGAGATCGCGATAGAAGGCGAGCGTGCGCTCGAGGTCGGCCACCGCCAGCGTGATCACGTCGAGCCGCGCGTCCACGGTCCTGCGCGGCTAGCCGAGCTTGCCCAGCCGAAGGCCGACGAGGAAGTCCCCCGTTCCGCGGACGTGGGCCTGCATGACTCCGCGCGCACGCGTCGCCGAACGATCCCGGATCGCCGCGAGCAGCTCCCGATGCTGCTCGTTGGAGACGTGGAGCATCTCCGCCGACTCCGGGATCAGGCGGAGCAGTTTCGCGAGATCGACCTGGATCGCGGTCTCGGCGGCGACGAGCCGAGGCGAGCGTGCCGCGGATGCCACCGTGATGTGGAAGCGGTGGTCGAGTCTGCGGTAGGGGGCGAACGCGTCGAGCTCGGCCATCTGCTCGACGAGCGCTTCGAGCGCGACGAGGTCGGCATCCGTGCGACGCTCAGCGGCGAGGGCGACAGCTGCGCCGGACATGGCGACGCGATAGTCCATGAGGTCCGAGAGCTCCTCGACCGTGAGGCGCGCGAGGTGCCGGCGGGCCTCGCGGGCCGGCTGTTGTGGGAGCGAGCGGCGTACGAACGTGCCGCCGCCGCGGCCGCGGCGCGTCTCCAGGTAACCGGCCTCGCGGAGGATGCGCAGCGCCTCGCGCAGCGTCATGGGCGCGATCGCGAGCCTCGTCGCCAGCTCAGCCTCCGGCGGCAGCCGCTCGCCGACCTCGATCAGCCCGAGCCCGATCGCCTCGCCCAGCCGCCGCACGGTCTGCTCCACGACGGCGCCGTCGGCGACGGGGGAGAAGACGACGTCGCGGGCGAGCGCCAGGCCGTCGGCCCTGCCCTCCCCGCCGATTTCCACCTCAGTCGCCATTCCTCTAGGATCAGAGGTTAGTCAGTCCCCCGAAAGGAGTCACGCGGATGGCAGTCGCCGAGGGCACGGCAGTCACCGACATCGAGCATTTCGTCGGGCAGGACGGCCGGGACGAGCAGGTCGCGCGCGTGAAAGAGCTGATCGCGCTCGAGAAGGTCGAGTACGTCTACTACCAGTTCCCTTCGGTCACCGGCCGCATCATGGGCAAGGGCGTCCCGGCGAAGCACTGGGAATCGATGGCGGAGAAGGGCTTCCAGCTCGTCTACGGCTCGACCGCGAATCTCTTCGTCGACCGGCACGGCAACTACATCGGCTATGGCCCCGAGGCGGCCGAGCTCGTCGGCATCCCAGAACCGGACACGTTCGCCGTGCTGCCGTGGGACCGGCGCGTGGCGCGCGTGTGGTGCACGTGCTTCCGGAACCGCGAGGAGCGCGAGGATCCCGGCGGTTACCTCACCTCCGACTGCCGCGGGAACCTGAGCCGGATCCAGGCTGCGTTCGAGGCCGAGACGGGGCTGCACCTGCGCGCCGGCACCGAGCCCGAGATGATGTGGCTGAAGCTGAAGGAGGACGGCACGCCGGACGTGCAGGGCGTGACGAAGCCGTTCTGCTACCACATCGACCAGTTCGCCGAGCTCCAGCCGGTCATCCACAAGGTGGTCGAGTACGGGCAGGCTCTCGGGCTGGACATGATCCAGGGCGACCACGAGGACGCGCCTGGCCAGATCGAGTTGAACTTCGGCTTCGACCGCGCGGAGAAGACCGCGGACAACCTCTCGACGTTCCGGCAGGTCTGCAAGCAGGTCGGCCGCGAGCTCGGCGTGTTCCCGTGCTTCATGCCGAAGCCGTTCATGGGCGTCTCGGGGAATGGCTGCCACCACAACATCTCGCTGTGGAAAGAAGGCGACAACTCGTTCATGCCCGACTCGGACGACCCGCAGCGGCCGAGCCAGCTCGGACTCTGGGCGATCGGCGGGATCATCGAGCACCTCGGAGCGCTGACGGCGATCACGACCTCGACCGTCAACTCGTACCGGCGTCTCTGGGACACCGGCTTCTGGGCGCCGGTCTTCGCCGACTGGGGCTACCAGAACCGGACCACGGCGCTGCGCGTGTCCGCTCCGGGCCGCTTCGAGTACCGCAGCGCGGACTCAGCCGTCAACCCGTACCTCTCGCTGGCAGCGCTGATCGTCGCGATGAAGGACGGGATCGACCGCAAGCTCGATCCGGGCGAGCCCGAGGAGCGGAACATCTACGAGGCGATGGAGGCCGGCAAGCAGGTGAACCGGATCCCGATGACCTTCGGCGACGCGCTCGAGGAGCTCGAGGCCGACGAGGTCATCAAGCAGGCGCTGCCCG
This sequence comes from Gaiellaceae bacterium, assembly GCA_035248765.1. GTDB lineage: Bacteria > Actinomycetota > Thermoleophilia > Gaiellales > Gaiellaceae > Palsa-739. The sequence continues at coordinate 6,648 of DATFHC010000148.1, forward strand.
GCGACATGTACCGCGTCTTCATGCACTACAAGCGGGACGAGTGGGAGCGCTACTGCGCGACCGTGACCGACTGGGACGTCGAGGAGTACCTCGACGTGCTCCCGTAAGGCGCCGGCATGTGCGGGATCGCCGGGATCATCTACGCCGACGCGGACGGCGGGCGCGAGGTCGGGCACGACATGACGCTGATGCTGCAGTCGATGAAGCACCGCGGCCCCGACTCGACGGGCTACGCCCTCTTCGGCAGGCGCTCGGGCTCCTATGTGATGCGGTTCACGCTCGCCGACGCGAACGACCCGCGCGACTTCGAGTTCGCGGACCGGATCCAGCGCAACCGCTCCCTCGTCGAGCAGCGGCTGCGGCGGTACGGAGCGGAGATCCACGAGCTCGAGGAGGAGACCGAGTACGCGTACCGCGTGACCTTCGACTACGTCGGCGACCTGAAGCAGCTAGCCGACCTCGTCGAGGACGTCCCCGGGGCCGAGGTTCTCTCCCTCGGGCACTCCCTCGAGATCGTCAAGGATCTCGGCGACGCGGAGTCGGTCTGCACGCAGTACGACCTCGGCGGCTTCCGCGGCACGCACGCGATCGGGCACGTCCGGATGGCGACCGAGTCCGACGTCGACATCTCCGGCGCTCACCCGTACTGGGCATACCCGTTCCACGACGTAGCGGTCGTGCACAACGGCCAGCTGACGAACTACTTCCAGTGGAAGCGCCGGCTCGAGCGCTCCGGCCACCGCTTCAACTCGGAGTGCGACTCCGAGATCATCGCCGTCTACCTCGCGGAAAAGATGAGCGACGGCGCCTCGCTCGAGGACGCGATGCGCGACAGCCTCGACGAGCTCGACGGCGTCTTCACCTACATCGCCGTCACCGAGGACGCGCTCGGGGTCGCAAAGGACGAGATGGCCGCGAAGCCGCTCGTCCTCTACGAAGGCGACGACATGGTCGCGCTCGCTTCCGAGGAGATCGCGATCCGCGCGGTTCTCGACCGCGAGATCGACACGTACGACCCGTTCGAGGGCGAGGTGATGGTGTGGCAGCGGTAGGCGAGGGGCGGATCACCTACGACGCGCGCGGGCTCGCCGAGCCGGCGGCCGAGGCGCCGCGCGTCGCCGAGATCGACGGCGACCGCGCGACGTTCGACGCGCATGGCCTCTCGACGCGGCTGATCAACCTCGAGCTCCGGCGCCTTCTCTACGAAGAGGGCATCACGGACGTGACGGTGCAGAACCCCGGCGCGAAGCACTCGATCGGCGTCGGCATCCTCACCCGCTGCCGGATCACCTTCGAGGGAAGCCTCGGCTACTTCGGCTGCGGGCTCATCGACGGACCGGAGATCAAGATCACCGGCCGGGTCGGCTGGTCGGCCTGCGAGAACATGATGTCCGGCGTCGTCACGGTCGCCGGCAACGCCGGGTCACTGACAGGCGCCGCGCTCCGCGGCGGCGATGTCGTCGTCCACGGCCGCGTCGGTGCGCGCTCGGGGATCGACCAGAAGGGCGGCACGATCATCGTCGCCGGCGACTCCGGGATGATGACCGGCTTCATGATGCAGCGCGGCCGCATGATCCTCTGCGGCAACGTCGGCCACGGGCTCGGCGACTCGATGTACGACGGGACGATCTACGTTGGCGGCACCGTCGCCTCGCTCGGAGTCGACTGCGTCCCCGGCGAGTGGACCGACGCCGACACCGAGTTCGTCGAGCGCAAGTTCCGGATCCACGGCCTCGGCTCGCCGCCCGAGCTGCAGAAGTTCGTCTGCGGCAAGAAGCTCTACAACTACGACAACCTCGAGCCCTCCGAGCGAAAGCTGGTGCTCTGATGTCCTCGAACGAGCACGTCCTCGGCCACAGCCGCATCTTCACGCCCGAGGTCGTCAACGACATCCACGTCAAGGCCGAACTCGGGCGCTACCGCATGCGCGGGTTCTCGATGTTCAAGCCGATCCCGCACTGGGACGAGCTGATGTTCCTGCCCGGCACGCTGACCCGCTTCGTGATCGAGGGCTACCGCGAGAAGTGCGAGACGAAGACCGTGCTCGGCGCCCGGTTCGCGAAGAACCCGCTCGAGCTCGACATCCCGATCTACATCACCGGGATGAGCTTCGGCGCGCTCTCGATCGAGGCGAAGATGGCGCTCGCCAAGGGCGCGTCGATGGCGGGGACGGCGACGTGCTCGGGCGAGGGCGGGATGATCCCGCCCGAGCGCGATCTCTCGACGAAGTGGTACTACCAGTGCATCCAGAGCCGGTACGGGTTCAACCCGCACCACCTGATGCTCGCCGACGGCTGCGAGTTCTTCATCGGCCAGGGCTGCAAGGTCGGGCTCGGCGGGCATCTGATGGGGCAGAAGGTGACCGAGCAGGTCGCGGAGATGCGGTCGCTGCCGCCGGGAATCGACCAGCGCTCGCCCGCCCGGCACCCCGACTGGCTCGGGCCCGACGACCTCTCGCTGAAGATCCAGGAGATCCGCGAGGCGACCGACTACCGGATCCCGATCCAGCTCAAGCTCGGCGCCGCTCGCGTCTACGACGACGTCCGCATGGCGGCGAAGTGCGGCCCCGACGTGATCTATCTCGACGGTGCCGAGGGCGGTACCGGCGCGGGTCCGCACATCGCGACCGAGGAGACCGGCATCCCGCTGATGGCGGCCATCCCCGAGGCGCGCCGCGCGCTCGAGGACGTCGGCCTCGCCGACCAGATCGACCTCGTCGTCGCGGGCGGGATCCGCAACGGCGGCGACGTCGCCAAGTGCCTCGCGCTCGGGGCGAAGGCCGTCGCGATCGGCCACTCCGCGCTCATGGCGCTCAACTGCAACAAGGAGATCCCCGGCGTCACCGACTACGAGGGCACGATCGGCGTCCCGGCGGGCCAGTGCTACCACTGCCACACCGGCCGCTGCCCGGTCGGGATCACG
>DATFHC010000149.1:0-3194 GCA_035248765.1 Gaiellaceae bacterium
TGCGGATCAGACGCATCGAGCTCGTGTACGTGGCGATCCTTCTGCAGATCTGCGCGTTTCCGTCGGGTGTCTTTCCGTGGTCGACGCCGGACGGGATCGCTCGAGGAGTGTGGTTGGTCTCCTTCGCGCTGCTCATCGGATTCGCAGCCGTCAACCGCGCGGTGCGAGGCATCGCCCTGGTGTTCGCCGGCCTTGCCTGCAACCTGGCCGCCGTCGTTGCCAACGGAGGCCTGATGCCGGCCAACCCGCACGCAGCCCGGGCGGCGGGAATGACGCACCGCCTTCACAACAACAGCATCTCCACGTTCCATCCACACCTGGCGTGGCTCACAGACCGCTGGGCCGTGCCGGACTGGATTCCGCTGGGCAACGTCTTCTCGGTCGGCGACGTCCTCATCGCGGCGGGGATCATGGCGACGATCGTTCTCGCAATGCACGGACGTTCCCGCCCGGTCGCCGAGCGCAGCGTCCTAAATTCGGGCCGGAATGCTCTGGGCGAAGTGGAAGAAGTTGTGCGGGTCGTGCTTCCGCTTCACCGCGGCGAGCCGGCGTAGGTTCGAGCTGTAGTACGCGTGCTGCCAGGACTTGAGATCCGGGTCGATGTAGTTCTGGTACGCGAACCCTGAGACATACGGGCGCATCGCTGCATAGAGGCTGCGGTTCCAGTGGAGGTCGCCGGCTCCGGCGCCGACCCAGCTCGAGAAGTACTGGATCGAGAAGAGCGCGTTCCGGTGGACGAAGGCCGTGTCGCCCGCGTGGACTCGGTTGATCGCGCCTCCCGAAGCGTCGAAGATCAGCGCCGCGCCGCCCAGGGACGTGCTCGCCTGGTTTGCCTCCAGGCCGGCCAGTAGCGTCCCGATTGCTGCGTTCGAGAGCGGCGCGTTGAGGTAGTCCGACTTGCTCTTGAACTTCTGCCGCACGGCAACGCGGCACTGCTCGAGTGGGTGGCAGCCGGCCCAGCGCTCGATCGCGTCGAGGTAGGAGAGCGTGCCGACCGTCACCCGGGTCGGCGTCCCCGCTGCGACGAGTGGCGAGATGAGCGACCTGAGTGCGGTCTCACTGCCGAAGTACTGCCCGCCTGAGCTGACGAACGGCACGGTGCCCGGACCTCGCGCCCCGTTCGTGGAGATGTAGAAGGCAGCGAACAGTTCGTCGGGCGCATGCGGAGCGAACGCCTGCCAGGCACGAAGGGCGCGCGCGGCGTCCGCCCACGGCCAGACGACCTGGTAGTACGCGACGTCCCCGACCGAGTGCGTCCGGAAGCGGAAGCTCGTCGCGATCCCAAAGTTCCCTCCGCCTCCGCCGCGAGAGGCCCAGAAGAGATCGCCGTCCGCGTGCGGGGCGCAGTCGACGAGCTTTCCCTGTGCGGTCACGAGCGAGAGGCCGACGAGGTTGTCGCAGGTCAGTCCGAACTTGCGCCCGGCGTAACCGACTCCGCCTCCGAGCGCGAGGCCCGCGATGCCGACGGTCGGGCAAGAACCCGCGGGGATGGTCAGGCCGAGCGGAATGAGCCCGGCGTACACGTCGATCAGCCGAGCTCCGGCTCCGACCGTGGCAACGCCGCTGTGGACGTGCACGCGGTTCATCCGCGAGACGTCGACGACGACGCCCTTGTTCGTCGTCGAGTAGCCCGCGTAGGAATGGCCGCCGCAGCGAGGGACGATGTGGATCGCGTGCTTCCGCGCCCAGCGCACGGTCCGTTCTACGTCCTCGGCCGACTCGCAATACACGATCGCCTGCGGATGCGCCCCGTCGAAGCGGCTGTCGACCAGCAGCTTGTCCCGGCCGTAGGCCGTGTTCGACGGCGTGACGACGGTCCCCTGGATCTCACGCGCGAGCTCGCGGAACGGCCCGGTCGCCGTCTCGAATCGAAAGCCGGCAAGTGCTCCGACCGCCCCGGCGCCGAGCACGACGCCGGCTGCCCGCTCCAGGAACGCGCGGCGGTCTATCGCCTACATCCCGCCCATGCCGCCGCTCGGGACGACAAACCCCGGAACCGACCCGGGCGCGGTGAGGACACCGACTGCAAGCCCGAGCAAAACCAGGGTCGTCGACCAGACCGCGACCCGCCGCCACGGCACGACCTTCTCGATCGTGATCAGCCCCGCGACGACGGCCATCCACAGGATGCTCATCACTCCGAGCGCGAACAGCGCCGCCATCAGCGCCCAGCAGCAGCCGAGACACCAGGCGGCGTGCTTCGACCCCATCCCGAACGCGCCGCGAACCCCTTCTCGCCACGTCCCTAGCAGGAAGCCAAACGGGCTCCGGCATTTGCTGAGGCAGATGTCCTTCAGCGGCGTGAGCTCGTAGGCTGCGGCAACCGCGAGCACGGATCCCGCGAGCCAGCGCCCGCCGGAGTGCCAGGCGAGCTGACTCCCGAACGCGTGTCGTGCGAGTGCATAGAGCCCGTACGCGGCCACCCCGGCCGAGCCCCAGACGACGAGATAGCCGACTGTGAACGCGATGGGGCGGGCGACGCCTCGCTCCCGCGTCATCCGCGCGTACAGGGCCACCGTCGGCGAGACCGCCGGCAGCATCATCGCCGCCATCATCACGACCCAGATCCCGACGAACCAGCCGAGCGTGCCGAGGTCCGCGCCCGGATCTGCTCCCATCCCGTTCATCGCGCGGACTGTCGACCACCACGCGAGGGCAGCGAGTCCGACGAGAAGCGCAACAAGTCCCAGCCGGGCGCGCGCCGCGGCGAGGCCATCCAGCTCGAGGGAGCTCACGCGGCCCAGGCGAACTCGGAGTTCGAGAAGCCGGCCTTCCCTTCGTAGGAGATGCCGAAGGCATCGATCTTCGAGCGCGTGGCATGAGCGACCGTCAGCTCGGACCCCGCGGGATGGAAGATCCCGACGAGGCGGGCTGGCCGGCCGCCCTCGACGCCGAACGGGACGACATCCTCGATCTCGAAGTCGACTGCGTCGCCGATCTTCACCGAGTGCGTCAGGCCTTCCTCGCGCACCTCGATCGCGGCTCGCTCGACTCCGAGGTTCTCACCGACGAGCGGTCCAAGTGCCTCCATGGGCCCGCCGAGCGCGCCGGAAAAGACGCCGCCGAGCTTCTCCGCCTGCTCGTCGGAAGCGCTCGAGTCGATGAACACGCCCAGCCGCCAGTTGCCGTCGGTCATCACCTTCGGCGTCTCTGCGATCGCGGCGACCGTGAGGCCGCTCACATCGACGCCTTCG
>DATFHC010000150.1:0-8961 GCA_035248765.1 Gaiellaceae bacterium
CTTCGCGCCGTGGATCGTGCACCTGCTCGCCCGCAAGCATGGGTACTGGCCGGCCGACTCGGCGATCCCGGCGCTCGCCTACTCCAGCGTGTTCTACGCGGGCTTCACCGTCGTCACGATCGCCACCGGCCGGACGCGGAACACGCAGTTCAACTGGGTCGCAGCCACGCTCGCCGCCGCGCTCAACTTCGGTCTCAACCTGTGGTTGATCCCCGCCTACGGGATGCTCGGCGCCGCGTACGCGACGCTCGCCGCATATGCGCTCCTGATGGTCGTGAGGACGTGGAACGCGCAAAAGATGTACCCCGTCGCGTATCAATGGCGCCGGGTCGGAGAGCTGCTCCTGGTCGCGGGAGGCCTGACGCTCGCCGGCGAGCTTCTGCCGCGCTCGCTGCCGCTCGCGTTCGGGCTGACGCTCGCCTATCCGGTCGCACTCGGGCTCCTCGGCTTCTACCTCCCGGCCGAGCGTCAGCGGCTGAGGCGACTTCTGCCGGCGCATAACTAGACTCGCGCGGATGTCTGGTCAGGGCACGGCCGTGGTCGTCGAGGTCGCCTGGGTGAACGGTCTCGCTGCGATCCGGTCGCTGGGACGGCGAGGACTGCGCGTCCTTGCGCTCGACCACCGGCCGTATGCGCTCGGCTTCCGGTCGCGCTACGCGGAGCAGCGCCTCGCTCCGGATCCGCTCGACGACGAGAACGGCTTCATCGACGCGCTGCGCTCGATCGGCGACCAGATCGACGACGTCCTGCCCGTCTTTCCCACCCATGACGAGCACGTGAACGCGATCGCGCGCCACGCCGACGCCCTCGCTGGGCGCTACCGCTTTCCCTTCCCGAGCTGGGAGGTGCTGGAGCGGATCCAGAGCAAGCGCCACCAGCTCGAGACGGCGGAGTCCGTTGGGGTCCCCGTCCCGCGCACGCTCTATCCGCACTCGGCCGAGGAGGCACTCGCCGCCGGCCAGGAGCTCGGCTTCCCGCTGATCGTCAAGCCGTCGGCGAACGTCGGCTTCCGACGCAGCCACGGGTGCCAGCTCTTCCGCTGCGAGAGCGCGGTCGAGCTCGAACGCGCCTACGAGGCCGCCGCGCCGTACGAGCCGATGGTGCAGGAGCTCATCCCGGGCACCGCGGAGGAGATGTACACGCTGGGGAGCTACCTCGACCGCGACGGCGAGGCGCTCGGTCTCTTCTCCGGCCGCAAGCTGAGCCAGACCCGCGGCTACATGGGCAGCGCGCGGGTGGGCGAGGCCGTCTGGGTGGAGGAGGTCGTGGAGCAGGGCCTCGCCCTTCTGCGCGCGCTCGGCTTCCACGGCATCTCGCAGGTCGAGGTGATGCGCGACCCGCGCGACGGGCGCTACAAGCTGCTCGAGGTCAACCCCCGACTCTGGCAGTGGCACAGCCTCGCCGCCGCCTGCGGCGTCGATCTTCCGTACATCGCCTATCGCGACCTCGTCGGCGATCCGCTGCCGCCCGCGCGGATGCACGGCGACGGCAAGCGCTGGGCCATCACGCTCATGGCCGGCAAGCCGCTCGCGCTCGAGCGGCCACCGTACGTCGACGCCGTCTTCGCGCGCGACGATCCGAAGCCCGCGCTCGTGCAGCTCGGGCGCTTCGCTCATCGCGGCGTCAGGCGGTTGAAGCCGGCGGCGGCAACTTCAGGAGGTGTCCATGGCGGCTGACGCACGGGCAGTGCTCGGGAAGGTCAAGCAGTACGTTCCGATCTCGGTCAAGCGCCGGGTGCGCAAGGCGCTCCCCGAGAGCTACCGCCGTTTCTGGGATCCCGACTGGCACCGCGGCACGGTGCGCGGGACCGACGCCTTCTGGGACTACCTCGGCAAGCTCCAGCTCGACTACCTCGTCGAGCAGGGGCTCAAGCCGGAGCACCACGTCCTCGACGTCGGCTGCGGGCCGCTGCGCGCCGGCGTTCATTTCATCGGCTTCCTGGAGCCCGGCCACTACGCCGGCATCGACAAACGCGGCGACACGCTCGAACGCGCGCGGGACATCGAGCTGCCGCGCTACGGGCTCGCAGACAAGAACCCGAACCTGCTCGTCAACGGCGCCTTCGAGTTCCACAAGCTTGGCCAGACGTTCGACTACGCGATCGCGCAGTCGGTGTTCACGCACCTACCCGTCAACAACATCGTCCGCTGTCTCGTGGAGATGGCGAAGGTGCTGAATCCGGGCGGTCGCTTCTACGCGACGATCTACGAGAACCCGAACGGGAAGCAGTTCCTCGGGGAGATCCAGCAGTCCGAGCGGGTCGTCTCCTACCCCGACCGCGACAAGTACCACTACGACCTCGAGACGCTCCGCTGCGCGGCTCAGGGCACGGGCCTGACGATGTCGTACAACGGCGACTGGGGACATCCGGACAACCAGAAAATGGTCGTGTTCTCCCCCGAGACCGATGGCTGACGGCAAGCTGCGCATCCTCGGGATCGGCGACGCGAAATCGCGGCACTTCGCGCGCTGGGCGCGCCGGCTCGCCGAGCGCGGTCACGAGGTGCACGTCGCGTCGGGACGCGTCAATCCGCGCGGGGAGCTCGACGGCCTTCGCGTCCATCAGTTCCAGGAGCTCGATCCGCTGTTGCGCGTTCCTGTGTTGCGCCGCTTCCGGATGGTGCCCGCGCTCACCAAGCTCGCCGGCCGCATCCAGCCGGACGTCGTCCACTCCCACTACCTCCTCCCGTACGGCTACTGGACGGCGCGCGCCGGGCTCGGACCCCTCGTCGTGAGCCCGTGGGGTAAGGACGCGATTGTCGATGCCTGGCAGTCGCCGGAGGCCGAGGAGCGCGCACGCGTGGGTATCGCGCCCGAGCTCGCACGGGCGTACGTCGTCAATTCGCAGGCGCTCGAGGACGCTTCCGTGAGGCTCGGTGCGGACCGCTCGAAGTTCCACCGCATCTACTGGCACGCCCGCATCGACAACTACTCGCCGTTGCGAGCCGACCGGAGCCGCTGGAAGGCGCTCGGCTGGCCCGACGACGCGATCGTCTGCCTCTCGCTGCGCAACTTCCGGCCCTACTCGAACCTCGACATCGTCCTGCGCGCTTTTGCCAAGGCTCGACAAGAAGTGCCGGAGCTTCGCCTCTTCTCGAGCGCAGGCGGCGGGTGGACGCGCACCGAGTTCGACCGGCTCGCCTCGGAGCTGGGCCTCGAGCCGTACATGGCCGTGCAGGACGTTCCCGCAGCCGAGCTTCCGTCGGTGAACGCCTCCGCCGACTTCGCCGTGACGCTTGCCGACGTGGACTCCTCCCCCGCGTCGCTGCTCGAGACGATGGCAAGCGGCGTCCCGCTCGTCGTCGGCCTCGCGCCTTCCATGGACGAGTGGATCCAGCAGGGCGAGGGCGGAGAGCTGGTCGACGACCGGCACGACGTCGATGCGGTCGCGGCTGCGATCGTCCGGCTCGCGCGCGACCCCGAGCTGCGCCGCCGCTACGGCGAGAGGAACCTGCGCGAGCTGCATTCCCGCTTCGGCGACCCGACCGCTCAGCTGGAGGAGGTTTACGCGGCTACCGTGCTGCATGCTCAGCGGTAGGAAGATTCTGGTCGCGGCTCTCCTCACGGCAGCGCTCGCGGCGCCGGCGTCTCGCGCGTCGGACTCGTCCCGGCAGCCCACCGTCTACGCGGGACTCGGAACCTGGGTCGACATCTTCGCGACCTCCACCTGGGCCGGGCCGGAGCGAGCGGTGGCGGCAATGGCGCGGGACGGCGTCCGGACGCTCTACCTCCAGACCGGCAACTACTCGCAGCCGGTCGACCTCGTACGCAGGCGAGCTCTCGGGCGCTTCGTCGACGCGGCACATGCGGCCGGCCTGCGAGTGGTGGCGTGGTATCTCCCCTCGTTCGCCGACCCCGCGCAGGACAGCCGGCGCGCGCTGGCCGCGATCCGCTTCCGCAGCCCGACAGGCGAGCGTTTCGACTCCTTCGCGCTCGACATCGAGGCCAGCCTCGTTCGGCCCGCCTCGCTGCGAACCCGGCGTCTCCTTGGGCTCTCCGCCCGGCTGCGGGCGGCGGTCGGCGCCCGGTACCCCCTGGGCGCGATCACCCCCGGTCCGGTCGGACTGCGGAGACACCCGAAGTACTGGCCCGGCTTCCCGTACCGGCAACTTGCCCGCTACTACGACGCCTTCCTGCCCATGGCGTACTTCACCGACGCCCACATCCACGGCAGCAACCGCGCCCGCGCATACCTCGCGGCCGACGTCGCCGGCATCCGCACCCGGACCGGCAACCCGCACGTGCCGATCCACCTGATCGGCGGGATTGCCGGAACCATGAGCGCCGCCGACACGGCGGGATTCATGCGGGCGGTCGCCGACTGCTCCCCCCTCGGGTTCAGCCTCTACGAGTTTCCGCTCACCCGACCCGCAACCTGGCGGGCGCTCAACACGCCTCCGACTACCTCCGCGAGGGCATGTCTGCCGAGCTGAGAGCGTTCGTCCGCGCCAACCTCCCGGAGCCGCCGGCGCGCGTGCTCGAGGTCGGAGCGGGCTCCGGCGCTCTCGCCCGGGCACTTCGAAGCGGCGGCTACGACGTGCTCGCGATCGACCCGGGGTCCGAGAACGACGACGTCCGCCCCATCGCGCTCGCCGACCTGGACGAGCCGGCGGGCTCGTTCGCCGCCGCGGTCGCGGTGGTCTCGCTCCACCACGTCGAGCCGCTCGACGAGTCCTGTCGCCGGCTCGGTGAGCTGGTCGAGCCCGGCGGGACGCTCGTGATCGACGAGTTCGACGTCGCCGAGTTCGACGTCGTCGCCGCGGCGTGGTGGCTCGAACAGCGTCGCGCCCTCGGTGAACCGCAGCAGAAGACGGCGGCTGAGCTTGTCGAGGAGCACATCCACCACCTGCACCCGCTCGAGCAGATCATCCCCGCGCTCGCGCCGGACTTCGAGCTCGGTCCGCCGCTGCGGGGCGCGTGGCTCCACAACTGGAAGCTCGGCGACTCGTTCCGGGCCATCGAGCAAGAGGCGATCGCTCGCGGCGACCTGCGCGCGACCGGCGCCCGCCTCATCGGGATTCGGCACGCATGACCGCGCGCGCCGCGCTTGCCGCGACGATGGTGGCGGCGGTTCTGCTGGCTCCGACGGCGGCCGCATCGAGGCGCTCGTCGCGCGACCTGACCTCGTATGCCGGGCTGGGCACGTGGATCGACTACCACGCCGGCAAGAGCGTCTGGGGAGAGCCGGAACGGGCGGTCGCGGCGATGGCTCGGGACGGGGCTCGGACGCTCTACCTGCAGACCGGCAACTACAAGCAGAGCGTCGACGTGATCCGACAGCGGGCTCAGGGACGCTTCATCGACGCCGCTCACGCGGCCGGGTTGCGTGTCGTCGCGTGGTACCTACCCTCCTTCGCCAACCCGAGGCGAGACGAGCGGCGGGCACTGGCGGCGATCCACTTCCAGAGTCCGAGCGGGGAGCGCTTCGATTCCTTCGCGCTCGACATCGAGGCAACCGTGGTCCGAGGGATGGCGCTCCGCAACCGGCGCCTGCTCGAGCTTTCGGCCCGCCTGCGGTCGGCCGTCGGCCCGGACTATCCGCTCGGGGCTATCATCCCCTCCCCGGTCGGGATGTCCCCGTACTACTGGCCTCACATTCCCTACCGGGCGCTCGCCCGCTCCTACGACGTGTTCCTGCCCATGGCCTACTCCACCATGAGAGGCGTGACGGGCAGCAAGGCCACGCGTGCCTATCTCTCCGCCACCGTCGCTGCCGTCCGCGCCGGTACGGGCGATCCGGACATCCCGATCCACCTGATCGGTGGCCTCAGCAGAGCAATGGGTACGGCGGAAACCGCGGGATTCATGCGCGCCGTCGCCGATTCCAGGCCACTCGGCTACAGCCTCTACTCGTTTCCCACGACCCACCGGGCGACGTGGACAGCGCTGACAAGAGGTGGGTAGCCCGCCTCGCAGCGAGCCGAGCTACCCCGTGCGGATTCAGCCTTTGACGTACGCGTTCGTGAAGTAGCGCGATGCCGGGAGCGGCTTGGACAGCAGGCCGACCGACTTGAGCGCGCGCGTGACCTGATTCCACTGCGATGCCCGCTGCGTGAGGAGCGAGCTCGTCGCACCGAGTGCCGGAATGGTCGCCTTCCAGCCGTCGAGGCTGTACTTCATGCCCCCGCCGATCTTCGGGTACGCCTTGACGTAGTCCTTCACCGCCGCGGACGGGTGGGCGATCGACCAGGCGAAAGCCTTCCGCGTGGCCGAGAGGAACTTCTTCACCTGCGAGGCGTGTCCCTTGAGCCACGAGTCCATTCCCGTGTAGACCCAGACCGGCACGTTCGGCGCGCCGAACTTCGTCGCGAGGAGGACGCTCGGTCGCTTGCCGGTCGCGCTCTGCACCTGCGCGATGGCGTAGTTGAGCGTGTTCGTCGCGAGATCGAGCTTGCCCGCGAGTAGCGGCGCGATGTCGTCGCTCGAGAAGATCGGCTGCTTCACCTGGCTCGACGAGACGCCGCCGGCCTTGAGGACGTAGGGCATCATCGCCTTCGTCCACGAGTCGGCGAAGATCCCGATCGACTTGCCCTTGATCTTCTTGACGTCGATCTTCGCCCCGGGCTTGGCGACGAGACCCCAGTTGTTGTTCTGGGAGTAGTTCGCGATCGATTTCACGTCGATCCCGGCCGCCTGGCCGAAGACGACGTCCGTGGTCGTGTCGAAGCCGATGTCGCCGTTGCCGGTGGCAAGCATCTTCACGGTCGTCGACGTGCTCGGCGGGATGACGATCTGGACATCGAGGCCGGCCTTCTTGTAGAAGCCGCGCGCGTTGCCGACCGTGAGGGGAACGGCCTCGAAGTCGATTCCCGGCCAATCGAACACGACGCGTATCTTCGTGAGCCCGTGACTTCGGGCCGCGGATGCGGACCGACTCGACGAGGCCCATGCCGCCGTGACGACTGTCGCCGTCAGCGCGGCCGTGACTGCGATTCCGAGCGCGAGCCGCGCGGGACGCCGGCGGGAAGCGAACCGAACCATCGGCGATCTCCTTTCCTGTCGCTGTTGAAGAGTGACCGTAACCCGGGACGAGCCGTCGAGCGCGTCCGCCAGGGCGTCGCGACGACCTCCACGGCCATGACGAGCAGGAACGACGCGACGCCGATCGCCGTCAGCAGAATCGTCGCGCCCATCACGCCCGGGGTGTCGAGCGAGGCGTTCGCGGTCTGGAGGTACGTGCCGAGCCCTTGCTGCGCCGACGCCACCCATTCGCCGATCACGGCGCCGGTCACCGCGTAGGTCGCGCCGATCTTCAGGCCAGAAAAGAGCGGGCTGAGCGTCGCGGGCAACTGGATCGCGAGGAACGCGCGCGCACGCTTCGCGCCCATCACGCGCGCGAGGTTGACGAGATCCCGGTCGACGTGGGCAAGGCCGTCGAGCACGTTGACGACGACCGGGAAGAACACGACCCACGCCACGATCACGAGCTTCGGCAGGACCCCGAACCCGAACAGGATCGCGAGCGGCGCGGCGATGGCGACGATCGGCACCGCCTGGGAGGTGATGAGCGCCGGGTAGACAAGCCGCTGAACCGTCTTCGACGCGGACATGAAGACACCGAGGAGGAAGCCGATCGCGGCGCCGATCAGGAAGCCGTAGGCCGTCTCCTTGATCGTCTGCACGGTCAGCGGCTGGAAGATCGACCAGCGGTGATAGATCGCGGAGACCGAATCCTGCGGCGTCGGCAAGGCGTACGCCTTCAGGTCGAAGGCGAAGATGACGAGGTTCCAGACCCCGAAGATCAACCCGACGGCGAGCGCCGCCATCACGAGGCGCACCGCCGTCTTTCGCAGGAAGGAGCTCAACCCGCCACCGCCGCCGCCGGAGCGTGGTGCAGGAGGCCGAGCACCTCTCGCTTGAGATCCGTGAACGCCGGCGACGTGAGCACGTCGAGGCCGCGCGGCCGCGGCAGCGTGATCGGCAGGTCGGCCAGGACGCGGCCCGGACGGGCGCTCAGCACGACCACGCGGTCGGCGAGAAGGATCGCCTCGTCGACGTCGTGCGTCACGAACAGGATCGTCACCTCGAGGTCCTCGTAGACCGAGAGCAGCCAGAGCTGCATATCGAGCCGAGTCTGCGAGTCGAGCGCGCCGAACGGCTCGTCGAGCAGGAGCACGTCGGTGTGCAGGGCAAGCGTCCGCATGAGCGCGACCCGTTGCCGCATGCCGCCGGATAGCGCGTGCGGATAATGGTCGAGGAACTCGCCGAGGCCGTAGCGGCTCGCGAGGGCAGCCGCCTCCTCCCGGTCCCGGCTCTTCGCGCCGCGCGTGAGAGCCGCGCCGAGAACGATGTTGCCCACGACCGTCCGCCACGGGATCAGGAGATCCTTCTGGAGCATGTAGCCGACGTGCCCCGTCTCCCCCGTGATCTCCTGCCCGTCGAGGAGGACGCGGCCGGAGCTCGGCCGTTGCAGCCCGGAGACGACGTTGAAGAGCGTCGACTTGCCGCTCCCGGACGGCCCGACGATCGAGACGAACTCGGAGCGGCCGATCTCGAGGCTCAGTTGGTCGAGTGTGAGCGCTCCGTCGAAGCGCACGGTCACGTCGTCGACGAGCACCTTCGGGTTCACGGAGCCATCTTTGCGCAGAGGGCCCACCCGCGGGAGTGAGAGAGCTAGCACTTCACATGCTCTAGCCTCCGTCGTGATGACCGAGACCAAGCCACCCCTCCCACCCTTCAGCCACGAGACAGCGGCAGCGAAGGTGCAAGCCGCGGAGGACGCCTGGAACACCCGAGACCCGGAAAAAGTCGCCCAGGCGTACTCGGCCGACTCCGTGTGGCGAAACCGAGACGTGTTCGTCACCGGTCGGGACGAAATCGTCGCCTTCCTCACCCGGAAATGGGAGCGGGAGCTCGACTACGCCCTCCGCAAGAACCTCTGGTGCTTTGCCGGCGATCGGATCGCCGTCCGCTTCCAGTACGAGAGCCGCGACGTCGAGGGACAGTGGTGGCGCAGCTACG
>DATFHC010000151.1:0-31209 GCA_035248765.1 Gaiellaceae bacterium
CGTCGGCGATGACGACGCGGATCATGCGACCGGTTCCGCGGCGAGGGGAAGGCGGGCGCGGATGCCGAAGCCGTGACCGTTGCGGCTGCCGGTCTCGAGCGCCCCGCCGTAGAGCGCGACTCGTTCGCGCATACCGGCGATGCCGTGGCCGGAGCCGTTCGTCTGCGCCTGCGGCCCAACGCCGTTGTCCAGGATCTCGAGCTCGACGAAACCGGTGTCGTAGCGGACGATCACCTCGGCTTCGGCGCGACCTGCGTGCTTGAGCGTGTTCGTGAGCGCCTCTTGGACGATGCGGTAGGCGGAGAGGTCGACGCCTGCCGGCAGCGCGACCGGATCACCTTCGATGCGGAGGTCGACACGGAGCCCGGTGTCTCGCACCTGTCCCAGCAGGGTGTCGAGCGACTCGAGGCCGGGTTGCGGCGCGGTCGCGGCGTGCTCGTCGCCGCTGCGAAGGACGCCGAGCAGCCTGCGCAGCTCGACGAGCGCCTCGCGGCCGGTCGCTTCGATCGAGCTGAAGACGCCGCTCGCCTGCTCCGGATCGGCGACCAGCCGCGGTCCCGCTTGCGCCTGGACCACCATCACGCTGACCGAGTGCGCTACGACGTCGTGGAGCTCGCGCGCGATCCGAGCCCGCTCGGAGACGATCGCCTCGCGTGCGGCCAGGTCGCGTTCCCGCTCGGCGAACTGGACGCGCCGCTCGCGATCGCCGAGCACCACCCGTATCAGCAGCATCACGACCAGCGTGACCGCGGTGAAGAGGACGCTGCTGCCGCCGGGCCCGTGCGGCGCCAAAGCATCGAGGGGCAAGGGGATGAGGAGGAGCCCGACTCCGAGCAGGAACTCCCGCCGGGACGTCCACGCCGTCAGCCCGTAGAGCGCGCAGAAATAGGCGACAGAGGCGGCGATGATCTGCGGGTCACCCCAGACGGCGAGCTCGACCGCGACCACCCAACCGACCGCGACGCCGGCCTGCAGCGGCCAGCGTCGGCGCACCGCGACCGACAGCGTCGTGAAAGCCGAGACGACCGCCGTGACGAGCTGATGGTGATCGGACACGTTGCCATTACCGAGCCAAACCTCGAGCTGGGCCGCAACTGTCAGCAGGGCGGCCACGGCGAGGTCGAGCCGTTCGGGCTCTACCCGAATGGTCGGGGAACGGACGCCGGCCACGCGCATGACGTGAACCGTAGTTCCGCTACGCGCCACTGTCATCAGGCGCTGGGATGAGCTGGCGTGCCGAAAGGTCAACCCGCAGGACTACCTCGGTTCACCTGCTGCGCCGACGACGACGGCGCGCCCCGCTCGTAGCGTGCGGGCGTCCACGAAAGGAGCCAGAAATGAACGCACGCAGTGACCGCCTCTTCGCCATCTGCGGGATCGCCTTCGTCGCGCTCCAGCTCGGCGGCACCTTCCTCGCAATGGCCGCCGGCAAGACGCACGACCTCACGATCGGCAGCTCGACCTCCGGCATCGCCCGCGCGATCGCGCACCCGGTCGGCGCCGGGGTCTGGGCCGGCGCCTACATGGAGATGCTCAGCGTCTGCTTCTTCCTCGCCTTCGCCGTCTGGGCCGCAGAACGCCTGGGCGGCGGTCTGCTCGGCTCGACTGTCAAGCTCGCCGCCGCCGCGACCGCCGGCGGCGGCATCGTCTCCCTCGGCATCATCAACGTCATTTCCTATCGGGCGGGCCACGGCATGAACCTCGACGTCGCGAAGACGCTCGTCACCACAGGTGAGGCTGTCTACGTCGGCACCTGGTTCCTCAACGCGACGCTGCTCACGGCGGCCAGCCTGCTCGCCCTCCGCGCCGGCCGCCGGCCGATCGCGTGGTCGGCGCTCGCGATCGTCGTCTACACCCTCGTGTTGACCCCGCTCTCGGTCGACAACGCCGGCCAGTTCTCCCAGATCCTCTACCTGCTCTGGGTCGTAGCGACAAGCATCGCGCTCGCGCGCAGAAGCTCCGTTCCCGCACCGGGACCCGTCGCCGCGGCGGCGGCGCAGCAAGCCTAGGCCGCGCCGCTTGAACGAAGTTCGCTGGTCGCCC
This sequence comes from Gaiellaceae bacterium, assembly GCA_035248765.1. GTDB lineage: Bacteria > Actinomycetota > Thermoleophilia > Gaiellales > Gaiellaceae > Palsa-739. The sequence goes on from DATFHC010000151.1 coordinate 2,044, forward strand.
ATGGGCGAGACCGCCGGCCTCGCCCAAGTGGCGTGCGACCCTCGTGCGACCTCGAGGTCGAAGATGGCACCACAGGAGAGGTACGTTGAGCGCAAACCGGCTGCAAATCGCGGAATCCCGCCGGTTCAGACGACCCCCTCCTTACCCGCGATTCCGCACAGACAACAAGAGATGCGACTTTGCAGGTCTTTTAGAGCCCTCTGACGGACTCGAACCGTCGACCCCCTCCTTACCATCGAGGTTCTGGCGCGGGAAGCGCGGGCAACCGCGGGTCCGCAGGGCCACGAAGGCCCGGCAAAACGGAGGAATCGGTCGGAACACGAGTAGCCGCGAGTGGACGCTCGTGCCCGGGTTGGTGTTCCCTCAGAGTTCCCTTGCCGAGCTATCACGGGCACGCCGGCCGTAGGTGATTAAGAGGGATGCGATTACGAGGCTTGGCGTTCTTCGGCCTTATGGCCGTCCGCCCAGGCGCCCCCGTCGCGGTCGAACTCGGGCACGCTCAGTGCGACGACTGTGCCGCAGCCGCACTCGCACGAGAAGCCGTATTCGTGGTCGTCATCCTTCGCGCCATGCAGCAGTTCGGCCAAGTGCCGGATTTGCTGGTTCAGCGCCTTTACGCGTGCGGGGTCTAGGTCCACCCAGGTCCGACACTACTCCGCCGAGAGTTTCCGGCAAAGGGCGCCGAGAGACACTCGAATGACCGGGATCGCAAGAGGCCCCGTCTCCGCAAACTCTTCGCTGAGTGCGTGACTTAACCGGGTTGCGCTTCGGGGTCGCCGCTCGGGTGGACGATCAGCACGTCGCATTGCGCTCGACGGGCGACGGCTTGGCTGACGCTGCCTCCGAGTAGCCGCTCGAGAAAGCCAGGTTCACGTGTACCGACGATGATCAGTTCGGCCTGACGCTGCTCGGCGGCGTCGACAAGCTCCTGTGCCGGCTCGCCGGCCACGCCGGCAAATTCGACTTGTTGGCCGGCCTCGGCAAAGAGGGCCTGAACCCGCTCGCGGTGTTGTTCCCACAATCGCTCGTCACGGTGAACAACTTCATCGGTGCCGCCCACCGGATAGGCGCCGTAGGGGAGCAGACCAAATGCTCCGGTGACGCCGGGTTCCTGCAGCGGCGCCGGCGGGGCGACGCTCACGACCACTACCTTCGCGGCGAAGGCCCGAGCGTAGTCGGCTGCGCGTCGAAGAGCCTGTTCCGCCGGCCCCGTTCCGCCGTAGCCGACGACGATCGTCCTCTGTGTGCGGCTCAGGGGCTCGGCTCCCATCGACCGAGGTCTTCCCACCCGACGTGCCGGTCACGCCTGCTCATCTTCTGGACGCTCGGCTCGGCTTCGCTCGCCGGCGTTGGCGGTGGTCTCAAGTTTCCGCAAAGAGCGGATCTTTGTGCTCCTGCCGGAAATGGGAAGTGGCGCAAATAGCGGGAATGGGTGGTTGACGGCAGAGGGGGTTGGCGGCAGCATGCGGGTCGCGCCGAGCACGGAGCGGGACTAGATCGAAGCTTTCGGGCGGTGAGCTAGGGGAAGCCGAATGCATTGCTCGGAGGTGGACGAAACCGCCACCGGTTCGGCGAACTTCCCGTCCCGCATATCTTCGTCCGGGACGCGACGGTTCCGGTCTTGGGGGACGTCAACGCATCCCTCCATATGTAGGCCGGTGCGGTAGAGCGCTCTTGAGCGCAGAGCGGGTGGTCCCGCTCTTCAGGTCTGGCTGCTGTGTGGGTGGGTGGCGGTGCGGCTCGTCGATCATTTCGCCGGGGTCGGTGGTTGAGACGACGCGCCAGGAGTCCCAGGTGATCTTGAGGATGACGAGGGTGATGGCGAGGCCGATGATCGGGTCGGCGATCTTGGCGCCGAGGCCGACGGCGATGGCGCTGGCGACGACGGCGAGGGAGACGAAGCCGTCGATGCGGGCGTGGTTCCCGTCGGCGATCAGGGCCGGGCTGGAGAGGCGGCGGCCGCCGCGAAGCCGTACCTGGGCGGCGATCTCGTTGCCGAGGAAGCCGATCAGGCCGGCGGCTGCCAGCACCCAGAGATGGGTGAGCGCGTGGGGGTGGATCAGCCGCATGATCGTCTCGTAGAGGGCGACACAGGCGGAAACGAAGATCGCCAGCACCACGGCGAGTCCGGCGAGCTTTTCGCCGCGGAAGGAGCGTAGGTAGAAGGCGATCCCGAGCGGGACGGCGGTGAGTGCGTCGCCGAAGTTGTGGATCAGATCGGCGAGCAGCGCGACCGAGTTCGAGAGCACGAAGATGACGACCTGGACGCCGGCGGTGAGGCCAAGAACCGCGAGGCTGATCGCGACCGTGCGCACGCCGGCGCGCGAGCGGACAATCGAGCGGTCGACGAGGCCGTGCGAGTGCCCGTGCTCACCGTGGCTGTGCTCGCCGGGGTCGTGGCGATGCTCGTGCTCGTGGTCGCGGGCGCGGACGGTGTGGTGCATCAGGAGGCCTTGGTGATCTGTTCGGGGTAGCCGAGGCGGACGTGTTCGATGTGGAAGACGGCCTGGTCGAGCAGGTCGGCGACGTGCGAGTCGTGCAGGGCGTAGACGATGCTGCGGCCGCGCCGCTCGCCGATCACGAGCCCGAGGTGGCGAAGGACACGGAGCTGTTGCGAGACGGCGGAGCGTTCCATCTCGACCGCGTCCGCGAGCTCGCCTACTGCGGCCGGTGCTTGGCGGAGGCGGCCCAGGATGCGGACGCGGCTCGGCGTCGCCAGCGCCTGCATCGTCTTCGCGACCGCGCGCGCGGTTGAGATGTCGAGCTCGGCGCTGTGCGCGTTCCCCTGGACGCCGTGGGCCATCGCCTCCAGGATAGCGTGAACGAGTGTTCACATGTTCTCGAATGTGCCAGCGCCGCCAACCTGACCTCGCGGACGAGGAGGTAGAGAGGCGGAGTCGGCAGTGCCGCTGGGGATTGCCTTCGCCTCGTATCGTTACGGCCGCCAGCGTGACCGAGTACCTCTACGAGCTACGGGACTGTGACGGCGTCATCGCGACGGGCCGCATTAGTCGCGAGTTGCCGCTGGAGGCTGGCGACTCGATCGAGATCGCCGGACGCCGCGGGATCGTCAGGGCGGTCGAGCCGCTGCTCGCCGAGATGGAGCAGCGGCTGATCGTGCAGCTGATAACCGGCTAGTGGAGCGCGATGCCTGCGACGGCTGCGGCGGCGACGAGCGTCGGCTCTGGCACCTTGATCCGTTTCTGGAGTAATAGGAGGAGTGCGACGAGACCGATTCCGGCGGGCAGCCAGCCGTGGATCGTCTCGCGCCCGATGACGATGGCGGCGCCTGCGATCGCACCGGCCGCGGCGGCGGTTGCGCCCTTGACGAACCCTTGCAGGCGCGGGTGGCGCTCGAAGCGGCGGAAGAGTCGCCCTGGGACGACGACGAATAAATAGGTCGGGGTGAAGATGGCGACCGTGGCGATCACTGCGCCGGCGACGCCGGCGACGAGGTAGCCGGCGAAGGTGCCCATGATCACGACGGGGCCCGGGCTGATCAGTCCCATGGCAACCGCGTCGGTGAACTGGCGGTCGGTCAGCCAGTGGTGGTCGACGACGAGTCCCTGGTGGAGGAAAGGGACGACGGCCAGGCCGGAGCCGAAGGTGAAGGCGCTCGCCTTGGCGAAGAAGCCCGCCAGCGTCAGGAGTGAGGCGCTGCCGCCGAGCCAGGCGAAGCCCTTGACGCTGGCGAGCGGAAGCGGGGTCACGCTGGCGAAGCGACCGCGGAGCCTCGGCAGGCCGCCGCCGTAGTAGAGCGCCCCGATTGCGCCTGCTGCGAGGAAGAGCCAGACGACCTCGGCGCCGGAGATCGCCGTGACCGCGCAGACGATGCCCGCGATCAGCCACAGCGCGGGGTCCTGTTTATTGGTCGAGCGGGCGAGCTTGTAGGCGGCGATCGCGACGATCGCCATCACGGCTGGGCCGACGCCGAAGAAGATGCTCTGCACCTCGGACAGGCCCTGGTAGTGGGCGTAGACGGCGGCGACCGCGGTGACGATCAGGAAAGGTGGGATGACGAAGGGGAGCGCGACCAGCAGGGCGCCGAGCGCGCCGCGCTCGAGGTAGCCGAGCCACATCGCGAGCTGGGCCGCGAGCGGGCCCGGCATCGTCTGCGCGATCGCCAGCCCCTGCTGGTACTCGTCCTCGCTGTACCACTCGCGCGCCTCGACAAGGTCGCGGCGCATGTAGCCGGCGAGCGCGATCGGGCCGCCGAAGCCCCAGGAACCGAGCCTGAGGAAATAGAGGACCAGCCCGCGCAGGGTGCGCGGGACGGCCGCGACGGGCTGAGCGGCGGCTGCTTCGCTCACGATGGTTCCCGTCCGGTCAGGAGCGCCCGTTTGCGGTACTCGTAGAGGCCGTCGAACAGTGGCCCGGAGAGGGTGAGCAGCTCGTCGTCGTCGCGGATCATCGAGAGGCCGCGCAGGAGGACGTCGAGACCGGCTGCCTCGGGGGCGTCGTAGCGTTCGTCGGCAAGGTCGGCCTCGTGCACGACCTTGGCGATCTCCCACAGCACCGGGTCGGCGAACTCGTAGCGGCGCAGGAAGGTCTCGAAGCTGCAATCGCCGCCGTGATGAGAGAGCTCGACTCCGCGCATATCGAACGGTGTCGCCTCCTCCGGCACCTCGGCCGGGTCGTCGACGAACAGGAACTCGGCCTCGGCGTCGAGGAAGCGACGGATCAGCCAGGCGCAGGCGGCGCGGTCGACGTGACAGTGACGGCGAGTCGCCCACCTCACCGGACCGGCTCCTCAACCAGCGCTGCGAGCTCGTCGAGCGCTTGCTGCGCGCGCTCGCGCTCGGGGGGCGGGAAGTAGTCGCGGGCCCGGATGCGGCGCAGCTCGCGCCGCAGCCGGGCCAGCGTGCGCCGCCGCTGGCCGGCTACTTGCTCCCGGGTCGCCTCGGCCTCGGCGGCGAGCGCCCGGTAGTCGGCGGCGACGGCGGCCGCCATCCGCGCAGCGAACTCGCGCTCCTGCGCCGCGGAGGTCAGGTGGCCGACCCAGATCGTCGCCTCCCCGCCTGCCTCGCCGATCTCGTCTGCCAGCCACTCCAGCTGCTCGCGGTTGCGGGCATCGAGCGGCAGCGCTACCAGCCCATCGACCACCTGGGCCGCGCCTAGGCGACGCAGCTTGCGCCACAGCGCGCTGCGCGGCGTCGACGGCTCGCGCGGAAGTCGATAGGCAAGCAGCACCCACTGCGTCCGCCTCTCGTCCACTGCGGCATTATGACGGAACCTGCAACAGCGGTTGCAGCATTCACCGGATGCAGACTACGGCCACATGAGCCTCCAGGAAGAGCGCAGGCCGTTTCTCTGGGAGCTGCGCCCGTACTTCCGTCAGGTGGCGGGCCTGCTGGTGTTGGGGTCGATCGGCGGGATCTTGATGAACGTGGCGATCGTGCTGCCGGCGGTCTTCCTTGGGCGGGCGATCAACACGGTGCTCGCCTACCACCGGGGCGAGGTGAGCGGAGCGGCGGTGGGTCGGGCGGCGTTGTTGTTCGTGGCGGCGACGGCGGCGACGGAGGTACCGCGGATCGGCAAGCGCTGGTGGCTGGGGGTGGCGCGCACGCGCTTCCAGGCGAACGTGCGCGCGGACGCGCTGCGCGGCGTGCTCGGCTGGCGGATGGAGCAGCTGGCGGAGATGTCGGTCGGCGGCGTGATGGCGCGCGTGATCGGCGACGTGCAGCAGCTCGGCCTCGGTGTGGGCGAGGTGATCGTCGAGACCTGGGACACACTGTTGTTCTCGGTGTCGCTGGTGGTGGCGATGTTCGTGTACGCGCCGGGGCTCGCCGCGGTGGCGCTGGCGCCGGTGCCGGTGGCGCTCGTGCTGGCCAAGGTGGCCGGCCGCCTCGTCTCCGCGCGAACGATCCAGGCGCGCCAGTCGGACGCCGACCTGACCACGGTGCTGCACGAGCAGTTGGGCGCGTACCGCTTGCTCCGGCTCGCGGGACGAGCGGGCGCGACCACCGGGCGGGTGCGCTCGCTCGCGCAGCGGCAGGCGAAGGCCGAGCTGGACGCGATCCGGCTCGACGAGGGACTCGGCGCGATCTACACGGCGCTGCTCAGTGCCGGGGTCGTGTTCGTGATCGTGTTGGGCGGCGACCGGGTCGTCTCCGGTGCGATGAGCGTCGGCGCCCTGGTCGCCTTCCTGCACCTGTTCGCGCGCTTCACCCGCCGGGCGCCCCGGATCCCGCAGATGGTCAACCGCGTGCAGGCGGCCGGCGCCGCCTACCAACGCCTGCGGCCGCTGCTCGCGCCGCCGCCGCCGCTCTCCGGGGAGCCGCCCTGGTCGTCGTTTCGCTTCGCCCAGGTCGCAGGACCAACAGCAGCGCCGATGCCGTCCCCTGCCCCGCGCGCGGCGGCCGCGCTCGAGTTCAGGGGCGTCAGCTTCAGCTACCCGGCGGCGTCTTCCCCGACCATTAGCGAGCTCGATCTCGAACTCTCCGCCGGCAGGCTGGTTGGCGTGACCGGCCCGGTGGGCGCCGGCAAAAGCGCGCTGGCGCGGCTCGCCGCCGGCATCTACCCGCCTGCGCAGGGAAGTGTCCTGCTCGACGGTGTGCCGGTGGCCGAGCTGGCGCCCGTGGAGCGGGCGCAGCGTGTCGGCTATCTCGGCCAGGAGCCGCACCTGTTCTCGGGCAGCGTCGCCGAGAACGTCCTCCTCAGCGCCGAACCTCCGGGGCCAAACGGGCAGCCGGCGCTGCAGCTTCGCCGCGTACTGGGTCTTGCCGCCCTGGAACAGGATCTCGCCGCCATGCCGGCGGGCCTAGAGACGGAGGTGGGCGAACTCGGCGTCCGCGTCTCCGGCGGCCAACGACAGCGGATCGCCCTTGCCCGGGCGCTCGCCGCCGGCGGGCCAGTACCCGGGCTGCTCGTGCTCGACGACCCCTTCTCCGCGGTCGATGTGCACACCGAAGCCGCGATAGCCGCCGCGCTCCGCGGCGCAGTCGGCAAAGAGGCGCCGCGGGCAGAGCAGGCGACGGTCCTATTGTGTTCGCATCGGCTCGCCGCCTTCCCCTTCGCTGACGAGGTCGTGGTGCTCGAGCACGGCCGGATCGCCGAACGCGGCACCCATGCCGAGCTGCTCGAGCGGGACGGCCTCTACGCCCGCATCTTCCGCGCCCAGGCGCGACTCTCGCTCAGCGAGGCGACCGCGTGAACGGCCGCCCCCCATCGTTGTGGCGGAAGCTGGCCGCGCTGCTGCGGCCCTGGCGGCGCTCGCTGATCGCGGTCGCCGGCTGCGTGATCGCCTCGGCGCTGGTCGAACTGGTGCCGCCGTTCGTCATCCGACACGTCGTGAACCACAACCTCGTGCCGCGTCAGAGCGGGGGCCTGGTTCTCGCCGGCGTCGTCTACCTGCTCGCGGTAGCCGCCGACGCGGCACTCAGCTTCGCGTACGCCTACCTCGCCGCGCGTGTCTCGCAGGCGGCGATCGCGACGCTACGCGTGCGCCTCTTCTCCCACTCGCTTGCGCTGCCGGCCTCGCATTTCGACCGCACACCGATCGCTGATGTGATCAGCCGCTCCACCGCCGACGTCGAGACCGTCGACGACCTCTTCACCGACGGGATCGCCACCCTGCTCGGCCAGCTCGTGCCGCTCATCGCCGTCGCCGTCGCGATGCTTGTACTCAGCCCGCTCCTCACGGGGGTGGCCGCGGTGGTGATGGTGCCCCTGCTTGTGATCACCCGCTTCCTGCAGGTGCGCGTCCGCGACGCCGAACGCGACACCCGCCTCGCCATCGGCCGACTCAACGTCGAGCTGGCCGAGGTCGTGGGCGGCGTCGAAACGCTGCGCGCCTTCGGCCGCGAGGAAACCTTCGTCGCCCGCTTCCGCCGCGCGCTCGCCCGCACCCTCCAGGCGCAGAGCCAATCGGTGAAATACAACGCTTTCTTCGCTCCGGTCAGCGGCCTGCTCGCCGCCCTCGTGATCGCGGCGCTGCTCTGGATCGGCGCCGGCGGCACCTCCGCGGGCGCCGGCGTCGACCTCGGCACGCTGACCGCCTTCGTACTCCTGTTCCAGAACTTCTTCGCCCCGATCGTCGCCCTCGGCGACCAGTGGCAATCGGTGCAGGCCGCGATCGCCGGCGCCGAACGCGTCTTCGAGCTGCTCGACCTTCCACCCGACAGCACGCCCGCCGAGCAGGCCCCGGTGCACGCCGGCGGCGGGATCCAGGTCGCGCACGTCAGGTTCGGCTACGAGCCGAACCGACTCGTACTCGACGACGTCAGCCTCACCGTCCAGCCCGGCGAGCATCTTGCGCTCGTCGGCCGCACCGGCGCCGGCAAATCAACACTCGTCTCGCTGATCGGCGGCCTCTACACACCCAGCAGCGGCCGCATCCGGGTCAACGGCCACAACCCGCGCCTGCTCGCAGACGACGAGCGCCGTACAAGCCTCGGCGTCGCCCCCCAATCACTGCAGCTCTTCGGAGCCACCGTGCGCGACAACCTCACCCTCTTCGACCCCGCCATTGGAGACGACGCGATCGAGCGCGCCGTCGAGCTCGCCGGAATCGACACCCTCCTCGCCCAGCTGCCCGACCAGCTCGACACCCCACTCGCCGGACAGGGACGAGGCGGCGGCACCGTCCTCTCCGCCGGCCAGCGCCAACTCCTCGCCCTCGCCCGCACACTCGTCTGCGAACCCGCCGTGCTGCTGCTCGACGAGGCCACCGCCGCCGTCGACGGCGCCAGCGACGCCGCCTTCCGAAACGCCCTGCGCGCCACCGCGCTCGAGCGCGGCTGCGCCGTCCTCACTGTCGCCCACCGCATCGCCAGCGCCCGCCGGGCAGACCGGGTCGTCGTCCTCGACGACGGCCGCATCGTCGAAGCCGGCCCACCCGAGCAACTCCTCGCCGCCGGCGGCCGCTTCGCCGCCCTCGCCGAACTCGAAGCCGCCGGCTGGGACTGGCAAGACAACCCACACACCCAGGAAAGGAACCGATGAGCGTCACCGACACCTACCTGCAACCCGACGCCCCCGACCCTGTCCTCGGCGAGTCGAGCGTGCTCGAAGCAGTCCGCCGACATGCACCCTGGGCTGGCGCCCTGCTCGAAGTCGACGAATCAGGCGGCGAGGCGCGCAGCTACCACGTCGAAGGAGACGTCGTCCTCAAGACGCAACGCCCGCATCGCCTCCGCCCCCGCACCAGCCTGGAGAAGGAAGCCCTCTTCCTGCGCGAGCTCGAACGAAGCGGCGACTTCCCCGTCCCCAAGGTGCTCGGCTACGGCCACGTCGAGGGGATCGAGTACCTCTGCCTCAGCCGCATGCCCGGCGTCGCCGTCAAGAACGCGACCCTCGACCCGGCCGCCCGCGCCGAAGCCCTGCACGAGCTCGGCGGCGTGCTCCGCCGCATCCACGCGATCGACCAGACCGCGCTCAATGACAGCGGCCTCCTCCCCGGCGACGAAGGTCCCGCCGGCCTGCGCACTCGCATCGCCGACACCTTCGAAACTCTCGCCACCACGCTCGGCGACAACCCCTCCTGGAACGGCGCAGTCGACGTCCGTGCACTCGCCGCCGCCCGGCTCGAAGCCACCCCCGACACCACAGCACCCGTCGCGGTCCACTCCAACCCCGGCCCCGAACACACCTTCATCGACCCCACCACCGGCCGCTTCACCGGACTGATCGACTTCGGCGACGCCTACCGCAGCCACCCCGCACTCGATCTCCGCCCCTGGACCGATCCCGACGACGCCCGCAACCTCCTCGACGGCTACCACTTCGACCAGGCAGTCCCTGACGGGTTCGAGGAAGTCCACCGGACCGGACTCATCATCATCGAACTCGCCCGCGCCGCCCGAGGCATCCGCAGCACCGACGAAACCGTCGCCGCGCTCGACCGCCTCGTCTGAGTCCGCTTGGCCCCAGACAGTTCGGAAGCCGACTGGGGCGGGCGCCGAGCGCCGCCGCGTTGATGCGCGCCTAACCGACCACGTGACCCCTCATCCGTCGTCCCGATCGAACGGCGGCGCGGAGAGCCGGAAGCAGCTCGACGGGCGCTAGCCCTTAATGCCGTTTGCCTGTTTGGCTACGCACTTGCCGAAAGCGTTCGGACGCGTGCCGTACGTGGTCTGGAAGTGCGCGAGATCGTCCGCCTGCATCGCCTTGCAGGTCATGGCAGGACTGGCGCTGCCCTCCTTGCCGTGGCTCTTGGCGCTGCCCTCGCCGCGGCTTTCGGCGCTGTCCTCGCCATGGCTCTTGGCGCTGCCATTGCTGTCGCTCTTGTTCTTGTGCTTCGCGATCGTCGAGACGCACTTGCCGAACGCGTTCGCGCCGGCGCCGCGACCCTTGCCACCATTCGTTCCGTAGAACTGGGTGAACGTGTGGCCGTTATGGCTCGCCGCGAAGTTCAGCTCGCTGCGCTGGCTCCCGCAGGTGCTGGCCGGGGTGCTCACGTCGCTCTTGGCGTTGGCCGTTCCCGCCTTGGCGGCCAACATCGACGGGCGCGGCGACGAGTCGCCGGCGACAGAGACGGCGGGCACCCACAAGACGGCCGTGCCAACCAGGAGGAGCAGGACTTTCCGCATCGATCTCACCCCTACTCGAAAGCGTTACGCCGCAATCCGCACAAGCTGGCGCTCGAATCATCATAGGTGCGTTCGGCTCGCCGCGCATTTATGGGCCCAATGGCCACGTTAGAAGGAAGCCCCGAAAGGTTGAGCCCCTCCCTACGAGGAAGGGGGTCAAATGTTCCCTAATGTTCCCTCAGCGCTCCTTTGCGTGCCTGTACTGGCAACGAATCCGCGCGAAAGATGCCGTTTTGCAGGCTATTCGTGAAGCCCTCTGACGGACTCGAACCGTCGACCCCCTCCTTACCATGAACGTGAGGAGGGGGTCGATTCATGCGGGATTGCGTGGAGTGGCGCGGGTTTGGAGGTGTCGCGAGTAGCCGCGTCTCGTCGCCTTTTGCGTGGCCGTGCGACCCTGGTGCGACCCAGGAGCAGGTCGCTCGAGCGGATGGTTCGGGCGATCCCTGATCCCGGCGCGGTTTCAGGGGTGCCCCTGAGGCCTGGGGTGCGACGATCAGACAGTGATGCGCGTCCTCGTCGTCGATGACCATCCGAGCTTTCGGCGCCTCGCGGCGCGGCTGCTGGTGGAGGCGGGTTTCTCGGTCGTCGGTGAGGCCGTCGACGCCGCGGGCGCGCTTCGCGAGGCGGAACGTCTTCGTCCGGACGTCTTGTTGCTGGACATCGTGCTGCCGGATCGGTCGGGAATAACCGTGGCGCGGGAGCTCGGGCTCTTCGTGGACGGACCGCGCGTGGTCTTGACTTCGAGTCGCGGCAGATCAGACTTCGGTGATTCATTCGAGTGGCCTCCGGGATGCAGCTTTCTGCCGAAGCACGAGCTGACGGTGGCGCGTTTGCAAGACGCGCTACTGCAGCAGTGACCGCGCGCAGCCTCCGGCTCGCGGCGGTCGGTCTCGCAGCGTTGATGCTCGGCCTGTGGGCGCTGGACGTGGCTCGTCAGTTGCAGCTCGGGGTCGCCGACTCCGGGCTTGCCTTCAATGCAGTCGCGGGCGTCGCCACGGTTGTCGTATCCGTCGCTGTGGCGGTGCAGCCGGGCCGGGAGCGGATGGCTTTGGTGATGGCGGTATGGCTCTTCGCCTCGGTGCTGGACGACCTGGCGGTGGAGTGGCCGGTCTCGCGCTCGGCGGCCACGCTGTGGATGCTCGCGCACGGGTTGGCACCGGCCGCCTATGGGCTGATGGTGCTCGCCTACCCGTCTGGAAGACTGCGGGCTCGTGGCGAGCGTGTGCTGGTAGCGCTCACGGCGTTCGTCGGGATCCTCTGGATGGGCACGCCGATGCTGTTCTTCTCCGGCGGTGGGTGTGCCAGTTGCGTGCCGCGCGTCTCCTCGTGGCTTTACACGGGTACGACGTTCGACTACGCGCGTGCGGGCCAGGTGTACTGGTCTGCCTTCATTGCGGTGGGAGTTGCCTTCGTCGCGCTCTTGATGCAGCGGCTGCGTGCCGCTCCTCCCGGGGCGCGGGTGACGCTGGTGCCGCTCGGGCTGGCTGTCTTCTTCACGGCCGCCGAGTTCGTCGTGCAGCGCGTCGTCTGGCTCGGTGGCTGGCAGAGCCCAGGCACGGCGCTCGACTGGATTGATCGCGCCAACGCGCTCCTCCTGCCGCTGGCGATCTTCGTCGGCCTGCTGGCGATCCGTCGCCGCCGCGGCCCGCTCGGAGACCTTGTCGTCGAGCTCGGCCAGGCGCGTCCGGGCGAGGTGGGACGCGCGCTGGCCCGGACGCTCGGTGATTCGACCCTCGAACTCGCGCTCTGGCTGCCGGAGCGCCGTGAGTTCGTCGACGAGGCCGGCGAACGGCTGGATACGAGCAATCTTCCCGAAGGGCGTGCGCTGACCGCGATCGGGTCCCCGGGGGAGCCGCTTGCTGCGCTCATCCATGACGAGCGGCTGTTGGGGCAGCGTCCGCTGCTCGAGGCCGCCGGGTCTGCGGCGCGGCTGGCGCTCGAGAACACGCGTCTTCAGGCCGCGCTGCGGGCGCAGCTCGCCGAGCTGCAGGCCTCTCGCGCGCGCATCGTCGGCGCCGCGGACGCGGAGCGGCGCCGGCTCGAGCGTGACCTGCACGATGGTGCTCAACAGCGGCTGCTTGCGCTGGGGCTCGCCTTGCAGCTGCTGCGTGACGGCAGCGGCGACCAGGAACTGCTCGTTCAGGCGGAGGCCGAGCTGCAGACCGCCCTAAGTGAGCTGCGCGACCTTGCGCGCGGCATCCATCCGACGATCCTCAGCGAGCAGGGGCTCGGCCCGGCGGTGCGAAGCCTCTGCGACCGCGCCCCGGTGCCGGTCCACCTGGAGGCCGATGACGAGCGTTATCCCGTCTCGGTCGAGACGACGGTCTACTTCGTGGTCGCCGAGGCCCTGGCGAACATCGCGAAACATGCACGGGCCCACTCCGCCGCGGTCTCGCTCGCGCGCGAGAACGGAAAGCTGCTGGTCGACATCAGCGACGACGGCCGCGGCGGCGCTACCGCACGCACCGGCAGCGGATTGCAAGGGCTGGTAGACCGCGTTGCCGCGGTCGGTGGCACGCTCACGATCGCCAGCCAACCGGGTGCCGGGACGACGCTGCACGCCGAGGTTCCATGCGACTCGTGATCGCGGACGACTCCGCCGTCGTCCGCGACGGGCTGTTCCACGCCCTGGAAACGCATGGACACGACGTCGTCGGCACCGCTCGCGACGCCGTCGAACTGCTTGCGTGCGTGCAGCGCGAACGGCCGCACGTGGCGCTCGTCGATATCCGCATGCCGCCGACCCACACGAGCGAGGGTCTCGACGCCGCCTCGGCGATCCGCAAGCGCGCACCCGACGTCGCTCTGCTGGTGCTCTCGCAGTACATCGATGCCGACTACGCGCTCACGCTGCTGCGCGAGAGCCCCGCGCGTAGCGGGTATCTGCTCAAGGACCGGATCACCGAGCTGACGACGCTGCTCGAGGCGATCGAACGGGTCGCGCAGGGCGAGACCGTCGTCGATCCGGAGCTTGTGGAGCTTCTGTTGCATCGGCCCGCAACCGAGAGCCGGCTCGCCGAGCTCAGCGAGCGCGAGCGGACCGTGCTTGCCTTGCTCGCAGAAGGCCTCAGCGACCGCGCGATCGCGGCTCGCCTCTGGCTCACCCAGAAGACCGTCGAGACGCACGTCCGCCACATCCTCGCCAAGCTTGCCCTCCCGCCGGACGCCGACCACAACCGGCGCGTGCTCGCGGTGCTCACCTTCCTCCGCAATCAGGGCTGACCCTGAACCTCGTCGGTCTTCAGGGATCGCCCTGACGACTGCAGGCGATCGGGGGCATAGCGTCGCCGCCGATGAGAGGACGCTACCGCCTCAGCCCACCCCGCGCTCTCGCCGCTGGCTCAGCCGCCGTCCTGCTTTCCGCGCTTGTGGTCGTGCTACCTGCGTGCGGCTCGTCGGCGCACGCGGACAGCGCTCGGCCGCCAGCGCCGCCCGCTGATTTCTACCGGCCGCCGCTTCCGCTACCGGCTCGACCCCCGGGAACCCTCATCTGGGCTGAGAAGGTGCCGTTGCCGCTGAACCCGCCGGCAACGGTCTGGCGGATCCTCTACCACTCACGCAGCGCTGCCGGGCATGACGTCGCCGACTCGGGTTTCGCGATCGTCCCCACGTCTGCGGCGCCGCACGGAGCGCGTCCCGTCTACGCCTGGGCGCACGGCTCGGCGGGGCAGGGCGACCAGTGCGCTCCCTCGCACGATGTTAGGGGCAACCTGCCGCCGTACGGCGGCCAGCTCGCCGCGCACGGCGCGGCGCTGGTGGCCACCGACTACGAGGGGCTCGGCACACCCGGCGAGCCCACGCCGTACGTAGGGGTTGCCGAGGCTCACGCGATCCTCGACAGCGTCCGCGCCACGAAACAGCTCCCGGGCGTCGAACGCCTGGGGCCCGTCGTGATCGCCGGCCACTCGCAGGGAGGAGGCGCAGCCCTGTGGGCGGCTCAGCTCGCGCGCTCCTATGCGCCCGGTCTCGACGTCCGCGGCGCCGTCGCGCTCGCCCCGGCCGCCCAATTCACGACGATGGTTAAAGCTCTCAGCAAGGCGCCGTTCAGCCAATTCCTCGGGGAAGCCCTGTGGGCACTCGACGGACTGCGGGCCGCGTACGGCAAACAACTCCCGCTCGAGGGGCTACTCACGTCCGCAGCGCGCACCGACCTCGCACGCGTCGCGCACGAGTGCGCAACGCAGACGATCGCGCGCTGGCGCAGACGACCGGCGCGCACCATGTTCGCCCGGAATCCGCTGTCGGTGCCCGCCCTCGTCAGGATCCTCGACCAGAACTCCCCCGGCGCCATCGACCCGCAAGTCCCGATCTTCCTCGCGCAGGGCAGCCGAGACGAGCAGATCCCCCTGCGCGTTTCAGCCCAGCTCGAAGCACGCTACTGCCGGCTGGGCGCCACCGTCACCCGCCGCATCTACCCCGGCGCCGACCACGAAGGCGTCGTCGACGCCGCCCAGACGAACGTCCTTGCCTGGATCAACGCACGCGTCCACGGCCGAACGGCGCCTGCCAGCTGCACTGGCAGCTCATAGGCCGATGTCACCACCCACAGAAGCGGACTCTCGAGTGGCTTCGCATCAACGGCAACGACGGACAAAGGAGGAGGAATGAGAATCTTCGAGAGGAGGGTCGCGGTCCTCGGCCTCATCGCGGTGGCGGCGCTCGCGATCTCGGGAGGTGTGGCCTACGCGGTCTTTCCCAATGACAGCGTCACCCACTTCACTGGCTGCCTGAACACGAGCGCGAGCCCGGGCGGCACGTTCGTGAACGTCGCGCTGGGTGAGACCCCGTCCAAAGCGTGCGGGAAGGGCCAGATTCTCGCGCACCTCAGCGGGGGCGACATCACCAACGTCCAGACCGCAAGCGGTTCCGGCTTGACCGGCGGAACCGACAACGGGGCTGCCTCGCTCGCCCTCGACTCCACTGGCTGCTCTAGTGGCGGTCTGCTCAAATGGAACGGCAGCACGTGGGCGTGCGGAGTGGACGAGAACGCGGGCGGAACGATCACCGGCGTGACTGCCGGAACCGGGTTGACTGGCGGTGGCACCTCTGGAAACGTCTCGGTCGCGCTCGACGGCAGCTACCAGCTGCCGCAGAGCGGCTGTGCCAGCGGCCAAGTCGTCAAGTCTGACGGTAGCGGCGGATGGTCGTGTCAGGACGACATCGCTGGAGGATCAGACCTCTACTACGACAGCACTGACGCTTCACAGGAGCTGCCGCGTCCAACGGGCGGCGACAGCGACCCCAACTTCGGTGAGAAGGTGGCGATCGCTCAGAAGTTCCTTCCAGCCGGCACGTATTTATTGCTTGCAAAAACGGATCTTGTGAACACTGCGGGGAACACCACCGACTGGGAATGTGACCTCGAAAACAGCACCGGTGCCGAGCTCGATTACACGGACATTCTCTCAAAGAGCTTTGACACCAATCCCGGTCCGATCACACTGACCGCGGTTTACCAGCAACCTGAGCCTGGGGGAAAGGTCGACTTTCGCTGTCAGGTGCGTACAGATGGAGGCGCGACGGCATCTGCGACGAGACTGACGGCGATCAAGATCGCGACCCTCCATTAAAAACGTTGCGTGAGTTGCCGGCCGTCGCTCACATGGGTTCCGGCGAGCGGTTGCCGACATCGCCCCATCAGTTCGCCTTGACGCCGGATTCCGGGCGCTCCAGCCCTTCCACGTGCTCGTCCCCCCGAACGGTCGCCGCGGCGACGACTTACGGAGCGCGCCTCGACGACCGTTGGGCGCGGACATCGACAACCTCAAGGAGGAGAAATGAAATTTCCCACAAGACCCTGCTGGCCTCGCCGGCGCGACCGCAACGCGCGGCTGCTTATCGCCGCAATCTTGGTCACGCTCGTTGCAACAGGAACCGCATTGATGCTGCCAGGTTCGGCGTCAGCAAGCACGTGCTCCCCTGCTGTTACCTCGTCGCCCTCGCTGTGCGGGACCGACTTCACAGCCTTCGCGGCAGAGCCGTTTAGCGGACAAGTTGGAACGATCAGCGGGTTCAGCGACTTTGGTGATGTGTGCAGCGACACAATCACGATCGACTGGGGCGATGGATCGGCTCCTACGGCAGCCGCGATCTCCAACTGCGGTCCAAGCCAATTCATCCCCCTCCTCAACGCAGGAGAAGTAGACGGGGCGCATACCTATGCTGCGCCGGGGTCGTACACCGTCACCCTCGACGACCAGACGGCAAACGTCACGGCCACGGCAACTGCAACGGTCGGACAACGCACGGCCGACCTCGCGACCACGTTGAACGCGCCTACGTCGGCCAGGACGGGCTCGCAGCTGATCTACGCGATTCAGGTCGGCAACGCAGGCCCCGACCCGGCCCACAATGTCGTGATGACCGACAACTTGTCCTACGGGACCACCTATCAGGCAATCACCGCCAGCGGTTGGTCCTGCTCGACCCCGACCCCCGGTAGCCGCGGCGGCACCGTCATCTGTCGCGTCGACCCGCTCGCCTCCGGCGGACAGGTCTCATCGAGCATCGGAGTCAAGGTAGTCGCGAAGGCAGGCCAAGGGAACCTGAACGACTCCGCCAGCGTCTCCAGTGGGACCTTTGATCCGGATACAGCCAATAACACCGCTTCCGTCTCGACGCAGGTAACGAAGAAGTAGCGTTAGGCGTTTGCACACACGGCGGCGGGCCCAAGGTCCGCCGCCACCGGAATCCTGCGCCCGCTCGCAGCAGCCTCAGGCGCAGCCGCCATCACACCACTCCCTGTAGCCCGATCAGCCGCGGCCCCCTCAAGACGTCGCAGGTCGGCGCGCCGATGCTGATCACGGGTGATCAGGAAGGTGCCGGCCAGTAGGAAGGCAGCCCCGATTGCTGCGACTGCAGCCCAGGCGGTGGCGTCGTTGTCGGTGATCGCATAGGCGAGCCAGAGGCCGAAACCGGCGACCGCGAAGCCGACATGCGGCAACACGCGCAGCGGGCCGATCGCGTCCCGCTCCGACTGGGCTAGGCCGTGGCGAAGAGGAAGATCACCGCCATCACCAAGCCACCGGCGGCGGCTGCTGCCCACGTCCCGACTGCCCACCAGGTCAACATCGAGCACCTCCGTTGTCTGCCCCGAATACCGGAATCCCCCAAGACCCACTCAGGAAACGAGCCCGGATACTGGGCAGCGAGGCGCTTGCATCGATCGCTAGCCCGCGAGCTTGCCACCCCGCGGAATCGCTGAGGACGAGCCGCTCCGGAGCGGGGGCGCCTACGCTCCCGTATTTCCCTAGAGTCGCCCTATCCGCTACCAAACGAAGGGAGTCGCAGTGGCAGTCGGCATCCGAATCAAGATCCCAGGGGTGACCCAAGAACAGTTCGACGCGGCACACGAGCACATCAACCCTGAGCGATCCGCGCCGCAAGGACTCCTCTTCCACGCGTCCGGGCCGATCGACGACGGCTGGGGCATCATCGACTTCTGGGAGTCAAGGGCTGACTTCGATGCGTTCCAGTCTCGAATCCAGGAAGGGATCGCCGCCGCCGGGATCGAGCCTCAGGGCCCACCCGACATCAAAGAGTTCCCGGTACACGAGATCATTCACCCATAGCCTCAAAAGGAAGGGGCTCGCCCAGACAGGCGTAGAGCCCGACCGACTCTGGAGGCCGTGAGCCACCAAGATCGAGGGCTCTACCGCTCCTTCAAACGACCGCGCGGCGTGCGGAGCGCTCGGCCTGGCGTCGCGTCTCGCATCCCTGGAGGTCGGCGATCTTGCCATCGCGGATCGTGAGAACCCTGGTACCGCGCTATTCGCTTGCCGTCTTCGTCGAGCCAGGTTGTCGAGCCGATGATCCGGTCGTTGCCGACAAGGGTGAACTCCGGTTGGACGTTCGGTAGTCGGCCACCTCGCTTGCCGGCCTGGAATTTCAAGACCTCACGGGCCTCGTCCGGTCCGCGTCAGCTCGGTGTCCGTTTCCACCACGGTGACCGCTGGAGACGCCCCGCCATTCCGCGTCCTCGGCGAACAACGACGCGAAGGGATCCGGGTCGCCCTCGCTGAGCGCAGCGGCAGCAGCGCGGAGTTGGTCGATCATCTGCGGCTCAATCGTCGTTTTGCGAGCCTAGCCAGTCCGGTTGTGGCGCGCGATCGAGCGCCGCTGCGATGACCTGGTCAGAGGGTGCTGGTCGGAGACCTTCTTTGCTTGCGTAGATCCTGCACTTCATGCCGAAGTCCGTCCGCTCGTCTGCGCCGGGCTCGACGTCGCGGCCACCCACACGCAGCGTCGGCGAGCCAAGGAACCGGTGCGCCTGAGCCTCCTCCAGCGAGGCGATTCGAACAAGCTCTAGGTGTTCGACAAGTCCGCAATCCGCCAATAGTCGCTCGACGCGCGGTCGCAATCCTTGGTAGCTCGGGCAGCCGTCGAAGTAGAGAAGTTCGACCCGCATCAGCAGCGCCGATCCCGCTGCAGCAGCAGCCGGATCAGGGAGCGAGCGAGGGCGAGTTCGTCCCGGCCGCGACGCGTGAGCCTGAACCGATCATGCTCACGCCAGACGAGCCCACCGGCCTCCAGTCGAGTAAGCGCCTCAAATACCCCGTCGCGGGCACGCCGAGCGAGCGCAGTCCGATCCGGATACCGCTCCGCCAGCGATAGCAGCCAGATCTCGGGCATGCCTCAGGGTAGCCAGGCCACGCGCTCAAACCATGGCATCGCGCCGGGCCGCTGACGGCAACCAGGTCGACGAGGCTCAGGCGCGATGCGCTTCGTGGTGCGATTAGAACCATTCTTGGGTGAGGTTCGTATAGCACCCTAAATAGCGATTCCGGAGGAGGAAGCAGCCAATGGCTGGACCAGTTCACTCCGGGTCGAGGGCAAAGAACGAACCCGTCGCAACAGGCAATGGTAGGGCCGCGGCGGTTGAACAAGAATGGCGCGCCGCCGAGGCGACTGATCGGCGTGAGGCGCAAGCGGCGGGGAAAGCACGGTTTCGCCGCGCGGTCACGCTGACCGCGCCGCCAGCGGTTGTCGCCGCGGCAGCCTCGACGGTTCTCTGGTGGACGCCGGGCTTCTCGCCCACCAACACTGGGGCGGCGATCATCGCCTCGGCGGTGGCGGCGTTGCTTGCCGTCTGGATCATTCCGCTCACCAACCGACTGGCGAGGCCGCTCGCGGGCTCGGCAGCGGACGACCGGCTGCTCTTTACCGCCGCACTCGCCTCCGCCAGCGCCGCGGCGGTCCACTTCTCGGTCATTGGGATGCACTTCGCCGAGTACACGCTCTACGGGGTGTTCTTCGTTGTCAGCGCCATCGCGCAGCTCGTCTGGCCGATCTGGCTTCTGCTGCGTCGCTGGAGGCCGCTCCTCGTCCTGGGCGCGATCGGCAACGCCGCGATCGTCGCAACCTGGCTCATCGACCGCTCCGGGCCAATGCCGATCGGGCCAGACGCAACCAAGCCACCACCCTACGGCCTGGGCGACAGCATCACCTCGGGCTTCGAAGTACTGCTCGTCAGCTGTTGCGTCGCCGCACTGCTCCGCGGACGCCGCCGCCCCCTGCGCAGCGGAACGAACATCGCTCTCACCCTCGGCACCGTCGCGCTGACCACGCTCGCCTTCTTGTCCGTGCTCGGCGTCGCAGCTTCAGTCCTACCCCCATCCATGTAGCAGCACAAGGAGGATGACCATGCGCAAGACACTCGCAACTCTCACGCTCGCGCTCTCGTTAGGCGCGCTGACCGCGGCCCCCGCGCTGGGCGACATCTCGACCACTCAACACCTGCCAGCGGCCGCTTGTAACCAGGGCACGATGAACGCGCACAACCACATCCCGCCAGTCCCTGGCAACGGGATGAATCCCAACCTCGGGAGCTTCGGCGGCCAGACCAACGGCCACAACGCCGTCCCCGGTACCGCCAACGTCACCCCCTGCGGCCACGGCGGCTAGCCAGACACCACTGACTCAACGCCGAGGAGGCGCCGATCGTCCCCCGACGGCGCCTCCTCTGTTCGAGGTTCGCCACGTAAGAACGCGCTCGCTGGCGGCACTAAGAAGTAACGCCCAGCAAATAGGGGGGTCGGGTTGCGTCCAGGGCGACCGTTCTCTGAGACGTCGGCGCTTCCAGCCCCAGCCAACGTGCCCACTCAGGAGGGATCCGCCATGACACAGCATCGGCGCCACAGGATCGTGCTCTTCGCTGTCGCGGCCATGGCTCTCGCGGCAGCGGTCTTCGCCGCCAGCGCATCGGCCAACAATTCGCGCGTCGCATCCGCCCATCCCGCGCGCGCCTCTGCCCAGACTGCCCACCCCGTTTCGGTCACGACCGCCGGCAAGGGCAAGGAGGCCGCCCTCGCGGCGGCGATGCGCACCTTGTGGGACCAGCACATGGAATGGACCTACGCAACCGTCGACGACTTCTTCCACAACCCGGCCGCCGTCGGCCCGACGCTCGACCGGCTGCTGCAAGACCAGCGTGACATCGGCGCCGCCTTCGCCGTCTACTACGGGCAGGCCGCGGGCAGCGAGCTAACCAACCTGCTGCTCACCCACATCGAGGACGCGGTCCCGGTGCTCCAGGCCGCCCAAGCCAACGACGCCACCGCGCTCGCCAACGCCGAGGCTGCCTGGTTCGCCAACGCCAAGCAGATCGCCGACTTCCTCACCTCACTCAACCCGAGCAACTGGCCCGCATCGGTCACCGAGCCGATGATGGCTACCCACATCTCCCAGACCATCACCTACTCGGTCGACCTGCTGAAAGGCGACTACGCGCAGTCGATCGTCGACTACGACCTCGCCGAGAGCCACATGGACATGATGGCCGACACGCTCACCCAGGGAATCGTCGCCCAGTTCCGCAAGGACTTCCCCGGAGCCGAGTCCCCCGGCGCCAAGAAGGCTGCCGCCCTGGCGGCGGCGATGCGCACCTTGTGGGACCAGCACATGGAATGGACCTACGCAACCGTCGACGATTTCTTCCACAACCCGGCCGCGGTCGGGCCGACGCTCGACCGGCTGCTGCAGGACCAGCGCGACATCGGCGCCGCCTTCGTCCCCTTCTACGGTCAGGCTGCAGGCAGCGAGCTAACCAGCCTGCTGCTCACCCACATCGAGGAGGCAGTCCCGGTCTTGCAGGCCGCCCAAGCCAACGACGCCACCGCGCTGGCCACCGCGGAGGCGGACTGGTTCGCCAACGCCAAGCAGATCGCCGACTTCCTCACCTCGCTCAACCCGACCAACTGGCCCGCCTCGGTCACCGAGCCGATGATGGCCACTCACATCTCCCAGACCATCACCTACTCCGTCGACCTCCTGAAAGGCGACTACACGCAGTCGATCGTCGACTACGACCCGGCCGAGAGCCACATGGACATGATGGCCGACACCCTCACCCACGGCATCATCGCCCAGTTCCCCAACAGCTTCCACGGCTGACGCCCCTCTCAGGCCACGACTGGCCGGTCGACCGTCACCGGTCGACCGGCCTCGCGGCCGCGAACCGGCGAGCGGCTCCGCAGGGTTTCAAGCGCTCTCGGCTCGAGAACCGAGGAAAGGATGGCCATGACCGAACGCAAGCCTCCGCTGCCCCCGTACACGGGCGAGACTGCGGCGCAGAAGGTGCAGGCCGCCGAAGATGCTTGGAACACGCGGGACCCAGAGAAGGTCGCGCAGGCATACACGGTCGACTCCGTCTGGCGCAACCGCGACACGTTCGTGACCGGCCGCGACGAGATCATCGCCTTCCTGACACAGAAGTGGGAGCGCGAGCTCGACTACGCGCTGCGTAAGAACCTCTGGTGCTTCGAGGAGAACAGGATCGCCGTCCGCTACCAGTACGAGAGCCACGACCGCGACGGCCAATGGTGGCGCAGCCATGGCAACGAGTTGTGGGAGTTCGACGAGCACGGCCTGATGCGCCGGCGCGAGGCCAGCATCAACGACCTGCGGATCGACGAGCACGAGCGCCGCATCTTCGGCCCCCGACCGGAAGACGAGCGCGGACAGGAGTTCCCACTGCGCTGAGAGCATCAGAGGCGAGGGCCAGGCTGCACGCGTGACGGCCTCTCGAATCTCGCGTCACTGAAGCGAGCGCTCGATGATCTTGATCGGCGCCGCCGCGACCCGGCGGTGGGAACCACGGTCGGACCAGAAGTTCGCCGAGCCGGTGGCGGTTTCGTCCACCTCCGAGCAATGCATTCGGCTTCCGCCTAGCTCACCGCCCGAAAGCTTCGGTCTAGTCCCGCTCCGTGCTCGGCGCGACCCGCATGCTGCAGCCATAAAGCTCGACCGTCAAGCACGCGTTTCCGCTATTTGCGCACTTCCCGTTCTTGCCGCAGGACAGAGGCCCGCCCTTTGCGGAAATTTCATCCACCCTCCGCGGCTGAAGGCTAGAGGCGGAGGCAATCCACCCCGCTCTTCTGGTCGACCACGCCACCTCGCCAGCACGCAGCAGCGTCCAGCTTGACATCAGCGATTCGAGGCGGATTGCGGTCGGAGGTCGGCCCAGACGAGGCGGTGATCGGAGGCGCTCCGTTCCGGTTCGCGCACTGCGATGGTGCCGGAGTCGAGGGCATCGATACCGCGGTAGAGCAGGTAGTCGAGCCGGCGTGGCTTCGACTCGCCTTGTGGTTTCTCGCCCAGCTTCTCCTGCCAGGCCTGCACGAACTCGTCGGCGTTCAGCGGCCAGGTCGGCTGCTCGTCCCAGGAGAGCGTGTCGGCGAAACTGTTGTCGAGTAGCGGTCGCACGAGCGAGGGCGGTGCATTCAGGTCCGAGCCGAGGAGGAGCGGCTCCGCCTTGAGCTCGGCGAGGCAGGCGATCTGTTCGTCCCGGCCGTCTCCCTTGGAGACCGCGGCGTGCAGGGTCATCAAACGCAGCGTGGTCCCGCTCCACTCGACGGACGCTTCGAGGCGATGCCGGGGCGGGTGCGAGGGCGGCAGCGGCCAGACCGCCGTCGAGTGCAGCGGCAGCCGGGAAAGGATCGCGACGCCTTCGTCTTCCGTCTCCTGCGGTCGGTTCTCGGCGATCACCCTCGTACTCCACTCGTAGCCGAGAAGCTCGGCCACCTCGGCGAGCTGGTCGCCACGACCATCGCCGCAGACGACCTCTTGCAGTAGATAGACGTCGATCGCCAGCGGCGGCAGCTGCTTGGCCAGGATTGCGCGGCGGCGCGGCCAGTCAGCGAAGCGGCCCCAGATGTTGAGCGTCGCGACCCGCAGCCTGTCCGCGGCCGCCGGGGGCGGCATCCCCGGGAGCGTCTTCGCCGTCACGGACTCAGCCTGCGCGGCCGAGGCGCCGCCCAAACCGATCGCCTTCAGTGCCCCGCGAGACGCGGACGTAACCGTTTTGCGGCTAGCGGGCCGGGAAAGCCTCATCCATGATCGGCCTCGGAATCGCGTTCGTGCTGGTCGGGATCGTGTTCCTGTTCATCCTCCCCTGGGTCGGGATCCCGGTCGGGCTCGTCGGTCTCGTCCTCGCGATTCTCTGGTTCGCAGGCTTCGGCCGCCGCGCCATGCGCGGCGACAAGGCCGCCGAGCCGCACGCGTAGAGTCAGGGCCGGCGATTTCAGGTGCCCGCTGAAGCGATGGGCCTACGCGAACGGATCCGGCGAGCGATTCAGGAATCCGTCGACGAAGCGGAGAAGCTGCTCGACGAACTGCGAGACGCGGACGGCGAGACGAAATTGTCGATCCTGGTCAGCGGCTGGGGTCGCGGCCTGGCCGCCGGCCTCGAAGAACTCGCGATAACGATCGACGAGCAACCTCAGCCTCATCCCGCGACGGCCGCCTCGGATTCGTCCCGACCGGAGCCCACGCCTGACGAGGTCCAGACACGAGAGCCGGAAGAACGCGAAGACGCGAGTGCCGACCACACACCCGCGGATGAAGAACAGCTGCTCGAAGAGGCGAAACAATCGCGGGAGAAGACGGCCGAGATTCGCGAGCTGCGAGAACGAGACGCTCGCCGGTCGCAATGAACGACCCTGCACTAGCACGGGCCGGTAACTGGTCGCCCAAGACGATCATCGTCGGCTACGACGGCACCAGTCCCGCCGAGCAAGCGCTGAAACGCGCCATCGAACTGGCACGAACGTTCGACTCGCGGGTGATCGTCGCAGACGTCGCCGCGCCCCAGCCGCTCCAGACAACGCCCGGCGCCTTCGGCTACATGCCCTACTACGCACCCGTGCCCGAGCACGACTTCCGGGTCGATGAAGTGCTCTGGCAGCAGCATCGAGCGAGCATCGACTCACTCTTCACGCAGGCCGGTGTTCGACATGAGTTCGCCGGTCTCGTCGGCGAGCCGGCCACGGAGATCGTCGAGGTAGCCGAGCAGCACAAGGCCGACTTGATCGTGGTCGGCACACGCGAGCCAGGGCTCCTCGAGCGGCTACTGCAAGGTAGCGTCAGCCAGGGCGTCGCTCGCCAGGCGCACTGCGACGTACTCATCGTTCACCCTCCCGACCTGGAGGGTGCCTAGCAGCAGAGCCGTCTGCCCCTGTCGCGTCCTCAGTGAACCGCGCAGCCGAGGGCGAGCAGGGCATCAAGCCTGTCTCCGCGAAGCTCGAGCAGCGTCCAGCTGTCGCCCTGATCGCGGCTCTCCCAGATCTGGCCGTCGGCGAGACCGGCGAACAGGCGCCCGTCGTTGGCGATCAGCGCGTAGGGCATCGCCGGCAGCGGCTCCGGTAGCCCACCCGCGAGCGGCTGCCAGGGCTCGTCGGCGCGACGACGATAGACGCGCGCCTGCGGATCACGCCCGCCGTGAGCGGCGTGGGGGCCGGTGCTCGCCGACACGTACCAGCAGTCGGCGTCGTCCGGATCGACGGCGACCGACCACGTGTAGTGGCGGTCGCGGCCCTCGTCGGCCGGCTGCCAGCTCTCGCCCGCGTCGGTGCTGAAGGCGGCGCCACCGCCGCCAGCCTCATAGGCGCGCCCCTGCGCGCGCGGGTGCCAGGCAAGCGAGTGCACGTCTGGCTGCGCACCGGGCCGGTGGTCCTGCCAGCTCGCGCCGCCGTCGGTCGAGCGCATCAGGCCGCCAAGCTCGATCCCGACCAGAAGCACATCGGCGTCGTGCGGACTCGGTGCGATCCAACGCACATGTGAGGTCCACGGCCGCGGCGGGAAGCTCCAGTTCGGCCGCGAGGGCAGCTCGAGTAACGCATCGAGCTCGCGCCAGCTTTCACCCTGGTCATCGCTTCGGAACAGCCGGCTCGGCTCGGTACCCGCGTACACCGCCCCATCGGCGGCGCTCACGGCGAGCGAAAACACACCCGGCTCCGGCAGCCCGCAGTCCTCCCAGGCTCCGCCGCCGTCGGCGCTTCGGCGCACACCCCCCTCCCGCAGACCGGCATACACGACATCGGAATCGGCCGGATCGAGAGCCAGGCACTGCGCATCGCTTCCGGCCAACGAGACTGTCGCCCTCCAAGCGTCGCCCGCCTCGTGCAGGCGGACGACGCCATCCCCGGTCGCGGCATACAGACGCATCAGGACAGCCTACGAACTCCCAGGAACGCCGAAGCCCGCGACCTCAACCCGCTAATCGCAGGCGTCAGCAACGGCCTTCTCCAGCGTCCTCGTCGTCAGCAACAGCCTACTGCGGCTTTTGGAGCCGCAGTGTTTGCGGTCGTTTGCCGGGGTTTGCGTCCGCTCTGCTCCACAAATGCTCGATGCCGAGCGGCGCTCGCCGGCGGAACTTCTCTTGTCAAAGGTTCTTGGTGTCTGCCGCAGGGGTGTTGAGCCGCGCAGCCATCCGATCGAAGAAGACTTCCCAGCCGTCCTTGGTGGCGTCGTATTCGTCCGGCCGCAGGTGCCCGCGTTGCTCAAAGAGCATCTCCGTGCGCCCGGCGCCGAGGTCGTTGAGTATGACGGTCACACGTTCGTAGACCTCGTCCGCGCGGTTGGAGAACGTCAGCACCAAGCGATCCGGCGCGACCACCTCGAGGTACTCGCCCTTCCACTCGATCAGGCGGCGTTCTGGGCCAAAGAACATCGTCGCGCTCCACCGTCCGCCGGGTCGCACGTCCATCGTCACCGTCTCGAGTGGGATCTCCGCTTCGGGGCCGCCGAACCAGTCGGCGAAGCGCTCGGGCTCCGTCCACTCCTGCCAGACGCGCTCGCGCGGCGCATCGAACTCGCGCCGGATCATGAAGCCGTAATCAGTCATGGAGCCGTCGGTCGAGGTCGGCGAAGCTGTCCGTCCAGAACGAGCGATATTGCTCGAGCCAGTGCGCCGCGTCGCCAAGAGGATGAGCTCGCAATCGCGAGGGGCGTAGCTGTGCTGTTCGGCTGCGTTCGATCAGCCCGGCGCGCTCGAGCACGTGAAGGTGCTTCGAGACCGCTTGGACGCTGATCGGGAACGGCTCGGCGAGCTCGGTGACGGTCGCCTCGCCGGCGGCGAGCCGCTCGAGGATCGCCCGCCGGGTCGGATCGCCCAGGGCGGCGAAGGTCGCGCTCAGTTGGTCAACCATATGGTTGAATACGATATCTCGACGTTCGGACGGGCGGGCAGGGCGGCCGCGCGAAGCACTCGCCAGACCTGAGCCAGTCCGCGACTAGCAACCAGGAGGAGGGCCAGGATGGGCAAGATCGTTGTGACCGAGTTCGTCTCGCTGGACGGTGTCATCGAAGATCCGGGCGGGTCGGGCAGCTTCTCTCACGGCGGCTGGACGTTCGACATTGATCGGGGCGAGGGGAACGCGTTCAAGCTCGAGGAGACAATGGCGACCGACGCGTTGCTGCTCGGGCGAGTGACGTACGTGGAGTTCGCGGACGCCTGGCCGTCACGAGACGGGGAATTCGCCGACAAGCTCAACTCACTCCCGAAGCATGTCGTCTCATCAACCCTCAAGCAGCTGCCGTGGAACAACTCGAGTGTTTTGAAAGGTGATCTCAGCGACGAGGTCGCGAAGCTGAAGGAGCTCTACGACGGCGACATCGTCGTCCACGGCAGCGCGCAGCTGGCCCAAGGCTTGATCGAGAACGATCTCGTCGACGAATTGAGATTGATGGTGTTCCCGGTCGTGCTCGGCAGCGGCAAACGACTCTTCGGTGCTAGCGCCGACAAGAAACGCCTCGAGCTCGTCGACACGAAGACGGTCGGCGAAGGCGTCCTCATCCTCACCTACGCACGCCCCAACACAGTCAACGCAGACAAGGCCGGCGGCTGATGCGCCAGATCATCAATTCGACCTACATCTCGCTCGATGGCGTCGTCGAAATGCCTCATACATGGCCGTCGATCGAGCGGCCGTCCGACGGGCGCGGAGACGAGATCCAGACGAATCTCCTCAACGCATGCGACGCCGTCCTCATGGGTAGGCGAACCTACGAGAGCTTCGCGCCGGCCTGGCAGTCACGCTTCGGCGACCCCCTGTCAGATCGCATGAACGCGATGCCTAAGTATGTCGTCTCAACAACGCTCACCGATCCCGAGTGGGCGAACACGACGGTGATCTCCAGCGACGTCGCCGAGCGGATCCAACAGCTAAAAGAAGAACCCGGCCAAGACATCGTTCAGTACGGCTTTGGCGCCGTCTCGATGCTGCTCATGCAACACGGCCTACTCGACGAACTCCGGCTATGGATTCATCCGTTGTTCGTCGGCAAGGGCACCACCGAGGACGTGCTATTCCCGAAAGGACCGCCGACTCAGTTCGAATTGGTCGACTCCGCGATTCTCAAGAGCAGCATGGTGATCCTCACCTACCGGCTCGCATCGTGAACAGGAGGGTTCTCCCCGCCTGGACGAGTCGCGGCGAGAGGACATCGAAGGTCGGAACCCGGCCGCGCAACAGCGCGTCCGTTCTGCTGGACTGTGAACTTCAGCCCGGGCGTGGCGACGAGGCTGGCTCCGGCAGCGAGCGGTAGCCGGCCCGCGCTGCACGCGGATCAGCGCATGTCGCGGCGCGCGACTATGGCGGCACATTTCTGACAACGACCTGTTCGGAGCTCGTGACGCGTAGGCGTCCCGATCCTCGGATGACTGGGGTCGACCATCGCTATGAACTTCGGCGCGGGGACGAGGTCGTGTCGCGACCGACCGCGTGAACTGCGAGCGGCCGCTCGAGGTCGGCGATCGCATCGAGATCGGCGGTCCGCACAGAATCGTGAGCACGATCGAACCGGTCCTCCGAGAACGCGAACTACGGCTCGTCGTGCAGCTGTTTCCCGATCGAACCTAACTGCCACGCAGACGTCTCTAGTCAGGTCCGGTCGGAGCGCGTGCGACCTCAGTGCGACCTTCCAGCCATCCGAGACGCGAAATCGCGCGAGTTCGGTGCGCGAAAGCCCTGCAAACGGCTCCTTTCCGCTTGTGCCACTGACCCCCTCCTTACTCGCGAGTCAGCACAGACAACAAGAAATGACGATTTGCAGGTCTTTTAGAGCCCTCTGACGGACTCGAACCGTCGACCCCCTCCTTACCATGAACGTGAGGAGGGGGTCGATTCATGCGGAAAGCCGGCTTCAGCGCGGCCTTTCGTTTGTCGCCGCTAGTCGCGGATCCTCGCGTCTTGCATGACCGTGCGACCCGGGTGCGACCCGAGATAGACGTGCGGGTTGGCTGTGTGAAGTAGCGCTGACAGCCGCCGATCAGCGAGCGATACTCCAGGGCGATGCCGTCGAGACGTCAGCTCGCGGTCGCACTGGGTTACGTCGGGGCTGCAGCCGTCTACGTGGC
>DATFHC010000152.1:0-13710 GCA_035248765.1 Gaiellaceae bacterium
CGATCGAGGTCTCGGTCCCGGTGAGCATGGACGACGGGCAGACCGCGGTCTTCCAGGGCTACCGCGTCACCCACAACATCGCGCGCGGGCCGTCGAAGGGAGGCATCCGCTACCACCCGGACGTCACCGTCGACGAGGTCAAGGCGCTCGCGATGTGGATGACGTGGAAGTGCGCGCTGATGGGGATCCCGTTCGGCGGCGCCAAGGGCGGTGTGGTCTGCGACCCGAAGAAGATGTCGCGCGGCGAGCTCGAGCGGATGACCCGCCGCTTTACGAGCGAGATCATCAACGAGATCGGTCCCGAGAAGGACATCCCCGCACCGGACGTCGGCACCGACGGCTCGACGATGGCCTGGATCTTCGACACCTACTCGATGAACAAGGGGCACTCGGTGCTCGGCGTCGTGACCGGCAAGCCGCTCACGATCGGCGGCTCGC
This sequence comes from Gaiellaceae bacterium, assembly GCA_035248765.1. Classification (GTDB taxonomy): domain Bacteria; phylum Actinomycetota; class Thermoleophilia; order Gaiellales; family Gaiellaceae; genus Palsa-739. The sequence continues at coordinate 439 of DATFHC010000152.1, forward strand.
TCGGGCGGGTCGAAGCCACCTCACGCGGTGCGCTGTACTGCATCCGCGACGCGGTCGCGAAGCTCGACAAGCGTCTCGCCGGGATGACAGTCGCCGTCGAGGGCTTCGGCAACGTCGGCAGCTATCTCGCGAATTTCCTCCACCAGGAGGGCGCGCTCGTGATCGCGATCTCGGACTCGACGACGGCGCTCCACAACCCGAAGGGGATCGACATTCCGGCCGCGTTTGCGCACAAGGCGGAGCACCGGACGCTCGCCGGCCTCAAGGACGCCGAGACGATCACGGATGAGGAGCTCCTGCTCCTCGAGTGCGACATCCTCGCGCCGTGCGCGCTCGAACAGGTCATCACTTCCGAGAACGCGAGCCAGGTCAAGGCCTCGATCATCTGCGAGGGCGCGAACGGCCCGGTCACGCCCGCGGCCGACGCGATCCTCGAGGATCGCGGCGTGCTCATCCTCCCCGACGTGCTCGCCAACGCGGGTGGCGTCGTCGTCTCTTACTTCGAATGGGTGCAGGGCCTCCAGGAGTACTTCTGGAAGGAGGTCGAGGTGAACGCGAAGCTCAACGACATCATGAGCCGCGCCTTCGACGAGACCTGGGAGACGGCGCAGAGCCGCAAGCTGCCGATGCGAGTCGCGGCCTACGGCCTCGCGGTGCAGCGAGTCGCCGAGGCCACCGTCACGCGGGGCATCTACCCGTAGCCCGCGCGAGCACGAGCGGTTGGAGGTCCGGCTCGAGCCATTCGTACCGTCCCGCCTCGAGTCGCTCGGGGCTGTAGTAGCGCGCGAGCAGCGAGCGGTCGAGCAGCTCGGGATGAACGTCGAGAGTCTCGGCCTGTGCGGTGAGCTCGAACCAGGCACGCGTCATCGTCTCGTGGTACTTGCCGGGGACGCCGGCGCGTGTGGCGATGCCCCGGATACCGTCGGCGAGTCGGCCGAACGCCTCCTCGTGCGGGTGACGGCGCGAGAGACCCCACGCGACTCGGAGGTGACGCTCGTGCGGGAATGCCGAGGCGGGGATCCGGCCCGCTTCGAAGTCGTCCAACAAGGAACCATCGTCGATAATACGAACTAGTATAGTACGAGATGGGTGTAATTACCAATGTGCAGCACACTACGCACCGGATCGGGCGTCACCTCGAGACGGCGCTGGCCGCAATCGGCGTCGATCAGGCAGAGGCCCACGTCCTCTCGGCTCTCGCGGCCGGTCCGATGACGGTCGCCGCTCTCGTCGAAGCGCTTGGCGTCAAGCGCTCGACCCTCACGAACATCCTCGACCGGCTAGAGCGAAGAGGGCTCGTCAGCCGCGAGATCAATCCGCACGATCGCCGCTCGTTCGTCGTTCGTCCGACCAGGGGCGGGGAGCGCGCCGCGAAGGAGGTCACCGCGGCCTTCGCCGCCGTCGACGCCAGGCTCGCACGGGCCACCAGCGCGAATGAGCGGGAGGCGTTCGAGACCGTCCTTGCGAGACTCAAGGAGATCCTCTGAGCGTCGAGGTCGTCCTCTACAGCGCCTCGGGCTGTCACCTCTGCCAGGCCGCCCGGCGGGTGATCACGGCCGCGCGCGACGAACTCGGCTTCGAGCTTCGAGAGGTCGCGATCGACGGCAACCCCGAGCTCGAAGCCGAATATCGCGAGTGGATCCCGGTCGTGGAGATCGCTGGAGAGCGGCGCTTCACGTACTTCGTTCACCCCGACGCGCTGCGTCGTGCGGTTGCACAAGCGGACACGTAAGCAGGCTGGTACAACAGAGAGCGCTGTCACGAAGTAGAGCCAGAAGAAGGGGGGTCGTGTGGCCGAGCGCTTGAATGTCGGCGTCGCCGCGCGCCTGTCCCGGTACCTCCAGGTGCTGACGCAGGCGCGCAAGATGGGGAAGACGAGGATCTCCTCGCAGGAGATCGCGGAGTACACGAACATCAACGCGACGCAGATCCGTCGCGACCTGTCGAACTTCGGCAAGTTCGGCAAGCGCGGGGTCGGCTACTCGATCGAGCTCCTGCTCGACGCGATTCGGAAGATCCTCCGGACGCAGGGGCAGCACAACGTCGCGCTCGTCGGTGCCGGCCGGCTCGGCCAGGCAATCGCCTCCTCCTCGATCTTCGCAGAGCACGGGATCAACATCGCCGTGGTCGTCGACACAGACCAGGCGAAGCTCGGGCAGCCCATCGGGCGCGTCGCGGTCGAGCCGTACGGGCAGCTCTCGCAGCTCGTTCGCGAGCACAACGTCGTGGTCGGGGTCCTCGCCGTGCCGGCCGACGGCGCGCAGCGCGCCGCCGACGACCTCGTCGCGGCCGGAGTGAAGATCATCTTCAACTATTCCGAGGCGCTGCTCGAGACGCCGTCCGACGTAACCGTCCATACGTCGAATCCGGCGGTCGAGCTTCTCTACGCGTTGTACTTCCACCTCACGTAGCGGTTAGCGTCGCTGCCGTGCGGGTCCTGCTCTGGCACGGCTATCTCCTCGGAGGAACCGGCTCCAACGTCTACACGCGGGCGCTCGCGCGCGAGTGGAGCCTCGCGGGGCACGACGTCACGGTCGTCTGTCAGGAGCGGCATCCGGAGCGCTACGACCTCGGCGGGGCGCGCGTCGTCGTTCCGGAGCTGCCGGACCGGTTGCTGCCCGTCTTCGTCCTCGACCGCTACGAGGGGCTCGAGGCGCGGCTGCTCGTCGACTTCTCCCCGGACGAGAGCCAGGCCTACGTCAGGGCGAACGCTACGGCGCTGCGTGAGCTCGCGCCCGCTGACCTCGTCTTTGCGAACCACGTCCTCCTCGGCGCTCCGGTCGGCGCTGCCAGCGGGCTGCCGTTTCGCGTCAAGGCGCACGGCTCGGAGCTCGAGTATGCGATGCGCGGCCGTTCCGACCTAGCGCTGTGGGGAGCGGAGGCGCTCGGCGGGGCCGAGGTCGTATACGCAGGTTCGGAGCACATCCGCCAGGTGCTCGAGGACGTCGCCGGTCACGTCGACCGCGTCGAGGTCGTTCCGCCCGGTGTCGACGTGGACGAGTTCCGGCCCGAGCCGCGCGAGGCGGCGCTCGCCGCGTTGCTCGAGGAGGCGCGCGCCGACCCGCCGAATCCGGGCAACGGTGAGGAGCGGCTCCCGGACGAGGGCAACGGCGAACGCTTCGCGCGCTTCTTCGCCGACGAGCGACCGACAGTCGTCTACTTCGGGAAGCTGCTCGAGAACAAGGGCGTCCACGTCGTGCTCGAGGCGCTCTCCGCGCTCGATGCGCGTGCGGTCGTGGTCGGCTTCGGCGACTACCGGCAGCAGCTCGAGGCGCTCGCGCCGCCCGGAACCCTCTTCACCGGCGCGCTCGAGCATCGGCATCTCCGGCACCTGCTCCCCTTGTGCGACGTGAGCGTGGTTCCCTCGATCTTCCCCGAGGCATTCGGCATGGTCGCTGCGGAGGCCGCTGCAGCCGGTGTGCTGCCGGTCGTCTCGGCGCACTCCGGCCTCGCGGAGGTCGCCGCCGGGATCGGTGAAGAGGTCGGGTCGGAGACAGCCGCGCTCCTCTCTTTCTCGGCCGGGGACGCCCCGGCGCTGCGGGAGCGGCTCGCCGCGATCCTCGCCCTGCCCGCAGAGCACAGGCGAGAGCTCGGCCTCGCGGCCCGCCGCGCCGTCGAGCGCCGCTGGAGCTGGAGTGTCGTCGCCGCCCGGCTGCTCGCGTAGAGATGGCCGATCGCAACAACGAGATCTTCGGGATCGACCGGAGAAAGGCGATCCTCACCGGCATCGCCGCCCTCCTTCTCGCCGTGGCCGCGGTCGTCGGGGTCGGCCAGGCCACGAGCGGCCACAACGTCGTGCGGGCGCTCGGTCGCGGCGACCACGCGTGGTTCCCCGTCTGCCTCGCGGGCGCGCTCCTCGCGTATGCCGGCTATGTCGCCGCGTACCGGGACGTCGCCCGCTTCAACGGTGGCCCTTGCCTCGGCGTGTGGATGACGCTCCGGATCGTCGTGATCGGCTTCGGTGCCGTGCTCATCGGCTCTTCGGCCGGCACGCTCGGGATCGACTTCTGGGCGCTGCACCGAACCGGGGAGCCTCGTCACACAGCGGTGCGCCGCGTCCTCGCCGTGGGCACGCTGCAGTGGTTCGTGCTCGCGATCCTCGCGTGCCTTTCCGGAGCTGTCACGATCGCCGGGCCGTGGCACGTACCGCGGGCGATGGAGGTCGTGTGGCTGGCGATCGTGCCGGTATGCCTCGCTCTCGCCGCCTGGGTGAGCTCGCCCCGCCGCAGCGGCCGGCTCACGTCGCTACCGACCGATGAGGTCGATCTCGAGCGAGATCCGCGCACCTGGGCTCGCTGGCTGTGGCATGGAGGACGGGCCGTGCTCTCGGACTCGATCGGCGGGGTCGTGATCGTCCGCCACCTGCTCCGCCGGCCGTTCGCGCATCCGGCCGCGCTCCTGGGGTTCCCGTTGTACTGGGCCGGAGACCTGCTCATCCTCTACGCCGCACTGCGCGCGTTCGACGTCAACCCGCACCCGGTGCCGCTCCTGCTGGCGTACGCCACGGGCTTCGCGATCACGGCGCTTCCGCTGCCGGCCGGAGGCTCGGGCGGCGTGGAGGCGGGGCTCACGTTCGCGCTCAACTCCGTCGGGATCCCGCTCGCACCGGCGCTCCTCGGCACCCTTGTCTACCGCGCGTTCACGCTCTGGCTTCCGGTCGGCCCGGCATTGGCCCTCCTGCCGCAGGTGCGCGCGCTCGACCGCGAGCTACCGCTCGTTCCGCGCGCTTCAGAAGCCTAAGTAGGCTTTTTGCGTGGGCGAGGAGCAGAAGCTCGGCTACGAGGAGATGCTCGCGCGCTCACGCGCGGAGTTCGAATCCGTGCCCGATTTCACGGTCGCGGTCGAGGAGGAGTTCGCGCTTCTCGACCCCGACACGCTCGGTCTCGTCAACCGCTTCGAGGAGCTGCAGGACGCCGCGAAGGGCACCGATCTCGAGCCGCACCTCGTGGGCGAGCTCATTGCCTCCGAGGTCGAGGTGCGCACCGGCCGCTGCGACACATTCGCCGAGGCCGCGGCGCTCGTCGGCGAGCGGCGACAGCAGCTCCGCGCCCTCGCCGACCCGCGCGGCCTCGCGCTCGGCGCGACGGGCACGCACCCTTGGAGCCCGTGGCAGGAGCAGCGGATCATCGATACGCCGCACTACCGTCGCAACGACGAGATCCTCCGCTACGTCGTCTGGCGCAACAACTCGTTCGGCATCCACGTCCACGTCGGGATCAACGGCGCCGACCGCGCGATCCGCGTCTGCTCGGCCCTCCGCAACTACCTGCCGGAGCTGCTCGCGCTCTCGGCGAGCTCGCCGTTCGTCGAAGGCGCGTTCACGTATCTCCACTCGGCGCGGACACAGATCTTCACGCGGATGTTCCCGCGCTGCGGCATCCCGGACTCGCTCGGAAGCTGGGAGGAGTGGGAGACGTACGTCCGCTTCCTCTACGAGACCGGCTCGGTCACCGAGCACACCCAGATCTGGTGGAGCGTTCGGCCTCATCTCGCGTTCCCGACCGTCGAGATCCGGATCTGCGACGCGCAGCCCGATCTCGGCGAGTCGCGCTCGCTCGCGGCGCTCTGCTACGCGCTGACCGCGCGGATCGCGCGCGCTCTGGACGAAGGAGAGCCTCTGCCGGGTCTGCCGAACCGCTTGCTCGAGGAGAACTTCTGGCGGGCGATCCGACATGGCCTCTCAGGAGAGCTGATCGATTTCGAGAGGGGCGAGCCCGTCCCAAGCCGCGCGCGCCTGGAGCAGCTCGCCGAGTGGGTGCGCCCCGTTGCGGAGGAGCTCGGCGCCGCCGAGTGGCTTGCGATCCCCGAGCGAAACGCCGCGGAGCGCCAGATCGCGCGCCACGATGAGGGCGCAAGCGACCGGGAGATCTTCGAAGAACAGGTCCGCTGGCACCTCCGCACGCCCACTTCGTGACACGGTTAATCCGGCCCGTGTGGTAAAAAGCAGCCCGCGCCGAGCCTCTCGGCGCTGACTTTGTGACGTCCCGGAGGGAGATCTCACTCGATGAGTTGGTTCATGCATCACGCCGTGCTTTTCGCGCTGCTGTGTGCCGGCGCCGCCGTCGTCTACGGCCTCGGCCTCACGTTCTGGCTCCTGAGGCAGCCCGCAGGCACCGAGCGGATGCAGGAGATCGCGCGCGCCGTGCAGGAGGGCGCAGCCGCCTACCTGCGCCGCCAGTACACGACGGTCGCCATCGTCGCGGTCGTCCCGTTCCTCGTGCTCGGCTTCTACAACAAGCTCGGCTGGGGAGCGGCGATCGGCTTCCTCATCGGCGCAGCCCTGTCGGCCGCAGCCGGGTTCATCGGGATGAACGTCGCGGTGCGATCGAACGTCCGCACCGCGGAAGCCGCCCGCCACGGCTTGCCTCCGGCGCTCAACGTCGCCTTCCGCGCGGGCTCCGTCACGGGCCTCCTCGTCGTCGGTCTTGGCCTGTTCGGCGTCGCGGGCTACTACTGGATCCTCACCGCCGGGATCGGCGACGACCCGCACAGGGCGATCGAGCATCTCGTCGGTCTCGCCTTCGGAGGCTCGCTCATTTCCGTTTTCGCCCGGCTCGGCGGCGGCATCTACACGAAGGCCGCCGATGTCGGCGCGGACCTCGTCGGGAAGATCGAGGCGGGAATCCCCGAGGACGACCCGCGGAACCCGGCCGTGATCGCGGACAACGTCGGCGACAACGTCGGCGACTGCGCCGGCATGGCCGCCGACCTGTTCGAGACCTACGCCGTGACCGCAGTCGCGGTGATGCTCCTCGGCGTCACCGGAACCGCGTTCACCACGGGGACGCACCTCTGGCTCTATCCGTTGTGTATCGGCGGCGTCTCGATCATCGCCTCGATCATCGGCGTCCAGTTCGCTCGTGTCAGCCCCGGGGGCAACATCATGAACGCGCTCTACCGCGCGGTCATCGTCGCGACGGTCATCTCCGCGCTGATCTTCATCCCGGTCACGCAGGCGTTCGACACGAGCGGGAACTTCTCGTTCGGCAACCTCTACGGCTCTGCGCTGATCGGCCTCGCGGTCACGGCGCTGCTCGTCGGGATCACCGAGTTCTACACGGGTACGCGCTGGAATCCGGTCAAGTCGATCTCCCGCGCGTCCCAGACGGGGCACGCGACGAACATCATCGAAGGCCTGGCGATCGGGATGCAGGCGACCGCCGCGCCCGTCGTCGTGATCGCGATCGGGATCCTTGTTGCGAACCACCTCGCGGGCCTGTTCGGGATCGGCGTCGCCGTGATGGCGCAGCTCTCCATGACCGGCCTGATCGTGGCGCTCGACGCCTACGGCCCGGTCACCGACAACGCGGGTGGCATCGCCGAGATGGCCGACCTCCCGCCGGAGGTGCGCGCGATCACCGACCCGCTCGACGCCGTCGGCAACACGACCAAGGCTGTGACGAAGGGCTACGCGATCGGCTCGGCCGCGCTCGCTGCGCTCGTCCTCTTCGGCTCGTACGCGGACGGGCTCCATACGCAGGCGAAAGCCGGCTCCGCCCTGTCGGCTCTCACGTTCGATCTCTCCGACGCCTGGGTCATCGCCGGCCTCTTCATCGGCGGCCTGATGCCGTTCCTGTTCGCCTCACTCGCGATGCAGGCGGTCGGGCGCGTCGGCGGCGAGGTGGTGGAGGAGGTGCGCCGCCAGTTCCGCGAGCATCCGGGGATCATGGAAGGAACCGAGCGGCCGCAGTACGGCCCGGCGATCGACATCGTCACCGGCTCGGCGATCCGCTCGATGATCCTGCCGGCGCTCGTACCGATCGCGTTCCCGATCATCGTCGGCCTGATCAACGCCAAGATGCTCGGCGGCCTGCTGATCGGGACGATCGTGACCGGCCTCTTCCTCGCGATCGCGATGACCTCGGGCGGCGGCGCGTGGGACAACGCCAAGAAGCTGATCGAGGACGGTCTCTACGGCGGCAAGGGCTCGGAGGCCCATGCGGCCGCGGTGACGGGCGACACCGTCGGCGACCCGTACAAGGACACGGCGGGCCCGGCGATCAACCCGATGATCAAGATCACGAACATCGTCGCGATTCTCATCATTCCGATCATCATCTCGATCCACGGCTAGCGCTCAGGAGTACCGTTGCCCGGGTGAAAACGGTCACCCGGGCCGCGGCATCTGCGGGAGCTCTCGCGCTCGTCACGGGCGCGATCGAGCTCCTCAAGGGTCATGTGCCCGTGCTCAGCCTCGCGGTGCTCTACCTGCTCGCGGTCATCCCGGTTGCGGTCGCGTGGGGGATCGTGCTCGCGGTCGGCGTGGCGATCGGCAGCATGCTGGCTTTCAACTTTTTCTTCGTTCCGCCGCTCTACACGTTCACGATCGAGGACACGAAGGACTGGTTCGCGCTCCTCGTCTTCGTCGTCACTGCCGTCGTCGTGAGCGAGCTTGCGAGCCGGTCACGGCGGCGGGCCGAGGAGGCTGAGGGTGCCTATCGCGCGTTGCGTGACCTGACGGCGGAGCGCGAACGGCTCGCCGAAGAGGTGCTCGAGGCGGAGGCGTTGCGACGCAGCGACGCGCTCAAGACCGCGCTCCTGCGCTCGGTCTCCCATGATCTCCGCTCGCCGCTGACTGCGATCCTCGCCTCGGCCGACGCGCTCGCCAGCCCCGGCTTGACGCTGGCGGCGGAGGACAGGCTCGGACTCGCCGAGACGATCCGCGACGAGGCGACGCGTCTCGACCGCGTCGTCGAGCAGCTCCTTGACCTCTCGCGGCTCGAGGCCGGAGCCGCCGAGCCCCATCGCGAGCTCTGGCACGTCGACGAGCTCGTCGCTCAGGCTCTCACCGGACTCGGCGCCGAGGCCGTACGCGTCCGGCTCGAGATCGGCTCCGAGACGCCTCCGGTTGAGGTCGATGCCGCGCAGGTTGAGCGGGTCCTGGCCAACCTCCTCGACAACGCGCTCAAGTACTCGCCGCCCGGCTCGTTCGTGCTGCTCCGCGCCGAACCGGGCGCGACAGAGCTGCGCATCCACGTGATCGACTCGGGCGCGGGCTTGCCCGATGAGCAACGCGACGCGCTGTTCCAGCCGTTCCGCCGAGGTGCGGCCGGGCACGGGTCCGGACTCGGGCTCGCGATCGCCCGCGGGTTCGCCGAGGCGAACAGCGGGCGGCTCTGGGCGCAGGACGATCCGGGCGGCGGACACCTCGTTCTCTCGCTTCCGCTCGCCGAGCGGCGAGCCGTGGTGCCTGCTTGAGCGCACGCGTCCTTGTGGTCGACGACGAGCCGCAGATCTTGCGCGCGCTGCGCACGAGCCTGCACGGCGCGGGCTACGACGTGGAAACGGCCGAGACGGCCGAGGGCGCCCTGGCGGCGCTCGCCGCAAATCCGCCGGACGCCGTCGTGCTCGATCTCGTCCTGCCGGACGGGAGCGGTACCGCGGTCTGCCGTGAGCTCCGCACCTGGAGCAGTGCGCCGGTGATCGTCCTGTCGGTCGTCGGGGACGAGGCGGAGAAGGTCGCCGCGCTCGACGCGGGCGCGGACGACTACGTGACGAAGCCGTTCGGGATCGACGAGCTGCTCGCGCGTCTTCGTGCGGCCCTGCGCCGTGCCGACGCTCCGGCCGATCCGGTCGTCGAGATCGGCGAGCTTCGGATCGACCTCGAAAAGCGCGCGGTCTCGGTCGGCGGTGAGCCAGTCCAGCTGACCCCCCACGAGTTCGCCCTGCTCCGCGTACTCGCACACAACCCGGGGAAGCTCCTCACGCACGGAATGCTCCTGCGCGAGGTGTGGGGGAGGGGTTACGGCGACGAGTCGCACTACCTCCACGTCTACGTCTCGCAGCTTCGGCGAAAGCTCGAGCCGGATCCGGCGCGGCCGCGCTTCATCCTCACGGAGCCCGGCGCCGGCTACCGGCTCGCTGCACCGTCTTGAGCATTCTCTGAGGCTCGCAGGGCGAATCCTGATCTGCGCCTGAGCCGCGCGGTCCTACCGTGCGAACGTGAGCGCGGTAACCCGCCCGGAAGAGCACGCCCTCGAGCCGAAGCGCCTGCGCCGCGTCCTCGTCGGCAGGCCGATGCAGACCGGCCAGATCCACGAGACGCTGCTGCCGAAGTGGCTCGCGCTGCCGATCTTCGCGTCCGACCCGCTCTCCTCGGTCGCGTACGCGACCGAGTCGGCGCTCGTCGTGCTCCTCGCGGTCTCGGCGACCTCAGCGCATCTCGTCTTCCCGATCTCGATCGGAATCGCGTGCCTGCTCGGGGTCGTCGTCCTCTCGTACCGGCAGACGGTGCGCGTGTACGAGACGAGCGGCGGCGCGTACATCGTGGCCCGCGAGAACCTCGGCACCGCTCCGAGCCTCGTCGCAGCCGCGGCGCTCCTGACCGACTACGTGCTCACCGTCGCGGTCTCGATCTCGGCCGGGATCTACGCGATCACCTCCTTCACGCCGTCGCTGAGCTCGCACAAGGTCGGGCTCTCGCTCGCCTGCCTCGTCGTGATCGTGCTCGCGAACCTCCGAGGCGTGCGGGAGTCCGGGCTGCTCTTTGCCCTTCCGACGTACGCGTTCGTGACGTCGATTCTCCTGCTGGTCGGAGTGGGCCTCGTTCAGGTCGTCACGGGGGACGTGCATCGGGCGTCGGTCCCGCACGCGTTACCGGTCGGAGCGGGATCGATCGGCGTCTTCGTTCTGCTGCGCGCGTTCGCGTCGGGCTCGACTGCACTGACGGGCGTCGAGGCGATCGCCAACGGGGTCAACGCCTTCCGCCAGCCGCAGGGGAAGAACGCCGCGACGACGCTTGCCGTGCTAGGGGGGCTGGCGATCGGGATGTTCCTTGGCGTCTCGTATCTCGCGGTGCACGTGCACGCGATGCCGAGCTCGACCGACTCGGTCGTGTCCCAGATCGCGCGCGCCGTCTTCCGGCCGGGCTCGTTCGGCGGCTTCATGTACTACGCGGTGCAGGGGACGACCCTGCTCGTGCTGGTGCTCGCTGCGAACACGTCGTTTCAGGGCTTCCCGCGGCTTTCGGCCCTGCTTGCCCGCGATCGGTTCGCACCGCGCCAGTTCTCGAACCTCGGCGACCGGCTCGTCTTCTCGAACGGGATGCTCGTGCTCGCTGTGGCCGCGGCCGCCCTGCTCGCCATCTACAAGGCGAACACCAACAGCCTCATCCACCTCTACGTCATCGGCGTCTTCACAGCGTTCACGCTCTCGCAGGCGGGGATGGTGCGCTACTGGCTGCGCACGCGCGCCCAGGGCTGGAGACATCGCGCGCTCGTCAACACTGTCGGAGCGGCGGCGACCGGGCTCGTCACGGTGATCGTCGTCTGGACGAAGTTCGCCGAAGGCGCGTGGCTCGTGACGGTGGCGATCCCGGCGCTCGTGCTCGCGATGCTCGGCGTGCGGCGCCACTATCGCCGGGTCGGGCGGCGGCTGGCTGCTGGAGCCGCGGCCGTCGCCTCAGTTCCGAGCGCTCGCAATCGCACCCTGCTCGTCGTCGAGGAGCTCGATGCGGCGGCCGAGCGAGCACTCGCGTTCACACGGAAGATCGCGCCGGACGGGTTCCGTGCGATTCACGTCCCGCGGCGCGGCACCGACCCTGGGATCGGACCGCGCTGGTTCCACGTGGCCGGCGGCATACCGATGCTCGAGATGCTCGACCCGCACGGCGGAACGGTCGACGCGGTGGTCGAGCAGGTCTGGCGCCTGCCGCGCGGCGAGTCCGACTTCGTCACCGTCGTGGTCTCCGAGCAGTTCCGCCGCCGCACGCTCGCCGAGGAAGCGCGGCATCCGTTCGAATTCGCGCTCAAGCTGCGGCTCCTGACGGAACCGGGCGTCGTCGTCGCGGACGTGCCGACGGTCGATGAAGCTCCGGGTGGACGCCCACTTTCCGTCCGGATCTTCGTCTCCGGCGCCAACGCCGCCTCAATGCGGGCCTTGAACTGGGCTCAAGCCGTTGGTCTGCCCGATACGCGCGCCGTCAACTTCGCCTTCGACGAGGAAGAGGCAGCGGCGATGCGCCGCAAGTGGAAGTCCCAGGACGCGCGGGTCCCACTCGAGGTGGTCGCTGCGCCGTACCGCGACATTGGCGACCCGCTCCTTGGGTACCTACGCGAGCTGACCGCTGATGGCCACGACGTCCTCGTCGTGCTTCCGGAGCTCATCCTCCGCGGCTGGGCGAGGCTCCTCCACAACCAGCGGGCGCTCTACGTAAAGCGACTGCTGCTCGTCGAGCCGCACGTGATCCTCGCCTCCGTCCCGTACCAGCTGCTGCGATGAAGCTCCCCGACGTCAGGCTCCTGCATCGGCGGGCTCAGCGCTTCGCGCGCTGGACGGGGTCGATCGCCTATCGGAGCATCGTCGTGCCGCTGCTAGACAGCGAGGAGACCGAGCACGCGCTCGACCTCGCCTGCCGCCTCGCTGCCGACCATGGTGCCCGCGTAGTCCTGGTCGCGCCGCTGGTGGTCGAGCGCGAACTGCCGCTGAACGCGCACATGGACGGCGCGCTCACCCGCCTCAAGGGGCGGCTCGAGTCGGCGGCAGCGGTGGCGAGCTCCTACGGCGTCGGCGTGAGGCGCGAGATCGTCCGCATTCGTTCCGGGTGCCTGGGTGAGGACGTGGCACGGGTCGCGGCTGAGCACCGCGCGGAGCTCGTTGTCGTCGGCGCCCCGGTCGAGTCGCGGCGCGGCTTCCAGCGCGCCTTTCCCCGCGAGGTGCTGCTGCTCGTCCGCGATTCACCGTGCCGCGTGATGATCGCCACCGGCCCGGTTGCGGCCGGGGCGCGCACTACAGTCCCGCCGTGGCACGACGGCGTCGCCAGGCGCACGAGCTCGAGCGCGTTCTCGGGGCGAACGCTCTCTTCGCCACGGCGTACGGCAACGTCGGCTCGTCGATCTACTACGCGCTCGGCGTAACCGCCTTCTTCGCGCTCGGGCTGACGCCACTCGTCTTCGTCATCGCGGGCCTCTTCTTCGCCGCGACCGCTGCCACCTACGCCGAGGGGACGGTGAGCTTCCCCGAAGCCGGCGGCTCCTCGAGCTTCGCGCGCCACGCCTTCAACGAGGTCGTCTCGTTCGGGGCCGCCTGGGCGCAGATGCTCAACTACATCATCACGATCGCCATCTCGGCGTTCTTCGTGCCGCACTACCTCTCGATCTTCTGGGAGCCCTTGCGCCAGAACCCGTGGGACATCATCGGCGGTGCCGCCGTCATCGTCCTGCTCGTCGCGCTCAACATCGTCGGGATCCAGGAGTCGGCGCGGATCAACGTCATCCTTGCGGCGATCGACTTCGCCACCCAGGTCCTGCTCGTGCTGCTCGGGTTCGTCCTCGT
>DATFHC010000153.1:0-2538 GCA_035248765.1 Gaiellaceae bacterium
GGCGAGGACGAGCGGCTCGAGGCGATCCTGCCACTCGTCGCCAAGCACGGAGCCGCGGTGATCGGTCTCGCGAACGACGACGAGATCCCGATGGAGCCGGAGCGGCGCGTCGAGGTGGCGAAGAAGATCGTCTCCGTCGCCGGCGATCACGGGATCCCGCCGGAGGACGTGATCATCGACCCGCTTGCGATGCCGGTCGGCGCGGAGCCGCGCGCGGTCACGCTCTTCCTCGAGACGCTGCACCTGCTCCGCGAGGAGCTCGGCGTGAATACGACGTGCGGCGCATCGAACACGTCGTTCGGGCTTCCCGGCCGCCACACGCTCGGCGCTGCCTTCCTCGCGGTTGCGCAGAGCCACGGCCTGACGAGCGCGATCATGGACGCCCGTCGCGACGAGACGGTCGAAGCCGTGCGCGCCACCGACTTCCTACTCGGCCGCGACGAGTGGGGCGCCGAGTGGATTCGCCGCCACCGCGCGAAGCAGGCGGCAACGGCTTGAGCTCAGTCGTCTTCAAGGAGCTTGAACTCGGCCCCGTGGCGCTCGGCGATCTCCTCGATCGCGGCGCGATAGCGCGCGGTCTCGGCCTCGATTTCCTGCGCCATCGCAGTCCGGTTCGCTTCGGTCTGTCCGGCCGGCGCCTTGATCTCGAACCTCGCCTTTTGCGCTCTGATCACCTTCCTCCCGCCGGGGCGGAAAGGGCGCTTGCGGAGCCAGAGCGGCATCGTGCGGAGTCTGTCAGTTGAGCGCGGTGCGCGATCTGCCGGAGGCGCCACACCCGGACCGGGTTCGCTTGCGCTACCTGCAGGTCGGCGAGGATCGCGCCGTCAAGGAGGCTCGCGTCCCGGCGGGCACGACGCTCTTCGACGCCGCGAGCTGGAACGGCGTCGCGATCGACTCGACCTGCGGCGGCCACGGCACGTGCAAGAAGTGCAAGGTGCGGGTCGTCGCCGGGAGCGCCGAGATCAGCTCCGTGGACCCGCGCGCATTCTCCCCGGACGAGCTGCGCAACGGCTGGCGGCTCGCCTGCCGCGCGGCGGCACAGGAGGACATGACCATCGAGGTGCCGCCGCTGCAGACCCGGCCGAAGGCAGCACTCGCCGGGGTCGGCCGGCACGTGATCCTGCGTCCGGCCGTGCAGAAGCGTTACGTCGAGCTCGACGAGCCGACGCTCGAGGATCAGCGCTCCGATCTCGAGCGGCTACTCGACGCGATGGACGACGTGGAGCCGCGCGTCCCGCTCGAAGTCGTGCGCACGCTTGGCCACACGTTGCGCGAGTCCGATTGGAAGGTGACGGCGGTACTCGCGGACGACCTCTTGATCGACGTCGAGCCGGGCGACACCTCCGGGCACCGGCATGCCATCGCTTTCGACCTCGGCACGACCACCGTCGTCGCGACCCTCCTCGACCTCGAGACCGGCCAGCCTCGGGCGGTGCGCTCGATCCTCAACGCCCAGCAGCCGTTCGGCGCGGACGTGATCTCGCGAATCTCGGCGACGATGATGGACGACGACGCGCTCGAGCGGTTGCAGGAGCGCGCGCACGAGACCCTGAGCACGTTGACGGACGAGGTGTGCGACGAGGCGGGCATCGACCCGCGCGACGTCTACGAGGTCGTCGTCACCGGGAACGTGACGATGCTCCAGCTCGCGCTCGGAATCGATCCGGAACCGCTGTCGATGGCGCCGTTCACGATCGCGGCCCGCCGCCTGCCTGAAGCGAGCGCGAGCGACTTCGGTCTCGCGGTGCACGACCGCGCCCCGGCGATCCTCTTCCCCGCGCTCGGCGCGTACGTCGGTCCGGACATCGTGGCCGGGATCCTCGCCACGGGCCTCACGCTGGATCGGCGCGACCGCCTGTTCATCGACGTCGGCACGAACTCCGAGATCGTGCTCGGCTCGTCGGCGCGCGCCCTCGCGTGCGCTGCTCCCGCCGGGCCGGCGTTCGAGGCAGCCCAGATCCGCTGCGGAATGCGTGCCGCCGACGGCGCGATCGAAGGCGTCAAGCTCGTCGACGGCGATGTGGAGCTGACCGTGATCGGCGACGTCGAGCCACAGGGTCTGTGCGGTTCCGGGCTGGTCGACGCCGTTGCCGAGCTGGTGGGCGCCGGCATCCTCGACCACTCCGGCCGCTTCGTCCCGGACTCCTCCGAGCGGCTCGGCAAGGTCGGCGAGGAGAACGTCTTCCACCTCGCGGAGGGCGTCTACCTCTCGCAGCGCGACGTGCGCGAGCTCCAGTTCGCAAAGGCGTCGATCGCGACCGGCTGGCAGATCCTCTGTCGCGAGCTCGGAGTCGAGCCGAGCGAGATCGCGCAGGTGCTGCTCGGCGGGTCGTTCGGCTCGTACCTGACGCCGGCGAGCGCGGTCAAGATCGGCCTCGTGCCGGAGCTGCCGCTCACGCGAATCGTGGCCGCCGGCAACGTCGCCGGCGAAGGCGCCAAGATCGCCGCGCTCTCGGTGACGGAGCGCGCGGCGGCAAACGCGGTGCTCGACGAGGTCGAGTACGTCGAGCTCTCCGGCCGCGAGGACTTCAACGACCT
>DATFHC010000154.1:0-7643 GCA_035248765.1 Gaiellaceae bacterium
CGGCGTCAGGCCGGGGCACATCCTGCAGGGAGCCCTCGTCCTCGCGAACACGCTTCCCTACATGCCTGCGGGCGTCCACCTCGCGGTCGTCGACCCGGGCGTGGGGAGCGGGCGGCGCGCCCTCGCCTTGCGTGACGGGCATGGACGGCTCCACGTCGGTCCCGACAACGGGCTCCTGCTGCCGGCTGCGGACGCCTTCGGCGGTGTCGCCCAGGCACATGAGCTCGCCAACGCCGGCTATTCGCTACAGCCCGTCTCGCGAACCTTCCACGGTCGCGATCTGTTTGCGCCTGCCGCCGCCCATCTCGCCACGGGTGTGTCGCTCGAGGAGCTCGGCCCGCCTCTCGATCCCGAGGCCCTCGTGCGCATCGAAATCCCTCAGCCGGAGGTGGGCCAGAACCGGATCCGCGCCGTTGCGCTCGTCGTCGATCGCTTCGGCAACGTCGCGCTCAATCTGCGCCGCGAGCACCTCGGGGATGCCGAGCTCGGCGCCGGCACACGAGTGGAGATCGTCTCCCGCGGCGAGCGGTTCTACGCCGTGTTTGCCCGAACGTTCGCGGATGCTCCGCGCGGCGCGTTGATCCTGTACGAGGACAGCTACGGGAGCCTTGCCCTTGCCGTCTCGCGAGGCAGCGCGGCGCAGCTCCTTCGGCTCGAGGAGGGCGGCGAGATCGTCCTCGACCTCGCTGCGCGGTGATCGACGCCCAGCGCTTCGCACGCATGGTGACCGACGCAGTCGTGCGGCGACCGCTGCTCTGGCGAGCTCTGCGCCGGCCGCTGCGCTCGATGTTCGACGGGCTCGCGCCGACGTGGGAGACGCGGATCGGCCCGCATCACCTCGGGGCGCTCGATCTCGCGCTCGCCGACGTCCCTCTGCCGCGGCGTGCTCTGGACCTCGGGACCGGCACGGGCGTCGTGGCGCTCGCGCTCGCGGACCGCTACCCCGAGGCAGAGATCGTCGGCATCGACCTGAGCTCGGGGATGATCGACGAAGCGCGGCGGAAGGTGCCGACCGAGCTCGCGGATCGGGTCAGCTTCGAGGTCGGCGACGCCGCGGCGCTCAGCAGTCCCGACGGCGCCTTCGATCTCGTCGTCCTCTCGAACATGATCCCATTCTTCGACGAGCTCGCCCGTGTCGTCGCGCCGGAAGGGACGCTGGTGCTCTCCTTCTCCAGGGGCGCCGAGACGCCGATCTACGTCGCGCCGGAACGTCTCCGCGAGGAGCTTGGCCGCCGGGGCTTCGCGGTATTTGCGGAGTTTTCGGCGGAGCCGGCCACGGCGCTTCGCGCCAAGAGGCAGTAAGGTCGGGAGCAACGGTCGTCCGCGACACGGTCGCACCGGTCCGAACGACCAGAGGCCCCCGAGAACGCTCAGGCGTCCACGGGGGCCTCACCTCTTTTCTGGCCGTTACGCCAGGTGCCCGCCGAACCAGCTGACGTGCTGCTGAAGCAGCGGAACGAGGAAGTAGAGGACGAACGCCGCGGTCACGACCCACATGAACGGGTGGATCCGCTTCCACTCGCGCCGCGCGGCGCAGATCACGGTGTAGGTGATGAAGCCGAACCCGATCCCGTTCGTGATCGAGTAGGTGAACGGCATGATCATGATCGCGAGCGCCGCCGAGAGGCCGATCGCGAGATCGTGGAAATCGATCCCGGCGAGCTTCGTCGCGGTCTTGCCTTCGGCCTCACCCTCCATCTCGGTGAGCGTCGAGACCATCAGCCAGCCGACCACGACAAGCGCAGCCGCAGTGGCCTGCGCGGGCACCATGCCGATCAGCGGGGAGATGAACATGAACGGGAAGAAGAGGAGCCCGGCGACGATCGCAACCCAGCCGGTGCGGCCGCCGGCCGCGACGCCCGAGCCCGACTCGATGAAGGTCGTCGCCGACGACGCCGAGGCAAACCCGCCCGCAGAGGCGGCGAGGCCGTCGACGATCAGCGCCTTCTTGAACTTCGGGATATTGCCGTCCTGGTCGACGTAGCCCGCCTGCTTCCCGACGCCGATCGCCGTTCCCGAGAAGTCGAAGAAGTCGCTCAGGAAAAGCGAGAAGACCCAGACGAGCGAGGCGACGACGCCGAGCTGCGTCGTCGAGAACGAGTGCATGCTGATGTTGCCGAGGAGGCTGAAGTCCGGCCTGGCATAGAGGTGATGCCAGCCCGGCCACGTGGCCGTCTCCGTGCCGAAGGCACGGTGGTGGCTGACGAGCGAATTGATGATCGTCGCGACGACCGTGGTGCCGATGATCCCGACGATGAGGTCGCCGCGGAAGCGGATCGCCCGCAATGCGATCGTGAAGACGAGGCCGAAGATCGTGACGAAGATCGGCCACGTCGTGAAGTTGCCGAGCGTCACCGGCTGACCGCCCGCCGGATCGACGTTCGCGATGATCCCCGAGTTGTAGAGGCCGATGAACGCGATGAAGAGGCCGATCCCGATCGCGATCGCCTTCTTCAGCTCGAGCGGAATCGCCCTGAAGATCAGCTCGCGCAGGCCGGTCACCGCGAGCACCACCATCGCGGCGCCCTCGAGCACCACGAGCCCCATCGCCTCGGGGAAGCTCGCCTTGCCGCTCGCGACGAGGCCGTACGCGACGACCGCGTTCAGGCCCATGCCCGGGGCGATCGCGTAGGCGTAGTTCGTGGTCAATCCCATGAGGATCGACATCACGCCTGCCACGAGACAGGTGCTCGTCAGGACCGCGCCGAACGCGAGTGACGGTCCGAACTTGGGCGTCGCTCCGGTCAGGATGATCGGATTGACGAAGATGATGTACGACATCACGACAAAGGTCGTGGCGCCGGCCATCGTGTCCCGCGCGAACGTCGTTCCTCGCGCGGCAAAGCCGAAGTAGCGCTCCAGGATCCCGTCCCCCCGGAACGCGGCCGCGATCGTGCTCATCGGTGTGCTGTCCTCCCCCTGATTCGTGAACGACCCGTGACACGGAGGAAGCTAAGAAGCCTCCTCCGGCGGATCAAGACCCCTGCGGGCGAAAGCCCGCACGTTGCGAAGAAATCGCGACTCGTTCAGGGTAGCTTCGATCCGCAGGTGTAGCGGAATGCGCGAAGTGGCCCGGCTACACTGACCGACCGCCAGCGGCGAGGTAGCTCAGCTGGTAGAGCACTCGGCTGAAAACCGGGGTGTCGCCGGTTCGAGTCCGGCCCTCGCCACTTCACTTCCCGTTAGCCTCCCGCCGTGAGCGTGGAGGAGGCCGCCCGTGAGGTTGCCGTGATCGGCGGGACGCTCGATCTCGGTGCCGGGCGGCGTGGCGTCGACATGGGGCCGTCCGCGATTCGCTACGCGGGGCTCGAGCAGCAGCTCAGGGAGAAGCTCCGAGTACAGGTTTCCGACGAGGGGAACGTAATTTCACCCGTGGTCGAGACGGCCGAGATGGGCGACGAGCGTGCGCGCTATCTCCCCCAGATCCTCGACCTCTGCGACCGTCTCGCGCATCTCGTCGAGGCCGCCGCCCGACGCGGCGCAATGCCTCTCGTCCTCGGCGGCGATCACTCCGTCGCGCTCGGCTCGCTCGTGGGTATGGCGAAGGCTCGAGGGCCGGGCGGCGTCGTCTGGGTCGACGCACACGGCGACGTGAACTCACCCGAGACGTCCCCGACCGGCAACGTCCACGGCATGGTGCTCGCGGCCGCGCTCGGGCTCGCCGGCGACCTGTTTCGGCGGGACGGCTGGCCCCTTCCGGCGGTCGAGGTGGGGAAGCTGGCGCTCGTCGGCGTCCGCTCGCTCGACGACGGTGAGCGGAAGCTTCTGCAGCGGATCGACGCGAAGGTCTTCACGATGAGTGAGGTCGACCGGATCGGGATCGAGCCCTGCATGCGTGAGGCGCTGGCACATGCATCGGGTGCGGCGTTCCTCCACGTCTCGCTCGACATGGACGTCGTCGACCCCGACTACGCGCCGGGCGTCGGGACTCCGGTCCGCGGGGGTCTCTCGTATCGGGAGGCGCACCTCGCGATGGAGACGGTGGCGGAGTCCGACCTTCTCGATTCACTCGACGTGGTCGAGGTCAATCCGATCCTCGATCGCGAAAACGCGACGGGTCAGCTCGCCGTCGAGCTCGTCGCATCGGCGCTCGGCGCTCGCATCCTCTAGTGCTTCGACTCGAGGTCCGCGAGGGCGACATCGCCGCCGTCGAAGCGGACGCCGTGGCGAACGCCGCGAACGACCGGCTCTGGATGGGAGCCGGCGTTGCCGGAGCGTTGAAGCGTGCGGGCGGCGACGAGATCGAGCGCGAAGCGATGACGCTCGGGCCGATTCCGCTCGGCAGCGCAGTGGCGACCACCGCGGGGAGCCTCCCGGCGCGCTGGGTGATCCACGGCGCCGTGATGGGACAGAACCTGCGGACGGACGGCGATCTCGTCGGGCGCACGACGCACTCCTGCCTCGAGCTAGCGGACGAGCTCGGCTGCCGTTCGCTCGCGCTGCCCGCCTTCGGAACGGGAGTCGGTGGATTCGCGCTCGAGGACTGCGCCCGGATCATGGCCGGAGAGACACGCAGCTTCGAGCCGCAGACGCTCGAGCACGTGATCTTCGCCGTCTTCGGCCGCGACGCCTACGACACGTTCTCGTCCGCGCTCTCCTCGCCCGAGCCGGACGGCTCGTAATAACGGCGACCCTCGAGCTCCTCCGGGAGGTAGCTCGTCTCGAAGCCTTCCGGATCGTCGTGCGGATAGACGTACCCCTCGCCGTGTCCGAGTCGGCGGCCGTACCACGAGCCGTCCCGGAGCGACTTCGGTGGCCGTGCTGCGCCCCGCTCCCGCACGTCCGCAGCGGCTCGGTTGAGCGCCATGTAGCTCGCGTTCGACTTCGGCGCGCGTGCGAGGTAGATCGCGGCCTGGGAGAGGTTGAGGCGCGCCTCCGGGAGTCCGACGTGCTCAACCGCCTGTGCAGCCGCGACCGCCACGAGGAGTGCGCGTGGGTCGGCGTTGCCGATGTCCTCTGACGCGAGCACGATCATCCGCCGCGCGATGAAGCGCGCGTCCTCGCCTCCTTCGAGCATCGCGGCGAGGTAGTAGACGGCCGCATCGGGATCGCTGCCGCGCATCGACTTGATGAAGGCGGAGGTGTAGTCGTAGTGCGCGTCGCCGGCCTTGTCGTAGACGAGCGGCGGCTTGCGAGCCGCGTCCTCGACGTTCTCCGCGGTGACGGCGCCGTCGGCGGTCGCGGTCGCGAGCTCGACGATGTTGAGCGCGGTCCGGGCGTCGCCGCCGGATCGGTGCGCGATCAGCTCCACCACCTCATCCGACGCCTCGCCACCGACCTCGCTCAGCCCGCGTCGGACGACGACGGCCATCTCCTCCGGCGTCAGCGTCTCGAGCTCGTAGACCTGCGTCCGTGAGATGAGGGCGGAGTTGACCTCGTAGTACGGGTTCTCCGTCGTTGCGCCGATCAGCGTCAGGAGACCCGACTCGACGCCGGGTAGGAGCGCGTCCTGCTGCGCCTTGTTGAAGCGGTGGATCTCGTCGAGGAAGAGGATCGTGCGGGTTCCGGTCGTGCCGAGCCGCTCCCGGGCGCGGGCGAGGACCTCGCGTACGTCCTTCACCGTCGCCGACACGGCCGACAACTCCTCGAAGGCGGCGCCGGTCGTGGCCGCGACGATCCGAGCGAGCGTCGTCTTCCCGCTGCCGGGCGGCCCGTAGAAGATCGACGAGTGGACGCGGTCCTCCTCGATCGCGCGCCGCAGCGCCGAGCCCTCGCCCAGCACGTGCTCCTGGCCCACGAACTCGCCGAGGCTCGCCGGCCGTAGGCGCTGTGCGAGCGGCGCGACGTCGCCGGCGCGCGCGTCTGCAGCATCGGAGAAGAGGTCGCTCATGACCTCAGTATGCTCCGCTGCGTGGCCGGGTCTGTTGCGGACGCCTGGAGCGGCGCTACCTACGAACGCATCGCGGAGACCTTCGCGCCGATCCACGACCGCATCGTCATTGCGCTCGCGATCGCGCCCGGCGACCGCGTTCTCGACGTCGCCTGCGGCACCGGCGGGGTGGCGCTCCGTGCGGCGCGTGCCGGCGCAAACGTCGTCGGCGTCGACATCTCGGCCGACCAGCTCGCGAAGGCGCGCCGCGCAGCGGCAGCCGAGGGTCTCGAGATCCAGCTCGACGAGGGGGATTGCCAGCAGCCTCCCTACGCCGACGCCTCGTTCGACGCCGTCGCGTCGGCGTTCGGAGCGGTCTTCGCCGCCGACCACGCGGCCACCGCGGCCGAGCTCGCACGGGTGTGCCGGCCCGGCGGCCGCCTGGCGCTCACGGCGTGGCCCAAGGACGAATGGTCGGAGGTGGGGACCCGCGCAGGGCGCACGTTCGCGGAAGGTCCGGACGCGCGGGAGTGGGCGAGGGAGGAGCACGTACGCGCCCTTCTCGGCGACGCCTTCGACCTCGAGCTCGAGACCGGAGGCTGGCGGATCGAGGCGGATTCTGGCGAGGAGCTCTGGGAGCTCGCTTCCACGTCCATGCCGCCGCTGAGAGCGTGGCTCTCGGAGCAGACTGCGGTGGCGCGCGAGCACGCAGAGCAGGTCTACCTCGACTACCTCGCGCCGGGAATCCTCGAGCGCAACTACCTCCTTGTGCTCGGTACGCGCCGGTGAGCGCGACGTCGCTGCGTGAAGAAGTCACGGATCTCCTGCAGCGGCTGATCCGCGTCGACACGACGAATCCGCCCGGCAACGAGACGGCTGCCGCCGAGCTGTTGCGCGACTTCCTCGAGGCGAGCGGCGTCGAGTGCGAGCTGATCGCCAAGGTGCCTGAGCGCGCGAACCTCGTCGCCCGGATTCCCGGCGGCGACGGACCGGCTCTCCTCCTCCTCTCGCACACGGACGTCGTCCTCGCCGACCCGGCGGAGTGGTCGGTGCCGCCGTTCTCCGGCGAGTTGCGCGACGGTGAGGTCTGGGGACGCGGCGCGCTCGACATGAAGGGGCAGGTGGCCGCGAACGCGGTGGCCGTCGCCTCGCTCGCACGCGACGGGTTCCGGCCCAGCGGCGACCTGATTTTCGCGGCGACCGCCGACGAGGAGGTCGGCGACGACTTCGGCCTCTCCTGGCTCTGCCGCGAGCATCCGGATGCGATTCGCTGCGACTTCGCGATCAACGAGGGCGGGGGCGACCGGCTCATGCTCGCGGACGGCACCGCGATCTACGAGTGCACGACGGCGGAGAAGAAGACCGCGCCGTTCCGGATCCACGTGCGCGGCCGCTCCGGCCATGCCTCGATGCCGGGGATCGCTGACAACGCGCTCGTCAAGGCGGCCGTCCTGATCGAGCGGCTCGCCGCTTACCGGCCGGAGCCGCAGCTCGGCCCCGAGGTCGAAGGATTCCTGCGGGCCGTGCTCGGCGAGGTGCCTCCCGCAGTCGAAGCGGTCGAGCGGACACGCGCGCTCTCGGAGCCCGGTGCGGACTTCGTCGAGGCGCTGCTCGGGGCGACGTTCTCGCCGACGATCATCTCCGCCTCGAGCAAGCGCAACGTGATCCCCGCTCTGTGCACGATCGAGGTCGACTGTCGGCTCCTGCCGGGACAGCAACCCGAGCACGTCGATCCCGTGATTCGCGCAGTGCTCGGGGGCGATGTCGACTACGAGCTCGAGTGGCTCGAGCCCGAGGGAGGCACGCGCTCGTCCCTCGACACTCCTCTTTGGCA
>DATFHC010000155.1:0-31308 GCA_035248765.1 Gaiellaceae bacterium
TCGCGCTCGCGGTCACGACCGTCGCGTTCACGGGCCGGCAGATCCTGCTCTCGACGTGCAGCTTCGCCGACCTCCGTCCACTGAAGCTCGGCGAGAACTCGTTCCTCTACACGAATCGCATGCGCCTGCTCGGGGTCGTCCCGTCGGCCACGAACCGGCAGCCGCTGCCACTCGCGAAGATCTCGTCCTGGCTTCCCGAGGCAACGGTGGCGATCGAGGATGCCCGGTTCTGGCAGCACGGCGCACTCGACTACCAGGGCATCGCCCGCGCCTTCTACCAGGACATTTCGAAGGGACACATCGTCCAGGGCGGCTCGACGATTACCCAGGAGTTCGTCCGCAACCTGTACATCGGGAGCAACCAGCGGACGCTGTCGCGCAAGATCAAGGAGGCCTGCCTCGCGGAGAAGGTCTTCCAGAAGCTGTCGCGGAAGGCGATCCTCGCGGACTACCTGAACGAGGTTTTCTACGGGCGGCACGCCTACGGCGCCGAAGCGGCTGCGCAAACGTATTTCTCGAAGAGCGCCTCGGACCTCACGCTCGTGCAGGCCGCGCTACTCGCCGGCCTGCCTCAGGCGCCGACGACCGACGACCCGATTCTCAATCCCCACGCTGCACTCGCCCGCCGAAACGAAGTGTTGCGGGCGATGTGGAAGAACGGCTACATCACGGCGGCGAAGCTTCGCCGCGCGGAGAAGAAGCCGCTTCTGCTGAGGCCCGGGCACCTGTACACGCAGCTTCACCAGCCGAACTTCTTCGGCTGGGCCACCCAGCAGCTCGCCGAAAAACTCGGTCAGCATCAAGTGGAGCTCGGTGGCCTCAAAGCGCGAACGACGCTCGACACGCGGCTGCAGGGGCTCGCTCTGCACTCGATCAGCTCCGTGCTCCGCACGTCCACCGATCCCGCGGCGGCGCTCGTCGCGATCGATCCGCGCACCGGAGCCGTGAAGGCGATGGTCGACTACCTCCCGAGTGGGCGCAGGATGCAGTTCAACTTCGCGACGCAGGGCCACCGGTCGACCGGCAGCTCCTTCAAGCCGATCACCCTCGCGACGGCGCTGAGCGCCGGAGACTCGCTCTACTCGACCTTCTACGGCCCGCCCGAGCTACACATCATCACGCCGGAGTGTCAGGACAAGAATGGAGCCTGGGACGTCCACAACTACGCCGACGAGGCGGCCGGGACGATGAACCTCCTCGACGCGACGGCCAACTCCGTGAACACGATCTTCGCGCAGCTGATCGCGAAGGTCGGTGTGCGGAACGTCATGGCAACGGCGCACCGGCTCGGGATCACGACGCCGACCGGTCCGTTCTTCCAGCCGGCGTGTGCGATCACGCTGGGAGCAGTCGGGTTCAACCCGCTCGAGATGACCGACGTCTACGCGACCTTCGCCTCGGGCGGCATTCAGCACGACCCGCAGGCGTTCGAGAGCGTCCGCGGGCCGAACGGGAAGCTGATCGCCGGAATCGCGCACGGCGTGAAGGGGACGCGAGTGCTCGGGCCGAACGTCGCGGCTGAGCTCACCTATGCACTCCAGGGCGTCGTCCAGCACGGCACCGGCACCGCGGCTGCGCTCAGCCGGCCCGTCGCGGGCAAGACCGGCACCGCCGAGAACTTCCAGGACGCTTGGTTCTGCGGCTACGTGCCGCAGCTCGCCACGTGCGTCTGGGTCGGTTATCCGCATGGCGAGATCCCGCTCCTCAACGTCGAGGGGGTCGCCGGGGTGGCCGGCGGGACCCTGCCCGCGGAGATCTGGCACGACTTCATGGGCCCTGCGGTCGAGAACCTGCCCGTCGAGAACTTCCCGACGCCGGACCTCAACGGCACGGAGATCAACGGCGACGGCACGTACAGCTACGGCTATTCGCAGTACCCCTCGACGACGGGGTGATAGTTCCGCGCTGCGGGGCATGAGCGCCCCGTGGCCCCCTTTCCGCTGAACCGGCTCGACGACGTCGTCGGGGAGACGATCGAGCGCGTGATCCGCGCCCGGCATGTCTTGCGGCTGCGTCGGCACGGCAGCTCGCAGGCGATCGACCCGCCCGCGGGCGGCTGGGCCCGTAATGCCTCGTTCGAGCCGCGGACGGGTTGCCGCGTCGAGCCGTACGTCGACGGATGTGCGGCGCTGCCGCGAATCGCGGACGCGATCCGCTCTGCGCGCTCACACGTTCACCTCGCGGGCTGGCACTTCGACCCGGCGTTCCGACTCGAGGACGGAGGGCCGACACTGCGAGAGCTGCTCGCGGACGCGGCAGAGCGGGTCGACGTACGCGTGCTCGCATGGGCCGGTGCGCCGCTGCCGCTCTTTCATCCGGACCGACGGGAAGTGCGGCGAGCGCGCGACGAGCTCGTCCGCGGCACGCGCATCTCGATGGGCCTCGACGCCAAGGAGCGGCCGTTCCACTGCCACCACGAGAAGCTCGTCATCGTCGACGACGAGAGGGCCTTTGTCGGCGGAATCGACCTGACAGGGCTGGGCGGCGACAGGCTCGACTCGGACGATCACCCGCGCCGCGACGGGCTCGGTTGGCACGACAGCGCGATTCGGCTCGAGGGGCCGATCGTCGCCGACGTCGCGCGGCACTTCCTCATGCGCTGGCGCGCGACGACCGGCGACAACGGGAACGTCCGCGAGCCGCCGGAGTTGGCACCTCTCGACGACGGGATCGAGGCACAGCTCGTGCGAACTGTGCCCGAGCGGCTGTACGACCCGTGCCGCCACGGGGAGTGGTCGATCCTCGAGAGCTACCTGCGTGCCCTGCGCGCCGCCGAGCGGTTCATCTATCTCGAGAGCCAGTTCCTCTGGTCACCGGAGGTGTGCTTCGTCCTCGCCGAGAAGCTCCGGCGGCCGCCGAGCGACGACTTCCGCATCATCACGCTCCTCCCGGCGCACCCGAACAACGGCACCGATGACAGCCGTGGCCAGGTCGGCCTCCAGATCAACGCCGACAAGGAGGAGGGGGAGGAGACGACCCGCTTCCTCGCCTGCACGCTGTATCAGCCGGGCCCGGGCGGCAACCCGGTCTACGTCCACTCGAAGGCGGCCGTCATCGACGACGAGTGGGTGACGATCGGCTCGGCGAACCTCAACGAGCACTCGCTCTTCAACGACACGGAGGCGAACGTCATCGTCCGCGACCCCGCGTTTGCGCGCGAGGTGCGGCTGAGGCTGTGGGAGGAGCATCTCGAGCGGCCGCGGGAGGAGATCGACGGCGATCCGGCTCGCGTATTCGACGAGCTCTGGCTGCCGCTGGCCAAGGAGCGGCTTGAACAGAGAAGGCGCGACGGCTGGGCCGACGGGAAGCTCACCCTGCTGCCGCACGTCTCGCGCCGCAGCGAAGCGCTGTGGGGGCCGCTCAACGGGTTGTTGGTGGACGGCTAGTCGCCGAGCGCCGCCGCGACGAGCTCGAGGTTCCCCCGCCAGATGTCCTCCGGCGTCGGAGGCAAGACGTCGTCCCAGATCGCCGCGAAGCTGCTGCGCAGTTGCTCCATCCGGGCGGGGCGGGCCATGAACCAGATGTGGAGGTGCTCGCCGCCCTCGCCGTAGCGAAGCACGTGGACGAGGCCGACTCCCTCCACCGAGCGCACGGCGCGCTCGATCCGCGCGACGAGGACGCCGAGCTCGGCCGCAAGCTCCTCGGGCAGGTCGCCGGGCGAGGAGAAGTGCTCGCGTGGTTCGAGGAGGACGACGACGGGCAGGCCGCTCGGTTTATCGAGCGGGCGGAGCCGCCAGCGCTCGTGCGTCCAGACGTACGCGTCGTCAGGCGCCGCGCAGGCACGGCAGTCGACTCCGCCTTCGCCGTGACGCGGCTTCTCGCGCTCGACGGGAGGCGCGAGCCGTCGGGGCTGCGCGGGGCCCTCGAACGGCCACGTGTCCCATTCGTGTACCGGTGGCGCTTGCAACTGGTCGTGCGTTCGCTCCCAGAACTGCTCCGGCGTCTCCGGCATCGCGCCGAGGATAATCCGGTTGTGGAGTGGCCGGCCGAGTTCTACGCGCTTCGCCGAGGCGAAGGCTGTCCGATGTGCGCCGAGGGGCGGCCGGAGGAGACTCGTTTCGGCCTCCGGATCCTGGCGGGCGATGTCGCCGACGCCTACCTCCAGCGCGCGGGGATCCAGCGTGGGTACACGATCGTGATCTGGCGCGGACGGCATGTCGCCGAGCCGACGGAGCTGAACGAGGAGGAGGCCGCGGCGTTCTGGCGCGAGCTCCTCGCCGTCGGTCGAGCGCTCGAGAGCCATTTCGCTCCGGTGAAGCTCAACTACGACCTACTCGGCAACTCGCTTCCGCACCTGCACGCACACGTCGTGCCGCGCTACGCCGACGATCCTCGTCCGGGCTGGCCGTTCCCCTTCCCGGCTGACGAGCCTCCGCCGCATCCTGAGGCCGAGCTACGCACCGACGCCGACGCCCTCCGTCGGTTGCTCGCGCCCTAAAAGCCTGGCTTGCAAGGGGACTCGCCGAAGCGCGTCTGCGTTGCCGGCTCCATGGCTTCGAGTGCGTCGAAGCAGTCGCGGCAGAGGCCGACCGCGCTCTTCGCCTTGCGGATGAGGAGCGCACGGTCGTCCACGGGCAATACGCCGATGCTGAGGAGGAAGCGGTTGAGCAGCAGCTCGAGCTTCAGCGGCCCGTGCTCGTGAACGGTCTTCAGCGGCCGTTCGAGCTTGTGCATCTGGACGATCATCCGGTTCGCCCTACGGATCACGCGACGCTGTTTCGCGGAAAGCGTGCATTTCGGTGCGCCGGCCGCCGACGCTCTCGTCTTCGCTCTCGGCTGCGAGCCCCCGCCGCACCCCGCTGCCAGCGCGATGGTGGCGGCGAGCGCCGCGACCCCTGCAGCTCTCAGGATCAGATCTGCCAGGCGCCGTCGCGAATCAGCGGGATCCGCCGGCCGCGCGCGGCGATGCCGGTCACTTCGAGCTTCGAGCTTCCGATCATGACGTCCAGATGCGTCGATGAGCGATTCACCCCGCGTGCGGGTGTCTCCGAACGCGTGCCTCCGAAACCGCTGCCGAACGCGATGTGGGCTGCCGCGTTCTCGTCGAGGAGCGTGTTGTAGTAGATGCGCCCGGCCTGGCCGATGCGCGAGGAGGAGTCGACGAGCGCCACCTCCCCGAGCCGCCGCCCCATCCGGTCGGCGTCGATGAACGTGGCGACGAAGTCGCGGTCGTCGTCGGAGTCGGCGTCGAGGCGGACGAGCCGGCCGTTCGAGAACTCGCCGCGCAGCCCGTGGATGAGCCGGCCGCGGAACGAGAGCGGGAACGTGCAACGGAACGTGCCGCTCGTTGCGCGAGCGTCCGGGCTCGTGAAGACCTCCTCGGTGGGGATGTTCGGCGCCTGCGTTCGGCCGTCGACGAGCGTTTCCGGGCCGCCGAGCCAGACTGTGCCTGGGACGAAGCCGAGATCGAGCTCCGTGCCGGGGCCGCGCAGCTCGAGCCCTGCGAGGGCGAGCCTGGTCAGCTTCTTCGAGCGCCGGTCGAGCGTGCGCAGGTGCTTGACCCATCCGCTCGTCCCCTTTCCATCCTCATCGGTGAGGCGGCAAAAGCGGAGGAGGTCCTTGGCCAGGCGACGCTTTGCCTTGAGCGGCGCGAGGTTCGGATAGACCTGGCCGGCCCAGTAGTCGGTCGGCCACCCCGCAATCGCCCAACGGGCGCGCAAATTCAGCTGCGCATGGCGTAGGAAGGCGATGTGCTTCGAAAAGCCGGCGAAGTCGGTCGCGATGCGCTTCGGCGGGATGCCGTCCAGGTAGCCGGAGTCGCCGTCCCCCGCGACCTGGAGAAGCGCCCCGCGCGGGCCTGAGACCTCTCGGAACCGGCGACGGCTCCACGGCGAAAGCGACCCGATCGCGTCGTCGGAACCGTGGAGCAGCCGCGCGCGGGTCACGAGCGGATCGGAGTTGACGATCTCGACGAACTGCGCGCCAGCGCCATAGGCGGACCCGGCGATCGCGACGGACAGCTCGCGGTGCTCGGGCTGCGCCAGGACGATGAGGGAGTCCCCCTCCCCGATCCCTAGCGAGGCGCGGACGATCGCATCGGCGTAGCGCGCGAGGGACTCGGCCGGGAGTAGCGGGTCGCGAATCGGCATCGTCAGCCGGTCGAGCCGACCGCGTCCGCGACCGTGTCGTGGACGACGAAGTGGCGATCGAGTCCCGAGACCTCCAGCGCCCGGCGAACCTCGAGACCAGGCGCCGCGAGCCGGAAGCCGGTGCGGTCGTTCATTCGCGAGCGGGCCTCGATCAGGACGCCGAGCGCGGTCGAATCGATGAATGTGACCTCGCTGAGGTCGACCACGAGCAGCGCGGGCCCGTCGGCCAGCGTTTCGAGAAGCGCCCTCCGCACCTCTTCGGCGTTGTAGAGGTCGAGCTCCCCGGCAAGCGAAACGACGACGGCATCGTCCCTGCGGTCGACTCCCGCCACCGCGGATTCCCGTCCTCCGGACACTCCGGGACCCGGTGCTCCGGCGTCCGTCAACGTTTCCTCCTCCCGTTTCATGCAGCAGGGGCGATCTCCGCCGCGCGGGCCATTCAAGCAAGAATGAACGCGTGGAGCTCGCCGACGTCGCAGCGCGAGCCGCCGGTGAGAACTTCCCGGTCGGCTCGGTTCTCTTCCCACGCCACCTGCGTCCGCACATCCGCTCGCTCTACTGCTACGCGCGGTTCGTGGACGAGCTCGGCGATGCGTACGACGGTGACCGGCTCGTGGCTCTCGACGAGCTCGAGCGGGAGGTCGACGCCGCCTTCGCCGGGGACGCGACGTGGCCGGTGCTGCGCAACGTCGAGCCGACGATCCGTGAGTTCGACCTGCCGCGCGAGCCGTTTCTGCGGCTGATCGAGGCTAACCGGATGGATCAGCGCGTCGGCGAGTACGCGACGTGGGCGGACCTCAAGCACTACTGCGTTCATTCCGCCGACCCGTGCGGCCGGCTGGTGCTCGGCGTGTTGCGGCGGCTCGACGACCCGGAGCTCGTCGCGGCGAGCGATTCGGTTTGCACGGGGCTCCAGCTCGTGAACTTTCTCCAGGACGTGCCGCGTGACCTCGAGCTCGGGCGGATTTACCTCCCCGCGGAGGACAGGCGTTCGTTTGGCGATCCTCCGCTGGACCGGCCGGGCGAGGATCTGCGTGCACTGCTGCGGTTCGAGGCCCAGCGCGCGGTGGAGCTCCTCGCGGCGGGAGAGGTGCTTCGGGTCCGGATCGGCGGCCGGCTCGGGCGCGCGGTCGCGCTGTTTGCCCGCGGCGGACTGGCCGCGCTTGACGTGCTCGAGTCGGCCGGCTGGGACGTCTTCAGCAGTCGCCCGCGGCCGTCGCGCGCGCGTCTCGCTCGCGAGGCTGCGCTCGTGCTCGTCCGATGAGCACGGTCTCCGTCGAGGCGGCGTACGCCGCGGTCGAGCGCATCACGCGCCATGAGGCGAAGAACTTCGCCTACGGGATCATGGTGCTCCCGCGCGCGAAGCGGCGGGCCATCGCCGCGATCTACGCGTTCGCCCGCTGGGTGGACGACGTAGCGGACGGAGAGCTGCCTCCGGCGGAGAAACGGGCGGAGCTCGAGCGGCTCCGGGCAGCGCTCGACGGCGATTCCGCGGATCCGGTCTTCGTCGCGCTGCGCGACGCGCGCGAGCGCTTCGGGATTCCGCGTGACCCGCTCGCCGCGCTCGTCGACGGCGGGTTGCAGGACATCGAGCAGACAACGTACGCCGACTTCGGTGAGCTGCGCGGGTACTGCGAGAAGGTCGCCGGCGCCGTTGGCCTTGCCTGCGTCCCGGTGTACGGCTCTGAAGACACGGAGCACGCAATGACGCTCGGGATCGCGCTCCAGCTGATCAACATCATCCGCGACGTCGACGAGGATCGGCGGCTCGGCCGGATCTATCTGCCTCAGGACGAGCTTGCAGCCTTCGGGGTCGAGGAGCTCGCGCCCTCGCCGGACTTCCGGGAGTTGATGGCCTTCCAGGCCGAGCGCGCGCGCGCGTATCTCGCCGAGGGGCTGCGGCTGCTCGAGACGCTCGACCGGCGCAGCGCGCTCTGCGTGCGCACGTTCGCAGGGCTCTACCGCGAGACGCTCGCCCGCATCGAGGCGGGTGGCTTCGACGTGTTCGGGGAGAAGACTCGGCTCTCCACGCCGCGCAAGCTCGCCGTCGTTGCGAAGGGACTGCTCGGATGAAGGTGGCTGTGGTCGGCGGAGGCCTCGCGGGCCTGGCCGCAGGGCTCGACCTCGTCGACGCGGGTCATGCGGTGACCGTGCTCGAGGCGCGGCCGACACTCGGCGGTGCAGTGCAGACGCTGCCCGCGCGCGAAGGCGATCCCGAGCCGCCGCCCGACAACGGGCAGCACATCGCGCTCGGCTGCTTCACGGAGTACCTGCGCTTCCTCGACCGGATCGGGGAGGGAGGTTCGTTTATTCGCACGCGGCTTGGGCTTCCGGTGGTGGACGAGGACGGCCGGTTCGCGACGATTGCGCCCAGCCCCGCGACTCTGCTGCGGTACTCGCACCTGCCGCATCGTGATCGGCTGCGCATCCCCCTCGTCACGGCTCGCTGCCGGAATGCAAGTGCGGAGGCCGGCGAGACGTTCGGTTCGCTGCTGAGGCGTCTCGGCGCGTCCGACGCTGCGATCGAGCGTTTCTGGGACGTCTTCGTCAGGCCCGCCCTCAACCTGCCGGCGGATGAGGTCGACGCCGAAGCCGGCCTGTTCACCGTGCGGACGGCGTTGCTCGGGCCGCGCAGGAACAGCGATCTGATCCTGCCGACGAAGCCCCTTGGCTGGATGCACGGAGACGCGGCTGGTCGCGCTCTCGGTGACCGCGTCCAACTCGAGCGGCGCGTCGAGACGCTCGACGAGCTCGATGCCGACGCGATCGTTCTCGCCGTTCCGCCGCGAGAGAGTGCGCGCCTGCTCGGCGAGCCGGAACCTTCGCTCGAGGACTCGCCGATCGTGAGTGTCCATCTCTGGTTCGACCGGCCCATCCTCGACGTCCCGCTTGCCGCCTTGCTCGGCACCGACGCACACTGGGTCTTCGATCGTGGCCGCCTTCTCGGCCATGCCCCGCGCGCGGTGGGCCAGTACCTCACCGTCGTCTCGAGCGGCGTGCCCGAGCTGCTAGAGGTCCGTGGCCGCCAGCTCGTGGAGCGGATCGCAGCACAGCTGACGAGTCGGCTCGGCGATGCGGAGCTGCTCTGGTCGCGCGTGAGTCGCGAGCCGTACGCGACCGTTGCGCTGCGGCCGGGCGTCGAGCGGCCGGGAGTCGAGACGTCGCGTCCGAACGTTGCGCGCGCCGGCACCTGGACCGACACGGGCTGGCCGGCGACGATGGAGAGCGCGATCCGCAGCGGCCGGGCGGCGGCTCAGCACATCTTGAGCGGCATTTCCGCCAGAGTTACGGCCTGAGATGGCCGCCACCGCCGAGCTGACGCGCCTCGACGAGGCGATCGATCGCGGCACGCGCCGCCTACTCGAGCTGCAGCGTCCCAGCGGGGTCTGGGTCGGGGAGCTCGAGTCCAACGTGACGATGACCTCGCAGCACCTCTTCTGGAACCACTACCTGGGCCTCCGCACGTCCGACCTCGACCGGCGGATCGCAAACGAGCTCCTCGCGCGGATGCGCGACGACGGCACCTGGTCGATCTGGTTCGAGGGTCCGCCTGATCTCTCGACGTCGATCGAGGCCTACGTCGCCTGCCGGCTCGCGGGAGTCGACCCGGGAGCCCGCGCGCTCCGCTACATCCAGCGCGAGGGAGGGATCCCGAAGAGCCGTCTGTTCACGAAGTGCTTCATGGCCCTGCTCGGCCAGTGGCCGTGGCAGAGGATGGTGCCGATCCCGCCCGAGCTCGTCCTGCTGCCGCCGTCGGCGCCGTTCTCGATCTACAACTTCGCCTGCTGGGCGCGGCAGACGTTCGTCGCGCTCGCCGTTGCGCAGTCCCTGCGCCCCGTGAGGCCGGCTGACCTCGACCTCGCCGCGATCGGGGCAATACCCGGCCGTACGCGTCCGGTGGGGCGACCGAATCCGGTCCGCAGGCGCGCTCTCGTCACCGCCGAGCGCTGGATCCGGGAGCGGCAGGAGGCGGACGGATCGTGGGGCGGGATCCAGCCGCCGTGGGTATGGGGGATCATCGCGCTTGCCGCGCTCGGCCACGGGCTCGACGACCCGACGCTCGGCAAAGCCGTCGAGGGCTGGCAGGCGTTCATGGTCGACGACGGCGAGCGGCTGCGGCCGGAGGCGTGCCAGTCGCCGGTCTGGGATACGGCGCTTGCCCTGCTCGCGCTCCGCGCGTGCGGCGTTCCCGACGACCACCGCCAGCTCGTTCGAGCAGGCGAGTACCTGCTCGCGGAGGAGGTGCGCGTCAAGGGCGACTGGGCAATCCGCCGGCCCGACCTCGCTCCCGGCGGCTGGGCCTTCGAGTACGAGAACGACAACTACCCCGACATTGACGACACGGCGGTCCTGCCGCTCGCGCTGCATGGTTTGGGGATCGGGGAGGAGGGCGCAATCGCGCGTGGGGTCGAGTGGCTCGTCGGCATGCAGTCGCGCGACGGCGGCTGGGGCGCGTTCGACGTGGACAACAAGGCGATGTGGCTCTACAAGATCCCGTTCTGCGACTTCGGCAAGGTGACCGACGAGCCGAGCGCGGACGTCACTGCGCACTCGCTGGAGATCCTCGGGACGCTCGGCGTCCACCGCGACGCGGCGGAGCGCGGGGTCGAGTGGCTCCTGTCCGAGCAGGAGGACGACGGCTCCTGGTTCGGCCGCTGGGGCGTCAACCACATCTACGGCACGGGGGCAGCGCTCCCGGGCCTCGAGGCATGCGGCATTCCGCACGACCATCCCTCGATGCGGCGCGCAGTCGCCTGGCTCGATTCCGTGCAGCAGGAGAGCGGCGGCTTCGGCGAGGACATCCGCTCCTACGCCGATCCCCGGTGGCGTGGCCGCGCGAACTTCACGACTGCATCCCAGACCGCGTGGGCGCTGACCGCCTATGTGGCCGCAGGAAACGCTGAAGATTCGAGTAGCCGCAGGGCGGCAGACTATCTCTGTGCCGCGCAGCGCACGGACGGCGACTGGGAGGAGCAGCACTTCACAGGCACAGGATTCCCACTCGATTTCATGATCCGGTACCACCTCTACCGCATCACATTTCCCCTTCTGGCACTCGGACGACTGAGAGAAAGGTTGGCTGGATGAAGTTCCCGCTCGCATCGACGGTCTCGATCGGCAAGTACGTCGCCTCGCAGCAGCGGAAAGGAGAGCGCTATCCGCTCGTGCTGATGCTCGAGCCGACGCTTGCCTGCAACATCGCGTGCATCGGCTGCGGGAAGATCCGCGAGTACGAGTCGAATCGTGCGCGCCTGTCGGTCGAGGAATGCGTCGACGCAGCGGTCCAGTGCCCCGCTCCGGTCGTCTCGATCTGCGGCGGCGAGCCGCTCGTCTACAAGGGGATCGACGAGGTCGTTCCGCAGGTGCTCGAACTCGGCAAGACGATCGAGCTGTGCACGAACGCGCTGCGCCTCGAGCAGTGCCTCGACTGGTTCGAGCCGTCGAATCGCCTGAGCTTCGTGATCCACCTCGACGGGATGCGCGAGATCCACGATTACGTCTGCGATTACCCCGGCCTCTGGGACATCGCAATCGACGCGATCAAGACTGCGCGCGCCCGCGGATTCCGCGTCACGACGAACACGACGATCTTCAAGGAGACCGAGGTCGGCGACGTCGTCGAGATGATGCGCTACCTCACGAACGACGTCGGGATCGACGGGATGATGATCGCGCCCGGCTACCAGTACTCCCAGATCGACCCCGCGCTCACGATGACGCGCGACGAGCACGAGGAGAAGTTCCGGGTCATCCGCGCGGCGACGAAGGAGCACGGCTACCGCTGGATCGCCTCGCCGATCTACCAGGACTTCCTCACCGGCGGGCGCCAGCTCACGTGCGCGCCCTGGGGCTCGATCACGCGCAATCCGTACGGCTGGAAGGGCCCGTGCTACCTGCTCACCGACGGGATCTTCCCGACGTACGAGGCGCTGCTCGAGGGGATGGAGTGGGAGGCGTACGGCCCGGGCAACGATCCGCGTTGCGAGCACTGCGGCATCCACTGCGGGTTCGAGCCGTCTGCGGCCTACGAGGCTTCGAGCAGCCTGAAGGAAACCGTGCGGAGCCTTGCGTGGACGCTGACGGGCTGACGTTCGCCTGCGCGACGAGCGCGGAGGAGCGCGTTGCGCGGCGCGCAGGCTTCGACACTGTGCGGGTGGGCATCGGGGTCGCGAACGGCGTCCCGGAGGGGCGCCTCGTGTCTTTCGGCGTTGCCGGCTCGCTCGGCGAGCTTCGCGTCGGCGAGGTGCTCGACGCGACCCGCGTCGTCGACGAGACCGGTGCGACGCTATGGGAAGGCCCCGGCCTCGGCGTGCGCGGCGCGCGCGGGGGTGTCCTGCTCGGCGGCAACGTGCTCGTCCACGACGCCGCGGCTCGCGACCAGCTCCGCGCCGCGAGCGGCGCCGACGCGGTGGACATGGAGAGCGGCACGCTCGCTCGCAGCGGCAGGCTCGCCGGCGTCATCCGCGCGATCTCCGACGACGCGTCGAGCACGGTCGAGGGCCTCGACACGACGGTGCACGCCGACGGCCGCACGAACGCCCTCGGCCTGCTGCGCTGGATCGCGAAGCGGCGCGGCGACGCGATTCGCTCGATCCGCGGCGCGCTCCGCGCGCTGAAGGCGCTCGAGCAGGCGGTGGCGACGTGAGAGGTCGCGTCCTTCTGGCCGCACCGCGCTCCTTCTGTGCGGGCGTCGACCGGGCGATCGAGATCGTCGAGCGGCTCCTCGAGCAGCACGGGCCGCCGGTCTACGTCCGTCACGCGATCGTCCACAACGACCACGTTCTCCGGCGCCTCGAGAAGCTTGGCGCGGTCTTCGTCGAGTCCGAGGACGAGATCCCGTCCGGCGCGATCTGCGTCCTCTCGGCGCACGGCGTGGCGCCGGCGGTGAAGGAGAACGCGCAGAGACGAAGCCTCCGCGTCGTCGACGCGACCTGCCCGCTCGTTAACAAGGTTCACGCCGAGGCGCGGCGGTACGCCGACAGCGGCCATCTCGTCGCGCTCGTCGGGCACAAGAACCACGTCGAGGTGATCGGGACCCTCGGTGAGCGGCCGGACTCGACGGTCGTGATCGAGTCGCCGGAGCAGGCGCGCGAGCTCGCGACCGAGAAGCCGGTCGCGGTCATCACGCAGACGACGCTCTCGCTCGACGACGTCGCGCCGATCGTCGACGCGCTCGAGGATCACATGGGGACGCTGCGGCGGCCGCACGCCGACGACATCTGTTACGCGACCCAGAACCGGCAGGACGCGGTGAAGGCGATGGTCTCGCAGGGCGCGACCCTCGTGCTCGTGATCGGCTCCGAGACGAGCTCGAACGCGCAGCGTCTCGTCGAGGTCGCGCAGGCGGCCGGCGCCGAGGCGACGCTCGTCGACGGCGAGAGCGTGCTAGACCCGGCGCTGCTCGACGGCCACGAGACGATCGGTCTCACGGCCGGCGCCTCGACGCCCGAGGAGCTCGTGCGGGCGACGGCGGCGCGACTCGCCGCGGCGGGCTACGCGCTGCCCGAGGAGATCGAGGTCGCGAAAGAGGACGTTCATTTCCGGCTCCCGAAGGAGGTCGCACAGGCATGACGAGTGTCGAAGTCCCCTACTCGATCGCCGCGGCCCTCCCGTCGCTGTCGGTGATGGACATCACGAACGACGTCTCTCGCGAGGTCGCCGCCGCGGACGTGAAGCACGGCATCGCGTACCTCCATGCCGATAGCGAGCTCTCGCTTGTACGGGTGCAGGAACGCGAGACGGGCTTCTTCGAGGATCTCGAGTCGCTGCTCGAGCGCGTCGTACCCTCGAGCCTGCCCTCCCGCGAGAGGCTGCTCGGCTTCCTCCTCGGCCCACGCTCGGAGCAGGTGCCCTTCGCCGACGGTGCCCTCTGCCTCGGCCAGTGGCAGCGGATCCTCCTCTTCTCGCTCGACGCGCAGCATCGACCGGACTGGTCGCTCACCCTGCTCGGGTAGGAGTACCGTCAGGGCTGAGATGCTGGTTCTGAGCCGCAACGAGGTCGAGGAGCTCCTTGACCTCGACGCGCTCCTCGACGCGCTCGCGGCCGCGCACGCGGAACTCTCCGCGGGGCAGGCGTCGCTCGTGCCGCGGATGGGCGCATTCGCGGGCGAGACGGGAATCCTCGGGGCGATGCCCGCCTATGCGCCGTCGAGCGGGCTCGGGTGCAAGCTCGTCACGCTCTTCCCCGGCAACCGGGACCGCCCGACGCACCAGGCGATGATCGCGCTCTTCGAGCCGGGGACGGGCACGCCCGCGGCGCTGATGGACGGGACGTACATCACGGCGATGCGAACCGCCGCGGCGGCGGCGCTCGCCACGCGCCTGCTTGCCCGGCCGGATGCCCGCGTGCTCGCGATCCTCGGCACCGGGGTGCAGTCGCGCTCGGCACAGGAGATGTTCCCGCGCGCGCGAGAGTTCGCGGAGGTGCGGGTCGCGGGGCGGGGCGAGTTCGAGGATGCCGTCCGCGGCGCCGACGTCGTCCACGGGACGACGGCATCGCCCGAACCCGTCGTCCGCTTCGACTGGCTCACCCCCGGTGCGCACGTCAGCTCCGTCGGCTACGGGGCCGGCGGCTCCGAGCTCGACCCGGCCATCGTCGAGCGCGCGGACGTCGTCGTCGTCGAGCAGCGCGACTCGGCGTTCGCTCCGCTTCCCGCCGGCGCACCTGAGCTCGACCCGCGCGGCCGCGACGGTGTCGTCGAGCTCGGCGAGATCGTCGCCGGAACGGCCGCCGGTCGCACCTCGGGCGAGCAGATCACGCTTTACAAATCGGTCGGCGTTGCCGTCCAGGACCTCGCAGCCGCGGCGCTGGTGCTCGCGGCCGCGCGGCAACGCGGTGTCGGCCAGGAGATCGAGCTGGAGGAGATACACGCATGAACAGCAACGAGTTCAGCCCAGGACTCGCAGGGGTTGTCGCATTCGAGACGGAGATCGCGGAGCCTGACAAGGACGGCGGCGAGCTTCGCTATCGCGGCATCAACATCGACGATCTCGTCGGCAAGGTTCCGTTCGAGCAGGTGTGGGGGCTGCTCGTGGACGAGTCGCTCCAGCCTGGCCTGCCATATGAGCACGTCGACCTCGAGAGACGAACCGGCGGCTACATGTCCGACCTGCAGTCGACCCTCGCGGCGCTGAGCGGCGAGTGGAAGCTCGGCCAGTTCATCGACATCGACGACGAGCAGGCGAAGGAGGATCTCCGCCGTCTGTCGGCGGCCGCGCTGTCGATCGTCGCGCAGTCGGCCCGCGGGGCAGATCTGCCGCCGGTGGCGGAGGAGAAGATCAACGAGGGGCACACCGCCGCCGAGCGGTTCGTTCTCGAGTGGCGCGGCGAGCTGAACGAGAAGTCGACCAAGGCGATCGACACCTACTGGATCTGCACGGCCGAGCACGGCCTCAACGCCTCGACCTTCACCGCGCGGATCGTGGCGTCGACCGGGGCGGACGCGGGCGCTGCGCTCTCCTCGGCCGTCGGAGCGCTTTCAGGACCGCTGCATGGAGGAGCGCCGGCGCGCGTCCTCCCGATGCTCGACGCGGTCGCCGAGTCCGGAGACGCGGAGAAATGGGTCGCGGAGGCCCTCGCCCGCGGCGAGCGGATCATGGGCTTCGGGCACCGCGTGTACCGCGCCGAGGATCCGCGTTCCCGCGTCCTCAAGCGGGTTGCGAAGGAGCTCGGGTCGCCGCGGGTCGCGGTGGCCGAGGAGCTGGAGCAGGTCGCGCACGAGGCGATCGCCAAGAAGCATCCGAGTCACTCGTGGACGAACGTCGAGTACTGGTCTGCCGTCGTCCTGGACGTTGCCGAGGTGCCGCCGCAGCTGGCGCCGGCGATGTTCGCATGCTCGCGGACGGCCGGCTGGTCGGCGCACATCCTCGAGCAGAAGCGGCTCGGCGTGCTCGTCCGCCCCTCGGCACGCTACGTCGGCCCAGGGGCGCGGTCGTTGCAGGAGGTCTAGCGTGAGACGGCTCGCGATCGTTCTCGTCGTCGTGCTCGCGCTCGCCGCCTGCGGTGGGTCGAGCAAGCCCAAGACCTCTGACGATCAG
The DNA here is from genome assembly GCA_035248765.1 of Gaiellaceae bacterium. Lineage (GTDB taxonomy): Bacteria > Actinomycetota > Thermoleophilia > Gaiellales > Gaiellaceae > Palsa-739. The sequence continues at coordinate 16,128 of DATFHC010000155.1, forward strand.
ACGCAGATCACGAGCGCCTACGAGAAGTTCTTCTCGGGCAAGACGTCGCTCTCGGATCGCGAGGCGTTGCTCGAGAACGGCCCGAAGTTCAAGTCCGTGATCCAGGCGTTCGCGAGCAATCCCCTCGCGAAGAATGTGAGCGCGAAGGTCGCCTCGGTGACGCTTCACGGCGCGAACAAGGCGAGGGTCGACTACACGATTTCGCTCGGGGGCACCTCGCTGCCGACTCAGGTGGGCACGGCCGTGCGGCAGAACGGAACCTGGAAAGTCGGCGACGCGGGTCTCTGCAAGCTCGTCGCCCTCGGCGGAAGCACGCCGTCCGCCTGCAAGTCGTAACGTCTTCGGCGTGAGCTCCCTCGCGCTGTTCCGGCAGCGGCACGCCCGCGAAGCGGCCCTCGCGGCCGTCTGCGCGATCCTCTTCCTCACCTTCCTGGACAACACGATCGTCAGCGTCGCCCTGGCCGACATCCAGTCGTCGCTCAGCGTCAGCGTGACCGGCCTGCAGTGGATCGTGGACGGCTACATGCTGGCGTTCGCCGCCCTCATGCTCACCGGCGGCACGCTCGGCGACCTGCTCGGGCGGAAGAAGGTGATGCTGGCGGGTGTCGCAGTCTTCTGCGCCGGATCGATCGTTGCGGCCCTTGCGCACAGCTCGGGAACCCTCATCGCCGGCCGGATCGTGATGGGTGTCGGCGCGGCAGCCTCCGAGCCGGGCACGCTGTCACTCATCCGCCAGATCTATCCCGAACGCAAGGAGCGGGCGGTGGCCCTCGGTGTGTGGGCGGCGGTCTCCGGGCTCGCGCTCTCGCTCGGCCCGGTGATAGGCGGCGTGCTCATCTCCGGCGCCGGCTGGCGCTGGATCTTCTGGTTCGGCCTCGGCTTCGGCGCCGTTGCGCTCGCCGTTGCGGCCGTGACGCTCACGGAGAGCAGCGACCCGGAGGGACGAAAGCTCGACGTGCCGGGGCTCGCCGCCGGCGCCGCCGCCATCATTGCCGCGACCTTCGGCGTCATCGAGGGCGAGAACCGCGGCTACGGCACCTGGTGGATCGACGCATTCTTCGCCGCCGCCGCGGTGTTGGTCGGCGTCTTCGTCGTGATCGAGCGGCGCGTCCCCGACCCGGTCTTCAAGCTGAACTTCCTGCGCGACCCCACCTTCACCGCGGCGAACGTCGTCGCTTTCGCCACCAACCTGTCGGTCTTCTCGGTTTTCTTCTTCACAGCGCTCTACCTGCGGCTGATCTCGAACTTCTCCGGCTACCAGATCGCGCTCGTCTTCACCTCACTCGCGGTGGCGATGATCGTCGCCGGACCTATCGCCGGCCGCTGGACCGCGCGCGTCGGCCCGCGGGTGCCGATGGTGCTTGGCTGTGCCCTCGCGGGGATAGGACTTCTCCTCGTCGACCAGCAACTCACAGCTACGACGAGCGTCTTGGCGCTGACATGGCCGCTCGCGATCGCCGGACTCGGCTTCGGGATCGCGCTCGTGACCATGACGGCGTCCGTCCTCACCCTCGTCCCACCGGAGGAGTCGGGGATGGCAGCCTCGACCGTCAACACCAGCCGCGAGCTCGGCGGGGTCTTCGGCGTAGCCGTCCTCGGCGCAGTGGTCAACGCCCAGCTCACGACCGGCCTCAGCGAGAAGCTCGTAAAGCTCGGGATCCCGGTTCAGTTCAGGGACATCGTCGTCAAGTTCGTGACGACCGGCGGAAACATCACCAACGCCGAGAACAGTCCCGCGGCGAGAGGGCATCTGGGGATCGTCGCCAAGGTGCTCGTGGCCGCCGAGGACTCGGCCGGCCACGGCGTCCATCTCGCGCTCAGGATCGCCGGCGCGATCGTGCTCGCCGCGGCGGTCGTCGCCGCCTTCGCCGCGCGGCATAGGGTTGTCCACGTGGAGGAGGTGGAGGGCTGATGCCGCGGGCGGTGCTGATCGGGGGCAACGGCATGATCGGCCGCGCTGCGGCGCGTGCGCTCGCGGGGGACGGCTGGGAGGTCGTTGCGGTCTCGCGCTCGGGATCGCTGCCCGAAGGGCTCGCCGAGCTCGGCGTCCAGGCCGCGGTGGCGGATCGAAGCGACGACGCCGAGCTGCGCGCCGTGCTCGGAAGTGGTGCCGACGTCGTCCTCGACACAATGGCCTTCACGCGCGAGCACGGCGAGCAGCTCAACGCGCTCGCCGGCCTCGTAGGCTCGCTCATCGTCATCTCGAGCGCATCCGTCTACGCCGACGACGAGGGACGAGCCTTCGACGGCGAGGGCGATTCTCCGGTCATGCCGGTCCCGATCCTCGAGACACAGCGCACGGCCGAGCCCGGCGACGCCACGTATTCGACCCGGAAGGCCGAGCTGGAACAGACGCTTCTCGAGGGCCCGCTCCCCTCGACGCTCCTCCGGGCCTGTGCGATCCACGGCCCCGGTGCGAAGCATCCGCGCGAGGTCTTCTTCGTCAAGCGTGCCGTGGACGGGCGCCGCCGCGTCGCTCTCGCCTGGAAGGGCGAGAGCCGGTTCCATACGACGTCGGTCGCCAACCTCGCCGAGCTGATTCGGCTCGCCGCGGTCAGGCCGGGCGACCGCGCCCTCAACGCCGGCGACCCCGACCCGCCGACGACGCTCGGGATCTGCCGTGCGATCGGCGACGCGCTGGGGCACGAGTTCGAGCCCGTCCTCCTGCCGCGCGACGAGTACGAAAACCCGTGGGCGGCAGAGCAGCCGTTCGTCGTCGCCATGACGGAGGCGGAGCAAGAGCTCGGCTACCGGCCGGTGGCGACGTATCCCGAGGCGGTGCGGGAGACGTGCGCGTGGCTCGTCGGCGAGCTCGAGGCCGGCAGCAACTGGGACGGCACGTACCTCGAGGGGATGCTCGACTACGCCGCCGAGGACGAGGTCCTGGCTTCGGCGTCGTGATCGATCCGGCCGAGTATCGCGAGCGGTTCCCGATCCTCGACACCTGTACGTACCTCATCAACCACTCGCTCGCTGCCATGCCCGCGGCGGCAGAGGACAACCTCCGCGAGTACGCACGCATCTGGCGCGACCGCGGCATCCGGGCTTGGGCCGAAGGCTGGTGGGACATGCCGGTCACCGTCGGCGACCAGCTTGGACGGATCCTCGGCGCGCCGACCGGCTCCATCGTCATGCATCAGAACGTGACCGTCGCCGAGGCGATCGTTCTCTCGTGCTTCACGGGCTCACGCGAACGGAATAGGGTCGTTTACGAGGAGGCCAACTTTCCGTCGGTTCGCTACCTCTACCAGGCGCAGCCGGACATCGAGGTCGTCGCGGTCGAGGCCGGCGCCGCAGTCGCGGACGCGATCGACGAGCGGACGCTTCTCGTCCCGATCAGTCACGTCCTGTTCAAGAACGGCGAGATCCAGGACGTCGAGCCGATCATCCGTCGCGCTCGGGAGGCCGGCGCGTACGTGGTGCTCGACTGTTACCAGTCGGCGGGCGTCGTCACGTTCGACCTGACCGAACTCGGCGTCGACTTTGCGGTCGGAGGCAGCGTGAAATGGCTCTGCGGCGGGCCGGGCGCCGGCTGGCTCTATGTCCGTCCGGACGTCGCGGATCGCCTCGAGCCGACGCTCGTCGGTTGGCAGGCGCACGCACGACCCTTTGCCTTCGAGCCCGAGCTGGAATACGCGTCCGGCGCTCGCCGCTTCCTGACAGGCACGCCGAACGTTCCCGCGCTCTATGCGGCGACCGCGGGCTATGACGTGATCGAGGAGGTGGGAGTGCCGCAGATCCGCGAGCGCTCGCTCGCGCTCACGCAGCTTCTGATCGACCTGTGCGACGAGGCGGGGCTCGCGATCGTCTCGCCACGCGACCCGGACCGCCGCGGCGGCACCGTCACCGTCTCGACGCCCGACCATGCCGCCTGCCATCGCGAGCTCGGCGAGCGCGGCGTGATCTGCGACTTCCGACCCGGCCGGGAAGGGGGGATCCGTCTCGGCCCGCACTTCTTCAACACCGAGGACGAGGTGCGACGCGCGGTCTCGGAACTGGCCGACATCGTCGCGACCGGCGCGCACGAGAAGCATCTGGGTGCCGCTACCCCCTTCTGACGCTTTAGTGGTAGGAATGTTCTGCCGATGCCGGGGGTCGTGCGGGTCTTTGTGTTTGTCGTTGCCGTGGTCCTCGCGCTCAGCGCGGGGTCGAGCGCTGCGCGCTCAGCGGCAGCGACCGTAGGCGTCTACCCGTCCGGGACGACGTTCAGCGCCACCGGATCTGCGCCGGCCCGCGCCGCGACGTCCGTGTCGCTGGCGATGCCCATCGGAGGAGTGGACGACTCGACGATTCTCGTCAGCGGCGCGCAGAACGTCGCCATCGCGTCGCCCACGATCGCGTCCCCGCTCCAGCTAAAGCTGTTCTTCGCCCACTACGTCTCGGTCAACGGGACGCCTGTGCCGGACGCGCTCATGCCCTGGGACGGTTCGCAGCGCCCGACCGAGAAGGCCAACCAGCCGCTGTGGCTGCAGGTGACCGTGCCGGCCGGTACCGCGGCGGGCACCTACAGTGGCTCCGTCGTGGTCGTCGCCGACGGGAGCCGGAGGACGGTTCCGCTCACCGTGGCCGTCTCACCCGTGACCCTGCCCGCGACCAATCAGGTCTCCGGCAGCCTGCTCACGGCTGTCAATTTCTCCCCGCAGTCGTACGGCGCGAAGGTGATGGCCCTCTACGGCGTCACCGCCGACCAGTCCCTTCCCGGGTTGTTCAACTTCCTCGCCTCCTATCGGCTCTCGCCGAACAACTGGGGCTACGGCAACCCGAACTCCGGGAAGGGCTACACGAAGAGCCGCAAGTGGTGGCTCGACAAGTCGGGGCAGATGGTCTCGGCGGCCGGGGAGCCGAGCCAGTTCTCCTCGATGTGGATCCCGGTCTCGAACAACCGCTGGAGCCCAAGCACATACGTCGGCGGCCAGTCTCCTTTCAAGCCGCAAAAATGGTGCGGCTACCTCCGCTCGGTCCACGACTTCTGGCAGAAGCACGGCTGGCTCGACTCGTATCCGTACCTGTGGGGGATGGACGAGCCTGGGGCGACTCGCTTCAAGGTGGTCCAGCAGCAGGCGAAGACCGCCCATACCTGCTTCGGCGGCAGCCATGTGGTCGTGACCGGACGGCCGACGGCGGAGAACCGCTACCTCTGGAACGGCGGCACTGACGATGTCGACGACTGGGTCGTGCTCGCCAGCCGCTACTACGGCGAGTACACCGTGCCCTCGCAGCACGTCTCGCGCGCGACGCAGAATCTGAGGCTGATCGATGCGGCGCGGCGTCGCGGCAAGCAGATCTGGGCGTACACCTATGACGCTAGCTCGCACTCGACGCCGGGTTTCACCGCGACCGAGCCGCTGTCGGATCCGCGTCTGTTCGTCGACTGGACTGCTCTCGAGGGGATCACCGGTCTGCTCTACGGACAGGGGACGACGACGTACTCGAAAGGCAACCCGCTCGAGGAGAACGACAAGGAGAACGGCTCCTTCGTTCTCGTCTATCCGGGTCGCAACGGGCCGATCGCGAGCGCCCGGCTCGAGGTGCTCCGCGAGGGGATCGAGGACTGGGAGATCCTGAACGTCGCGCGCCACAAGCACGGCAACGCCGCGGTCGTACGGGTCCTCTCCGGCCTCTTCTCGACCGCCTCCGGCGGTGCCGAGCTCGGCTGCACGGTCGGCTGCCAGCTGAAGACGACGACGAAGTACTCCTGGCCGACGTGGTCGCGCGACGCGAGCACGCCCACGGCCGTGGCCCAGATGCGCACGGCCGCCCTGGCCGCCGCCTCCTAGAGCTTCGCGATTAGCTCGAGCAGGCGCGAGGCGTGGGCCGGCGCCGTCGGCTCGTCCTCGTGGCGGAAGTAGACGTAGGCCGGCTCCCTCGCCGCGGCCACCGCGACGGCGAACGTCTCGTCCGGCGCCTCGCGCCGTCGGAGGTAGCGGAACGGCGCCGGATGGTCGAGGTCGCCGACGCGAACGGCACCCGCCTCCGAGAGCCGCGGCTCGATGCCGTCCCACGACGGGTGCTCGAGATCGAACGCGAGCCGCAGCGACGGATCGAGCGAGCCGAGCAGGAGCTCGAGCGCGCCCTCGTCGCGTGCCTTCTTGAGGGAGATCCGGATCGGCCCCAGCCGATCACCGAGGTGCCGCACGCGCAACTCGAACGTGTCGAGCATTCCCAGCCGGTCGCCGGGCAGCTTCGGTGCGAACTCGAACCCGTCGGCCACCTGCTCGGCCCAGCGGCGGAACTGGTCTTCCGCCGGCAACCGGTAGCCGGTCGTGTTCAGTTCGACGGTTTGGAACCGCTCGGCGTATAACGCGAGGAAGCCGGACGGGTCCAGGCCCTTCGGATAGAAGCCGGGACGCCAGCTCGGATAGGACCAGCCCGAGGTGCCGATGTGGACGTCTACGGTGCGGTGCGGTCGTTCGCGACGAAGGCCTCGTACGTGACGGGCATCTTCTCCGCCAGGAACGATTCGACCGCCTCGGCGTAGCGCCGGATCTCGCGCTGCGCCGTCTCCGCGGCCCGCAGCGAGACGAAGTTCATGAGCGCGCGGGCGTTCACGGTCCAGAAGAACTCGGTGTACGCGCCGACCGGCAGAACGCAGCGCGCGATCTCACGCGCGACGCCGGCCTCGACGAGCTCCTCGTACGCCGCGTACGCCGTGCGGTAGACGGACTCGAGCGTCTCGCGCGTCGACTCGGCGAGCTCCGGCTCGACGGTCTCGAATGTGTACGCGCCCGGCTTGCCGACCTGTGTGCGGACGTCCTCGGGCGCGGGGACGTAGAACTCGTCCGTCGCCTTCGCGTAGCGCATCGAGAACTCGTTGAACGAGCCGATCCGGTGCCGGAACCACTCGCGCGCGACGAAGATCGGACAGCGGATGTGGAAGCGGAAGCTGTTGTGCTCGAACGGCGTTCCGTGCCGCTCGCGCAGCAGGAAGCGGATCAGCCCCTCGTCGGACGCGTCCATTGCGTCCTTGTGCCGCGCGAACGAGACGCGGGCCGCGTTGACGACCGAGAGGTCGTCGGCCATCACCGCGTCCAGCCGGACGAAGCCGTGGTCGAGGACGGTGAGGTAGTCCGGGATCGCCGGTGTCTCGGTCACTGCAGCCACGGGTTGGGGAGGCTACGACTCGAGGCGGATGGTATGCGGAGCGTCTACGCGAGGACCGGGCTGAGCACGGTTTGGCCCGGCTCGACGCCGGCTGCGTTCGGCCGGGTGACCACCCACGAGTCGCCCTTGTGGAGCGAGTACGGCGCGTTGAGCGTGACCGTCAGCGCCGTCGAGGTGCCAGCGCCGCGGAACGTTCCACACAGACCCCAGGGCTGGCCGTTGCGGACGAGATAGACCTCGTAGTAGCCGTGGTTCGCCAGCTTCGGCAGGCCGAGGACGCTGAGCGTCATGGGCCAGTTGCCGTTCCTCGCCTTCCAGACCTCGAGCGTCGCCTGGGCCTTGGGGAGAGCCGACGTGCCCTTGAGGTGGAGAGAGACCACGGGGTTGGAAGCCTTGGCGCTGTTTCCACTGCCTCGAACGGCATAGCCGGCGAAGAAGACCACAGCCACCGACAGTGCGGCTGCGAGGAGAACCAGGGCACGCCGCTTCACGACTCGGCGCTGCTGCAGGCTGAACACCCCGAAGCTCGGCGCCTTCTGGAGGCTCGGTGGCAGCTCCGGCGGAGGGCCCGCCTGGACGAGCAGCTCGTGCGCGTGAAGCAGGCGTTCGCGCTCCGCGCCGGTCGCCTCGGTGCCGATCAGCTCGTCGAAATTCGGCTCGCGGGTCAAAGCAACTCTCCTTCCAGCACCTCTGCGAGCTTCGCCAGGCCGCTGCGTGTGCGGGTCTTCACGGTTCCGAGCGGGAGACCGAGGTATTCGGCCACCTCGCTCTGGGACATGCCGCTCCAGTAGGCGAGCTCGATCACCTCGCGCTCGCGGGGCTGGAGCTCCTCGAGGGCGCGATGCACGCGCCAGGAGACCTCGGAGTCCTCGGCCTGCTGCGCGGGACCGGGCTCGCCCGAGACGAGCTCGGGCAGCTCGGCGTCGGCGGAAGGTCCATTGCGGCGCAGCCGGTCGACGATCGCGTTTCGGGCGACCGTGTACAGCCAGCCGCCGGCCGCGCCGCGTTCAGGCCGGTATGTCGAGGCGGATCGCCAGATCGCCGCGAACGCCTCCTGGACGGCGTCCTCGGCGTGTCCGCGGTCGTGCAGCCTGCGCAATGCGAGGCTGAAGACCGGCCTGACGTAGCGGCCGTAGAGGATCTCGAAGGCCTCGCGGTCGTGCTCGCCGACGCGCGCGAGCAGCTCCGCGTCGGAGGGATCGGACGCGTCGAGCGGCCGGCGTGGCGTTTCCGTGGCCGGGACGGCGCGCAGACGGGCGTGGGGCACCTCGAGGGCAATTTCCATATCGCCACTGTTCTTACGCATCCGAGCCCGTCCTGGATTGGAATGCAGTGCTAGTTCTGTGCCTCCGCAAAGCGGCGTTCAACCTCCGGCCAGTCGACGACGTTCCACCACGCCTCGAGGTAGGCGGGGCGCTTGTTCTGGTACTTGAGGTAATACGCGTGTTCCCAGACGTCGATTCCCAGCAGCGGGACGTCGCTCTGCGAGATCGGCGAGTCCTGGTTCGCGGTGGAGTAGACGGCGAGGCCGGTGCCGTCCCACACGAGCCATGTCCAACCGCTGCCGAACCGCTTCACGCCTCCGTCGTTCACCGCGGTGCGCAGCTCCTCGAACGAGCCGAAGGAGTCGTCGATCGCCGAGCGGAGCGCGCCGCCCGGCTCGCCGCCGCCGTCCGGGCCCATGATCTGCCAGAACAGCGAGTGGTTCGCGTGGCCGCCGACGTTGTTCCGGACGGCCGCTTGCTTGTCCGCGGGAATCGCATCGAGGTTCGTGAGGATGCTCTCGACGGAGTCGTCCGCCCACTGGGTTCCCCCGAGCGCGGAGTTCGCATTCGTGACGTAGGCGGCGTGGTGCAGGTCGTGGTGGATGCGCATCGTCTCGGCGTCGATGTGAGGCTCGAGCGCGTCGTACGCGTACGGCAGATCGGGCACTTCGAAGGCCATCTCGTGGGCTCCTTTCGGCAGCTGCTCCCTGCGACGGAGGATATGCTCCGCGCTCGTGTCCACGCTCGCCTACAGGTTCGAGGAGATCGCTCCGCGCCCGCTGCGCCCCGAGGTGTACGAGCTCGACGGGATCTCCCGGGCAGCGGTCGAGGCGCACTACAAGCTCTACGAGGGGTACGTCGCCAAGCGCAACGAGATTCTCGGCCGCCTTGCCGACGTCGACCTCGCTGCCGCGAATCAGACGTTCTCAGAGCTCCGCGCGCTGAAGGTCGACCTCACCTTCGCGACCGGGGGGATCAAGAACCACGAGCTCTACTTCGGCCACCTCGGCGGTGCCGGTGGAGCGCCGGAGGGTGCGTTCGGCAGCCTCGTCTCGCGCCACTTCGGGTCGGCCGACGCGTGGCGCGCCGACCTCAAGGCGACCGGCATGGCCGGCCGCGGCTGGGCGTGGACGGCGTACGACTGGGACGAGGGCCGCCTCTTCAACTACATCGGCGATGCGCAGAACACCTTCCCCGTCTGGAACGCGACGCCCCTCGTCGCGCTCGACGTTTACGAGCACGCGTACTTCCTCGACTACCAGACCGACCGCGCGTCGTACATCGAGGCGTTCTTCGCCAACCTCGACTGGGACGTCGTGAACGGCTGGGTCGAGCAGTACGGCATCCCAAACTAGGGCTCGTCGTGCTCACCGCCGTGTTCGTCGCCGCCGGCTACCTGTCCGGCTCGCTGACGTGGGGCTACTGGCTCGTGCGGATCTTCCGCGGCGAGGACGTGCGGACGAAGGGGAGCGGAAACGTCGGTGCGACGAATGTCTACCGCGTCTATGGGCCGAAGTTGGGGGTGCCGGCTGCCCTCCTCGACGCCGCCAAGGGCTTCGCGCCCGCGTTCGCGGCGACACTCGCCGTGGGCCACGGCAGCGGCGTTCTTGCGGGTGCCGCAGCCATGCTCGGCCACTGGCGGCCGATCTTCCTCGGCTTCCGGCGCGGGGGGAAGATGGTCGCCACGGCAGGAGGTGCCTTCCTCGGCGTCGCACCGCTCGTGGGCGTCACGGCAGCGGGGGTCTGGCTCGCCGTCTTCGGCCTGACGCGCTACGCGTCGGTGGCCTCGATGACTGCAGCGGCTTCGCTCGGGCTGTGGGCATGGGTGTTCGGCTACCCGTGGCCCGTGATCGCCTTTGGCGGTGCGGCGGGCGCGGGCGTCGCGTTCCTCCACCGGGCGAACATCGCGCGGCTCGCGCGGGGCGAGGAGAACCGCTTGGAGCTCAGGCGGCGAAAAGTCGCTAGACCCGGAACTTCCGCTTGACGGGCTTGGAGATGTTGCCCGCCTTGTCGATCGCCTTGACCTGAATCACATGCCTGCCGTGGCGCAGGTGCTTGTACAGCTTCGGCGACCGGCAGCTCGCGAAGCGCTTGCTGCGGTCGAGCTTGCACTTGAAACGCAAGCCCTTTCGACCGTGCACCGGATCGGTGCCGTGGAACCTGACCCTCGCCGTGCCCGTGCGGTGGTTCACCTTGACCTTCACGAGCGTCACCTTCGGCTTCGTCCTGTCGCGATTGAAGACGGCGGTCACCGACACATCGCTGTTGAGCATCACGTGGCAAGCGGCCTTGCCCGAGCAGCCTCCGCCCGACCAGTGGCCGAACGTCGAGACAGCGGACGGCTTGGCTGTGAGCTTCACCGACGTGCCTGTGGCGAAGGAGCCGACGCAGGTCTTGCCGCAACTCACGCCGCCCGGCGAGCTCCTGACCGTGCCGCCGCCGAAGCCGCTCCTCGTAACCAAGAGATCGTGTCCTAGGTCGACCACCTGAGCCTTGTTGCCGACCGCGTTCTGGAAGTGGACGATGAGGGCGCCTTGGCCGTGGTCGGCCGCGTAGGAGGACGCCTCCCGGATCACCTGGACTGCCTTGCCGGACTGGTCGCCGTAGAGCAGAGGGCTACCGACGCCGGTGTAGGAGCCGAAGACGGCGAGCCCGGGGCGGAGCACGTCCATGCTGAGAGACCCGTCGAGACCGAAGCTGCTGTTGAAGCCGACGCTGTCGACCGGGTCGGCGGCGAATGACGAAAACGTCACGACGCCGTACGTGATCCGCGAGCTCGTGGCTGTCACGCCGGGGAGGGCGGAGATCGCGACGGGAAGGACCAGCGTGTCACTGCCGAAGACCGCGGCGTCGGTGTCGCCGAGGCGGTCGTCGATCGCCTCCACATCCAGCACGTCATCAGTGGTCGGGTCGACGAGCACGGACACGAAGACGTCCGTGTCCGGCAAACGGTCGTTTAGAAGGACGGCGTCCGCCTTCCCGTCGCCGTTCGAGTCGATGTAGATCTCGTACTCGTTCGCCGATGCCGGTGTCCGCCACTGGCCCTGCGTCGTGATGGCGAAGTAGGCCAGCCCGTTCTTGAGCGGGTCGACGCCGATCGAGGCGAGCTGGAGTGCGTCGGACGACGTGCCGACGTACTTCAGGTCCGCGGCCTGCTCGTCGCCCGCATGGATGCATCCCGTCGTCACCGAGCCCCCGCAGGCGGGCAGAGCCGGACTCGTGGCCTGGAGCTCGAAACCGGCCACGAGCGAGGTGATCGCGGTGAGCCCGCTGCCCTGGCTGAGCTGGGCTCCGCTCAGCGGGAGCAGTGTCCTCTGAACCGCTCCGTTCGGCATCTTGAGGGACGCGGCTTGGCTCATGACGGAAACCGGGCGCGGCGCCGAGTAGACCGGCACTCGCAAGGTGGGCACCCCGGCGCTCGTGAACAGCACCCGCCCGCTCGCGTCGGCCACGTAGTCGCGCGCGAACGTGTCCTGGGTTCGGTTCACCGTCGGATCGATCGGCTTGGTGAGGAGAGACGGTGTGACCGTGAGCGTCACCGTCACGGACTGCGTCTGTCCCGCACCGACCGTGACCGAAGAGGGGTTCACCCCGTAGTCCGCGCCCGCGAGCGAGGTGATCGGGTCATAGGAGACGGCGTAGGTCGCCGAGCTGGCGCCCTTGTTGACGATGTCGATCGTCTTCGTGAGCTGTGTGGGCGACGCGGCAGCGACCGTCCCGAACGACACGCCGACCGCGCCCGGATCGTTCGCCACGTAGGCCACTACGTTGTTGTCGAGCGCCGCTTTGGCGTCGATGCGCCCGGCTCCCACCCGGTTCGGCGCGTAGCGGGTGCCGCTGTGGCTCGAGCCGGTGAAGAGATCCTGATCGGCCGTGTTCATGATGTCGGCCTTGACCTCTTCGGCCGTCCAGGTCGGGTGCTGGGACAGGACGAGCGCGGCGAGGCCCGCGACCTCGGGCGAGGCCATCGAAGTGCCCGTGAACGAGATGCCCTGGTTGCCGGTGCCCATCGACGAGGAGAAGATGCTCGTGCCCACACCGGTCACGTCGGGCTTGACGTCGCCGGCGTCGCCGATGCCGCGTGACGAGCTGGAGTTGACCTCGTCGTCGTCGCCGGATACGAGCTGCGTGTAGTCGCCCGCCGACGTCGAGGTGACAGTCACGGGCTGACTCGCCTGTAGCGCGGCGCGGATCGCGTCGGCGGCCGACTTGATCACCTGCACGACCGGAATGTCGGGGCTGCCCGCGATGCCCGCTGCGAAGGTCTCCTCGTCCTCACCGAGGATCACGCCGATTGCGCCCGCATTCTTGGCGTTCAGCGAGCGGGCCGCGGACCCGCAGCGACGGGTGTCGCTGTTGTCCGTCCACTCGAGGAACACGATCTTGCCGGTGAGGTTCTCGGTGATCGGGTCGCAGCCGTCGAGGTTGGACGCGGTCGTGAGCTTGACGACGCTGCCCGACAGGTCCGGCTTGCTCGCCCAGGTGTAGTCCGCCGAGCGCTGCGCGCCGTAGGTCTGCGGGCCGCCGTTCACCGTCGCGTGCAGCGTGTCGATCTGCGAGTACGCGTCGACGCTGTTCGCGACCGAGATCACCCGCGTCGCATTGCCGGGAGAGCCCACGGCGTCGTAGAGGTCACCCGCGTTGCCCGCCGCGGCCACGACGCTGATCCCCAGCTGCGCCGCGGCGTTGGCCGCGACCGAGTCCGCATCCTGCGGGGAGGCGAAGTCGCCGCCGAGCGACATGTTGATCACGTTCACGTGGTCGGCCGGGTTGCCGTCGCCGTTGGGATCTGCAGCCCTGTCGATCGCCGCGGTGATGACGTCGGTGCTCCCCGTGCAGCCGAAGACCTTGTAGGCATAGAGCTTTGCCTTCGGAGCCATCCCCGGCCCGATGCGGAACAGCGCCTGGTACGCGGCGGTATCCGTGGGCAGCGTCCCGTAGTCGCCCGTGAACGTCGAGCCGTCGGGGTTCTCCCCGTAGCCGGCGGCGATTCCGGCGACGTGCGTGCCGTGGCTGTCGCAGTCGAGCGGGTTGGGGTCGGGCACCGGGGTCGACTTGTTTGGGTCGGCCGCGTCGTAGGCGTCGCCGACGAAGTCGTAGCCGCCGAGGATCTTGTTCGGGTCGGGATACGTCGGCGCGGCGGTGTCGGTGGCGCGTGCGGCCTGGTAGGCCGCGGCCGTTCCGGGACCGCCGAGGTCGGCGTGCGTGTAGTCGACGCCGGTGTCGATGATCGCGATGGTGCTGTTCTCGCCACGGTCGCCGTAGGTCGACGTAGCCCAGACCTGCGGCGCGTGCACGAGCTGCGTGGAGTACGAGAGCGACGGAGTCTTGGGGGCGATCGGGTACACGGCCGTCACACCCGCGATGCGCTCCAGAGCGGGCAGGTTGGCGACGTTCGTGTAGACGCCGACGCCGGCGAGGAGCGCGTGCGTCTGGTACAGGACGTGCGTTCCGCTCGGCAACGCCGCGATCACGCGGCTCTCCGCGGCGCGGACGCTCGCCAGCTGGTTCTCCGCGGCCATGCCGGCGGCGCTCCGGCCGAGGGAGAGGTTCGCGGCATATGCCCTGCCGGTCGCCTCGGTGCCGAGCCTGAGGAGAAAGCCATAGCCGCCCTTCGCGGGCACGCCGAAGTTGCGCAGCTCGGTGCCGGCTGCCTTCGAGAGTGAGATGCGGTGTGGCGCGACCGCGGCGCTCTGGACGAGCGGCTTCGCGGAGCCGTCCGGCGCCGCGCCCGCCGCGCTGCCCCAGAGCACGGTGCTCGCCGCCAACGCCAACGCGACGGCAACCAGCCGCCCTGTCCCCCTGGCCGTCTTCATCTGGCCCCTATTCATCACGCCCCACCCCCAACCCTAGTCGGGATGTGCGGGAACTTCTAGGCCCGGAGCCAGTCCTCGAGCCCGGTGTGCGCTGCGGGACCGTGGCCCGCGCCGTCGAGCTCGGCCCGGAGCACTCCGATCGTGCCGTGGCGTTCGGCAACCACCTCGTGAGCGTGGATCGTCTCGAAGTTGACCTGCCTCGAGAGGACGAAGTCGGCGTCGCCGAGCTGGGGGAGCTCGTCGAGAACGCTCTTGAGCGCGACGCGGACGGAGTCTTCGACGAAACGCGGCTGCAGGTGCGCGTGCTCGACGACGAAGAGCTCGTCGGGCCGCTTCAGCAGCTCGTAGATCGGCGAGCTCATCGAGCCCTCGACGATCTCGACGAGCCGCTCCGCGTTGAGTCGTTCGCCGGTGCCCACGAGGAGTGTCCCGCGACCCCGCTGGTTGTGCGTCGCGAGCGGGACGAGCTCGAGGATCCGCTCGACGTCGCCGTCGTCGAAGCCGGCCTCGAGCAGCCTGTCGGTGGCGGCGCCGCGCACGAGCCCCTGCGCGCAGGGGCAGGCGTTGATCCCGGTCGCCTCGACGCCGACGACGCGCCGCACACGTTCCCGCGAGGCGGCGGCGATCCCGATAAGGGAGACCATCTCCTGCGTCGCCAGCTTCGTGACCGGCGTCCGCCGCTCGTAGGGGTAGCGCGCCGTGATCCTCACCTCGGCGAGCAACGCCTCCTGCCGGTCGACGACCCGGCGCGCGACGTGCTCCGCCAGATCCTCGACGAGGAACGCGTCGTCGTCGACGACGCCCTCGACCGCTTCCTCGAAGAGCTCGGGGAAGCGGGACATGTGGACGCCCTTCCGACTCGGGTCGAGATCGACCGTGCAGTCGATGGTGGCGGCGATGAGCTTCTCGCCGCGGCCCCGCCCGATCCGGACCGCCTTCTGGACGCCGGTCACGCCGACGCTCGAAAGTCCGAGCGCGACCTCCGGCGCGGCAGCCTGG
>DATFHC010000156.1:0-12961 GCA_035248765.1 Gaiellaceae bacterium
GCGAATGTCGCATCCGGATGGCAGAAGGCGCTGCACGCCTCCCAGCCCTGGCCCGTGTCGACGGCGTCGAAGAACGCCCGTGCCGTCTCGGTCATGGACGCGGTCTCCGTTGCTGCCATGGCTACTCCTCTCGTCCCCCCAGGACACGCCGACCCTACACCTGCGCCGCGCGATGATCTAGCCTCGGCGCATGCCGATGCAGCGGAAGACGGTGACGGTCGTCTTCTGCGACGTGACCGGCTCGACCGAGCTGGGCTCCTCGACAGATCCGGAGGCCCTGCGCGCGCTCCTCGCGCGCTATTTCGAGCGCATGAAGGGAATCGTCGAATCGCACGGCGGCTCGGTGGAGAAGTTCATCGGCGACGCGGTGATGGCCGTCTTCGGGGTACCGGTGTCGCACGAGGACGATGCGCTCCGCGCTTGCCGCGCGGCGGTCGAGATGCGAGACGCCCTCCCCGAGCTCGGCATCGCCGGCCGCATCGGTGTCAACACCGGCGAGGTCGTCACCGGCACCGAGGAGCGGCTCGCGACCGGGGACGCGGTGAACGTCGCCGCCCGGCTGGAGCAGGCTGCGCAGCCGGGTGAGGTGCTCATCGGGGAGACGACACTCGGGCTCGTCCGTGCCGCGGTCGAGGTGAGCGACGCGCGACATCTCGAGCTGAAGGGCAAGGCGGAGGAGGTACCGGCCTGGTCGCTGCTCGCCGTGACCGGTGAGGTCGAGCGGCGCTTCGCGTCGCCGATGGTCGGCCGTGAGACCGAGCTGCGCCGCTTGCGCGACGCCTTTCAGCAGGCCGTGCACGACCGCTCGTGCCAGCTCTTCACCGTGCTCGGCTCCGCCGGCGTCGGCAAGTCCCGCCTCGCGGCCGAGTTCCTCGGCGGCCTGGACGCGCGGATCGTGCGCGGCCGCTGTCTCTCGTACGGCGACGGCATCACCTACTGGCCCGTCGTCGAGATCCTCAAGCAGCTCGGGACGCTGCCCGAAGGGGACCCGGCCCGACCGTTGCGCTCTCTGCTCGGCGAGTCGGAGATCTCGGCGCCCGCGGACGAGATCGCCTGGGGCTTCCGCAAGCTGCTCGAGCAGGAGGCGCAGGAGCAGCCGCTCGTGTGCCTGCTCGACGACCTCCACTGGGGCGAGGAAACCCTGCTCGATCTCGTCGAGCACATTGCCGACCTCTCCCGCGACGCGCCGCTTCTGCTGCTGTGCATGGCGAGGCCGGAGCTGCTCGAGCGGCGACCCTCCTGGGGCGGCGGCAAGTGGAACGCGACGACCGTTCTCCTCGAGCCGCTCGACGCGGCAGAGACCGACCAGCTCATCGGCGAGCTCGGCGGCGTGGACGAGGAGCTGCGCGGGCGGATCCTCCAGGCTGCGGAGGGGAACCCGCTGTTCCTCGAGGAGATGCTCGCGCTCGTCCGTGACTCCGGCGGTGCGAAGGTCGAGGTGCCGCCGACGATCCAGGCTCTGCTCGCCGCACGGCTCGACCAGCTCGACCCGGCGGAGCGCTCCGTTCTCGAGAGGGGCTCTGTCGAAGGTCGCACTTTCCACCGAGGGGCCGTGGCGGCGCTCGCCGACGGCGACGGCGCAGTCGATCAGCGCCTCATCGCGCTCGTGCGCAAGGAACTCGTTCGCCCGGACCGGGCTCAACTGCCCGGCGACGACGCGTACCGCTTCCGCCACCTCCTGATTCGCGATGCCGCCTACGACGCGCTGCCGAAAGCGATGCGCGCCGACCTCCACGAGCGGTTTGCCCGCTGGATCGAGCAGCACGGCGCCGACCTCGTCGAACTCGACGAGATCCTCGGCTATCACCTGGAACAGGCAGCCCTCTATCGGCGAGAGCTCGGGATGGAGGTGGACGAGAGACTTCGGAATGACGCCAGACGCCACCTGGCCGCAGCCGGCCGCCGAGCTCTCACGCGGCAGGACTTCGTGGCCGCGTTGCACCTCATCCGACGGGCGGTCTCTCTCGTTTCCGAGGAGGAGACGGACGTGCGGCTCGAAATCGATCTGGCGAACGCGCTTTTCTCCACCGGAGCGCCTCACGAGGCGCTCGGGTCGCTGGTCGCGACCGCCAGCCGTGCTGCGAGCGCCGGCGACCGGATCGGCGAGCTCTGCGCGCGCCTCTGGAGCGGCACGATCAAGCTTCAAGTCGAGCCGGAGAGCACAACTGCCGAATTCGAGCGCCTCATCACGGAGGCAGCGCCTGAGCTGGAGGCAGCCGACGACTTCGGCCTCACTCTTCTCCACTTCGCGCGGGGCGTCGTAGCACACTTCCACAGCCGGTTCGACGAGGAGGTGGCAGAGGTCGAGCAGTTGCGGTTCCACGCCGAGCGCACTGAGCTGCCACACGTCGTTGCTTGGGCCTTCGCAGGCGGTAACGCCGCTCGCTTCTTCGGCTCGATGCCGCTCGCAGATCTCCTCGCGTGGATCGACGAGAGTGAGGCACGGTTACCCGACTGGCGACTGCTCGGCTGGAGGTCGGCGTCGTACGCCCTGCTCGGTCGCTTCGAGGATGCGCGCCGGCTCATGTCGGAGTTCCAGAACATGCTCGAGGAGCGAGGCGACCTTCTCAACCTCGGTTCGTACCTCTCCCAGAACGCAGCCGTCGTCGAACTGGTCGCCGGCGACGCCGCCGCCGCGGCGGCGCTCGGCGAGCGGGGGTGCCACATCCTCGAGGACGCCGGCGAGCGGGGCTGGCTTTCGACCAGCGCCTGCTACTACGCACAGGCTCTCTACGAGCTAGGTCGGCTCGACGAAGCCGAAACGTGGGCCAAGAAGGGCTCAGCCCTCACCGATACGGAAGATGTGACGACGCAGGCGCTCGCGTGCCAAGTGCAGGCGAAGGTGCTCGCCCGCCGGGGGGAGCCTGACCACGCCGCGGAGATGGCACACGCGGCCGTCACGCTTGCCGACACCGCGCAGTCCCTACTGCTCCAGGCCGATGCGCGGACGGACCTCGCGGAGGTGCTCGAGCTGGCCGGCCGCCGCGAGGAAGCCACAGCCGCGCTGCGCGAGGCGCTTGAGCGCTATGAGCGCAAGGGTGCACTCGCGCCGGCCGATCGAGTGCGCGAGCGACTCGCCGCGCTCGAGCCGGCCTCGGCTTAACGGCAGTCGGCGCAGAGGCCGACGATCTCCACGCGATGCTCAGTCGCGACGAAGCCATGCTGCTTTGCGGCGGTGGCGACCCAGTCGTCGAGCCCGCACTCCTGCACCTCGACGACGCGATGGCATTTCTCACAGAGAAGGTGGTGATGATGCGCGTCGCCGCAGAGCCGGTAGCACTGCTCGCCGCCGTGATGGGAGAGGACGTCGATCACGCCCTTCTCGCTCAGCAGCGAGAGCGTGCGATAGACGGTTGCGAGGCCAGTGCCAGAGTCGCGCTCGCGGAGGCGGCTCCAGAGCTGTTGCGCCGTCACGTCGTCACTCTCGCGCGCGAGCTCCTCGAGCACCTCGAGCCGGCGGGCGGTGGCGCGGACGCCGTTTCGTTCGAGCAGCTCCGAGAGGTCTTGCTGCGGCGCCGTCACGGCAACTATCCTAGCCAGGATGGGAATGAGAACCGTTATCGTTCTCGTGTGAGCTTGCCCTGGCTCGCCCTGCCACTGGCCCTGGGCACTGCGCTCTCGACCACGCTGGGCGGGCTGGCGGCGGTGAGGCTGGCCAGCCGGTTGGGTGACCTCATTGCCCTCTCCGGCGGTGTGGTCGTGGCCATCGCCCTCCTCGACGTCCTCCCCGAGGCCGAGCGGCAACTCGGCCGGCCGGAACGGGTCTCGCTGCTCGTGGCCCTGGGCTTCGTCCTGTTCTTCCTGGCCAACCGCCTCCTCGTCCTCCATCACCGCGACGACCCCGACCAGGCGCGCGCCCATCATCGGGTCGGGGCGATGGGGGCATTCGCCCTCTCGGCTCACTCGGCCGTCGACGGGCTGGGCATCGGCCTGGCCCTCCACCTCTCCCTGGGAACCGGCCTCCTGGTCTTCGCCGCCGTGGCGAGCCACGACTTCGCCGACGGGCTGAACACCGTCTCCTTCATCCTCCGCCAGGGCGGTGGCCGGCGACGAGCCCTGCGTTGGCTGGCCGTGGACGCGGCCGCACCGATCGCCGGCGCCGCGGTCGGAGCCTCGCTCTCCATCTCGGCGCACGGCCTCGGCGCCCTCTTGGCCGTCTACGTCGGCCTGTTCCTCTTCCTCGGCGCCTCCGACCTCCTGCCCGAGGCCCACGAGCACCCGTCGCGGTTGCGGGTCGTCCTGACCGTGGCCGGCTTCGGCCTCATCGCCCTGGTGGTCTGGCTGGCCGGGCTGGGCGGCTCGTAAACGGCGGGCCGTCAGAATCGCTTCAGCTGGAGCCCGCCGCGCCGCTTGTGGGCGGTTACGTAGCGGACGCCTCCCGGGCCGGCGACGAGGGCGCGCCGCGCGCCCTTGTCCACGATCGTCACTCCGCCCACGCCCAGCTCTCGCGGCTCACCGTCGACGGTCAGCGTGGCCGAGCCGGCGACGATGACGTACAGGACGTCGAGCTGGTCGTTCACGTGCTCGGCCGGGCCTTCGCCGGCCGGCCACTCGAGCAGCGTCGCGTTGAGATCGGCGCTCTCCCCGCCCCAGACCGGGCCGCGCCCGCCGCGGATCACTGACGGAAGCTGAGCAGCATCCGCCGCGTCACGTGCAGCCTCGTTTGCACGCCCGCGAGGTCGGCGCCGGCGGCGACCGTGATCCGGTAGTCGACCGGGCGGAGCGGCAGCGGCGTCCGGAACTTCCCATGTGAGTCGAGGATCGGATGTGCAACCACGCGCCACTGGCCGCGCTCACGCCGCCAGACCTCGACCGAGCCGTCCGGGCGCGGCAGCACCTCGCCCGCGAGCAGCCTTGGGCCCAGCGCCTGCACGCGGAGCCGCGGCGCGACGGCCACCGACACGGACGTCCCGCTCGTGCCGGGCAGGACGAGGCGAAACGCGACATTCGCCTGAGGCTGAACCCGAACCTGAGTCGCGCTTGTGATCTCCTTGAGCGTCCGCCACACACCTCCGCCGGTGCGCTGTAACAGCAGCGCACCTTTCACGTTCGGCGCACGCGCAGCGACGGTGACCGAGCTGCCGTACTGCACGCGCGTGCTGCTCGCCGAAAGCTGAAGCTGACCGACGGAGAACCAGGTGGAGAGCAAGTGGAGCGCTGTCGCGACCTGTGCCCCGCTCCGGGTCGCAAGGGCACCGGACGCCAACCGGAAGTCGACAGATTCCACCCGCCAAGCCTCGTTCCGCTGGACGCGCAGCCACTCGACCGGGCTGCCGAGGCCGAGCCGCGCAGCGAGCCGGGCTCCCGAGAGCTCGTACGGTCCCCAATCGTGGTGCGGCGAATAGGTGTCGTAGGGATCCGGCACCGAGCGGAGGTACGGGACCGGTGCCGATCCCGGCCATGCGTCCTGCACCGCTTCGGTGCGGCCCCCCGAGCTCGAGGAGTAGTACGTCCGCGCGACCTGTCCATTCCACGTCAAGACCTGGCCGAGCGTCGCGTACACCGCCTTGTCGGAGCTCGGTTTCTCGGCGGCGACCCCGCCGTAGACCTGGTCGGCCGTCGTGGGCACCAGGTCGTAGAACGCGTTCGGCCGCAGCTCATAGACCGCGTAGGAGCGCGCCGCGACCGCCTGCGCTTCGAGCGCCGCGAGCGGCCAGTGGGACGGTGACTCCGACGGGACGACGCCGCGGAGGTACGTGTCGAGCGCGAGAGAGTTGACGACCGACACCTGGCTCCCGTTGCTGCGGAGGACCAGCGTGCCGTGATACGCGCGGCCGTCGAACGTGAGCGGCGCACGGGCGCAGTCGAAGACGGCGAGATGCCCGAAGGAGAGGCCCAGTCCGTGGCGGCGGACCGGAAGCGCGAGCTTTGGACCCACGCCGTAGACGCCCGGCGCGAGCTTCCGTGTCAGGCGTCTTCCGTCGGTGACGCGCATCGGAGCGGCGCAGCCGACGGTGACGGTGTTCGCGCCGCGCGTGAGCAGCACGCGGACGTTGGCCTCGCCGGTGCGCGCCATCTTCGTGCCCGGGTAGTAGTGCGAGAGGATCCGCTTGTAGTCCCAGCCGTGCAGCGCGTAGCCGTACGCGCCCCACTGGCTCATGCCCACACCGTGGCCCCAGCCATGGCCGGTGACGATCAAGGCCGTGCTTGCGCGCGCGGCGCCGGCGATCGCGCAAGCGATCACGGCGATCCCCCCGGCTACCGCCAACCTCAGCCGCACGGCGATTTCCCTTCCTCCTCCAAGGTGGGTCAAACGGAAAGGGTAGAGCGGAACGCCGCAAATGGCGCCAGCCGTCGGTCGAGGGCGGCCTAGACTCCGGCGGATGCGCCGTCTGCTCGTCGCGAACCGTGGGGAGATCGCGTTGCGCATCTTCCGGGCCTGCCGCGCCGAGGGCGTGGAGACGGTCGCCGTCGCAGCGCCCGACGATCGCGGTGCGCTCCACGCCTGCTCGGCGGACGCGCTCGTCGAGATCTCCTCGTACCTCGACCCCGCCGAGCACGTGCGCGCCGCACGCGAAGCCGGAGCCGACGCCGTCCATCCGGGTTACGGCTTCCTCTCCGAGAGCGCGGAGCTCGCCGAGGCCGTGCTCGAGGCCGGGTTGACGTGGGTCGGCCCGCCCCCTGCGGCGCTGCGGGCGGGCGGCGACAAGCTCGCTGCGAAGGAGACCGCGCGCGCGGCCGGCGTTCCCGTGCTGCCGAGCGGGACGCCGGAGGAGATCGGCTTCCCGCTCCTCGTCAAGGCCGCCGCCGGAGGTGGCGGACGCGGGATGCGCGTCGTGCACGCGCCGGAAGAGCTCGACGAGGCGCTCGCGGCCGCGCGGCGCGAGGCTGCGACGGCATTCGGCGACGACTCGGTCTTCTGCGAGCGCTACCTCGAACGGCCACGCCACGTCGAGATCCAGCTCCTCGCCGACCGGCACGGCAACCTGGTCTCGCTCGGCGAGCGCGACTGCTCGATCCAGCGCCGTCACCAGAAGGTGCTCGAGGAGTCGCCGTCCCCCGCCCTCGATCCGGAGCTTCGCGCTCGGATGAGCGACGCCGCAGTCGCGTTCGCCCGGGCGATCGGCTACGAAAGCGCCGGCACTGCGGAATTCGTCCTCGACGGACGCGACTTCTGGTTCCTCGAGCTGAACGCGCGGATCCAGGTCGAGCACCCGGTGACCGAGCTCGTGACCGGCGTCGACATCGTGCGCGAGCAGCTCCGGATCGCTCGGGGCGAGGACATGTCGTTCCAAGGAACAGACTGTTACTTGCGAGGTCACGCCGTCGAGGTGCGGCTGTACGCGGAGGACCCGCGCTCGTTCCTTCCCCAGGCAGGCCGGCTCGAGCGGCTACGGCTGCCCGAGGGGATCCGCGTCGATTCCGGCGTGCGCGAGGGCGACGAGATCGGCACCGCCTACGACCCGATGATCGCGAAGCTCATCGCCGCGGGCGACACGCGCACCGAAGCGCTCGACCGCCTCGCGCAGGCGCTTGGTGAGACGGAGGTCGGCGGGGTCACCACCAACCTGCCGTTCCTGCGCTGGCTCGTCGCGCACCCGCTCGTGCGTGCCGGCCGCGTCACGACGGCGTTCCTGACCGAGAACCCGCCGCTGGCGGAGCCGCCTGCGCACGCACCGGACGAGGTCTGGAGCAGCCCGTGGCGACTGAACCTTCCCGCCCCGCCGTCGCGGCCGGCGCCCGACGCCGACGCCACACCGGGCGGCCCAGGCGCGAGCGGGCAGAAGCAGTCGGATGTCGTCGCGCCGATGCCGGGAACCGTGATCCGCGTCCTCGTGGAGCCCGGAGCCACCGTCTCCGCACGGCAGCCGCTCGTCGTGCTCGAGGCGATGAAGATGGAGACGCCGCTCGTGTCCCCCTACGAGGCCACCGTCCGCGCCGTCCATGTCGGCGAGGGCGACCGCGTCACGGGCGGCACGGTGCTCGTGGAGCTGGACGAGTGATGGAGGCCGTCCGGCTCGACGATGCGGCGGCCTTCCTTGCCGAGGCCGAGCCGCTCCTGCTCGCCGAGGAGGCGCGGCACAACCTCATCCTCGGGATCGCAGGCACGATCCGGGACTCCCCCGGTCGCTACCCGCTGCGGAGTTTCTGGCTTGTCCGGGACGGCGGCGAGGTCGCTGCCGCGGCGCTGCGAACGCCCCCGTACAACCTCGTCCTCGCGCGGCCCCGGTCGAGTCCGGCGTTGGCGGCGCTCGCCGAGGCGGTAGCAGGCGAGGAGATCCCCGGCGTCACCGGGACGGAGCCGGAGGTGCACGAGTTCGCCGAGCTGTGGGCGCGGCACAGCGGCGTCGCCGGACGCGTGAACATGCGCCAGGGGGTCTACGCGCTCGACGAGGTCGAACCGCTGCCCGAGGTGCCCGGATCCGCGCGCGTGGCGACGAACGACGACTACGAGCTCGGGCTCCGCTGGTGGGTTGCGTTCGGCGACGAGGTTCTCCACGAAGGCGGCCCGGGCCGCGAAGACGCCGAGCAGAACGTCCGGCACAAGCTCTCCTCACCGACGGGCGGGTTTCTTCTCTGGGAGGACGACGGCGAGCCCGTCTCGCTTGCGGGCTGGGGCGGCCCGACGCCGAGGGGGATCCGCATCGGCCCGGTCTACACGCCGCCGGAGCTGCGCGGCCACGGCTACGCCACCGCGCTGACCGCCGAGCTCTCGCAGCGCCTGCTCGACGGACGTCTCTTCGAGGGCGGACGGCGCTTCTGCTTCCTCTACACCGACCTCGCGAACCCGACCTCGAACGCGATCTACGAGCGGATCGGCTATCGCCGCGTCGCCGAGGCCGCCGAGGTGGTCTTCCGCTAGCGGTTCGGGAAGAGCTTCTGCAGCTTCATGGCGGCGCCCATGTCGCCCTTGAGCTTGAGCTTGCCGGTCATGTAGGCGCTCGTCGGGTTCTGCTCACCCGCGACGATCTTCTGGAACACCTCTTGCGAGGAGCTGATCGTGACGTCGGCGGAGTCCTCGATGCCGTCGTGGACACTGACGCTGCCGTCGGTGACCTTCACCGTCCACTGGCCGGCACCCTCGATGTCGAACGCGTACGAGTTGTTCATGCCTTCGGTCTTCGACGTGTCGGCTTCAGACGGAAGCGTCTCGAAGAACTCCTGGACGGTGCCTGGCATCAGCTGCTCCTTGTCGGGGTCTCGGGCGAGTCTATGCGGCGTTGCAGGGCCCGCAGCGATACCATCGCCCTCCGATGGCCAAGGTGGAGATCGCGCTGCCGGGACAGGCCGGCGCGGATGCGCTTGCGCTCCCCGTCTCGCAGCCGCTCGGGGGTGACGGCGGAAAGATCGTCGACGAGAAGCTCGGCGGCCTGCTCGGTCGCATGGGCGAGAGCGGCGAGCTGCGCGGCGAACGCGGCGAGGCCGTCCTCCTCCACCTGAACGGCGAGCTGGATGCGCCGCGCCTCGTCGCCGCAGGGGTCGGGAAGCGCGAGGAGGTCGACGCCGACGCGCTCCGCACGGCAGCTTCGGTCACGGCCCAGACCCTCTCCCGGGTCGGCGGAACGCTCGTCTGGCTACTCGACGAATCGCTGCCCGTGCCGCTGCCCGAGCAGGCTGCGGCGCTCGTCGAGGGAACGATCCTCGGCTCCTATTCGCCCGGACACTGGAAGTCGAAGAACGACACGAAGGCGCCGGAGCGGATCGTGATCGGCCACACCGACGACGCCGAGCTGCGAGCGGCTGTCGAGCGGGCCGCGATCGTCGCGGAACGGGCGAACCGGGCCCGCGACCTCTCCAACATGCCGCCGAACGAGCTCACGCCGCACACGCTCGGCGAGAAGGCGAAGGAGCTCGCCGCCGAGCACGAGCACCTCACCTGCGAGGTCCTCGCGACCCGCGAGCTCGACGACCTCGGCATGGGTGCGCTGAGCGCGGTCGGCCGCGGCAGCCGCAACGAGCCGCGCCTCATCGTCCTCCGCTACGACCCGCCCGGCGCGCGCGACGACATCGTGCTCGGGCTCGTCGGCAAGTCGATCACGTTCGACGCGGGCGGCATCTCGATCAAACCCTCAGGCGGGATGCAGGACATGAAGGGGGACATGTCGGGAGGCTCGGGGACGCTGCATGGGATCGGCGCGCTCGCCGCGCTCGGCACCCCGGTGCGCGCGATCGCCGCGCTCGCCGCCGCCGAGAACCTGCCGGGCGGCGACGCCTTCCGGCCCGGCGACATCCTCCGGGCCGCGAACGGCAAGACGATCGAGGTCATCAACACCGACGCCGAGGGCCGGCTCGTCCTCGCCGACGCCCTCTGGTACGTGCGCCGCGAGGGAGCGACGCACGTCCTCGACCTCGCCACGCTGACCGGGGCGATGGAGCTCGCGCTCGGCGACCTCTACGCCGGCGGCTTTGCAAACGACGACCAGTGGCGCGACCTCGTCGTCGAGGCGGGGCGCCGCAGCGGCGACCTCGTGTGGCCGTTCCCGCTCCACCCGCGGTACCGGCGCTACATCGACTCGGCCTTCGCGGACATGAAGAACGGCTCCACGCTGCGCCAGGGCTCCCCCGCCCTTGCCGCCGAGTTCCTGCACGAGTTCGCGGGCGAGGGCCCCTGGATGCACGTCGACATGGCCGGGCCGGCGTTCCTCGAGCGCAGCCGCGGCGACTACCTGCGCGTGCCCGGCGGCACAGGCTGGGGCGTCCGGCTCATCGCCGAGCTCGGCAGGCTCGTCGCTTGAACTTCGAGCTCAACGACGAGCAAGAGCTGATCCGCCGCACCGTCCGCGAGTTCGCGGAGACGAAGGTCGCGCCGGTCGCAGCGGAGCTCGATCGCGAGGCGCGCTTCCCCTACGACCTCGTCGCGGAGCTCGGCGAGCTCGGGCTGATGGGCCTGCCGATCCCGGAGGAGTACGGCGGCGCCGGAGGAGACACCATCTCCTACGCGATCGCGATCGAGGAGCTGACTCGCATCGACTCCTCGGTGGCGATCACCGTCGCCGCGCACACGTCGCTCGGCACGATGCCGATCCTGCTCTTCGGTACCGAGGAGCAGAAGCGGGAGTGGCTGCCGAAGCTCGCCTCGGGGAGTGGGCTTGCAGCGTTCGGCCTGACGGAGCCGGACGCGGGCTCCGACGCCGGCGCGACCCGGACGAAGGCGGAGCTGCGCGACGGCGAGTGGGTGATCGACGGCTCGAAGATCTTCATCACGAACGCGGGCACGGACATCACCGCCTGCGTCACGATCACGGCGCGCACCGGCGAGGACGAGATCTCGAACCTGATCGTCCCCAACGGCATGGCCGGCTACGAGATCTCGGCTCCGATGCACAAGCTCGGCTGGCGTGCGTCGGATACGCGCGAGCTCTCATTCCATTCGTGCGCCGTGCCGGAGGGGAACCTGCTCGGCGAGCGTGGGCGCGGCTTCAAGCAGTTCCTCGACATCCTCGACGGCGGCCGCATCTCCGTTGCTGCCATGGGCGTGGGGCTGGCCCAGGGCTCGTACGACCTCGCCCTGGCCTACGCCAAGGAGCGGCACCAGTTCGGGCAGCCGATCGCGAACTTCCAGGCGGTTCAGTTCCAGCTCGCCGACATGGCGACCGAGATCGAAGCCGGGCGCCAGCTCGTCTACCGCGCGGCGTGGCTCAAGGACGAGGGCAAGCCGTTCGCCCTCGCCGCAGCTCAGGCGAAGCTCTACACCGGCCTACTCTCGAACCGGGCCGTCAACGCCGCGCTCCAGATCCACGGCGGCTATGGGTTCATGGACGAGTTCGCGATCTCGCGGCTCTACCGAGACCAGAAGATCCTCGAGATCGGCGAAGGCACGAACGAAGTGCAGCGCATGGTGATCGCGCGGCACCTCGGCCTCTAAGCGGCCACAGCGGGCTCGGCGCCTCCCTTCCACTCGCGACGCGCGAGGATCCCGGTCGTCGCGGCGATCGCGATCGCGTTGATCGGATGGAGGAAACCGAGCGGCGCCCACGTCCAGCCGAGCACGGCCAGGAAGAACTGGACGATCATCAGGATCGCGATCAGGCCGCACCACCGCTTCCGCTCTCGATCGGCCTTCGCAAGAAAGGCGATGGGCACCAGCACGATCCCGAGCAGGATCACGAGGTAACCGAAGCCCGAGTGCGGACCCCATCCGTGATCGACGCCGTGATTCGTGATCAGCTTGCTCTTCTCGTCCGCCTTGTCCACGACGTAGAACGCGCCGTAGCCGGCGAAGGCGATTTGCAGCAGGACGGCCACGAACACGATCGCCGTCCACCAGCGGTACACCGCTCTCATGCCAGTCCCTTCCTCGACGCCAGGTCGGGTGACGATATTCGACCCGTCGGCGGTTTCCTAGGAAGAGCAGTGTCAGTACTTGATGCGGCCCCTGAAGGAGACGGTGACGGCGCGCGTCGCCTGCACGTAGGTCCCGTGGAAGGAGAGGGTGCCGCCGGCGTGCGCGAAGACGCCGGTCGAGCCGACAACCCTCGTAGTGCCTGAGAACGAAACGGTCTTCGCGCCCGGCTCGCTGGCGCATGCCCGCGCGCCGTGAACGACGAGCCGCAAGGAGCCGTGCCGTCCCGCCAGCCTGGCTCTGCCGCTGAAGACGACGCAGGTCGCCGTGGTGAACGTCCCGGTCGCGGATCCGGTCAAGGTGCCCGCGCCGATCGGCCTTCCCGTGCCGTGGATCGTCGCGCTGCCGGATGCTTTCCCGTTGCTGACGTGGCCGGAGCCGGTGCCGGCATACCTGGCTGAGAAGGCGTGCATCCGTGCCGCTCGCGCGGATCCCGCGACGAGGAGCGCTGCCACCGTCGCAGCCGCGGCGACGGGCGCGAGTCTGGCGGCGGGATGCCGCAGTGCCCTCACCGACCGAGCATAGCGCGCGTCAGATCGACCGGACCGCCCTCCGTCGCTGCCGATGCGAGGCACAATCGAAGGCGTGGTTCCAGTCATCGCGGCCGCCCTCGCGGCGCTCTTGTTCGTTCAGGCCGTCGTGCGGCTGCGTCGCCGCGGCCGCGCCGATCGCGCCGGC
>DATFHC010000157.1:0-9628 GCA_035248765.1 Gaiellaceae bacterium
CTGCCGTTTGCGATCCGAAACGGCTTGGGCCTCAAGTGGGGTGCAACTCTGCGAGTGGCACGCGGAGAGATCAAGATCGATCAGGCAAGGTCGGAGACACGCGAATACACCCCTTCTGTCTCTACTGGCGAGCACGACCTCGTGAGGCGAGGGGATCTGCGGCTGATCGCTAACGAACCAGCCTGGAAAATCGACAACATGATCCGCCGAGACGACTTCCCGGTCGCGGCGCTCATCATCGGTCAGCGCAAGTTCTGGCTGCGCGAAGACATCGAGGCTTACCTCCGGGGGGACGAGATGCCGGAGCGCACCGAGAACGAGTTGGGCGACCTCTACGTAAGCGCTAGCCAGGCCGCGGAGATCCTTGGCCTACACGCACATCGCGTATCCGCGTCAGACGTGAAGGACTTGCCCGAGCCAGTTTTCAAGGGCAAGAACACTCACCTCTGGCGACGGTCAGACATCGAAGCCTTCAAAGAGGTGCGAAAACGGCAAGGTCTGCATGGAGGGAGAAGGCGCTTCCCGAAATCCCGCTAGCAGAGCGGCATCCGGGCCACCTTTTTGGCAGCCGCTGTCGTTAGTGCGTCGAGAAAGTCGGGCAATCTGTCGTTAGGCGCTTCGAGCCCCTTGAGTGGCCCGTAGCCAAGCCAGGCTTGTGTGAAATTTGCGCCTCCTGGCGCGGATCCACGCGCTCTTGCGCCGCTGTCCTCCGCGCGTCGAGCTGCTGGAAATCGAGTCACTCGCGATCGACCGCGCCGCGCGGCGAGTCACGGTGCTCGGGCAGGAGATCGAGCTCTCGGCGAAGGAGTTCGCCTTGCTCGTCAAGCTGGCCTCCGATCCCGACCGAGTCTTCACGCGCGAGCAGCTCCTGCGCGATGTCTGGGGCTTCCGTACGTATGTCCCGACGCGCACGTTGGAGTCACATGCCTCGCGCGTCCGGCGGAAGATCGCCGCCGCCGGGCTACCGGGCTGGATCGTGAACGTGTGGGGCGTGGGCTACAAGCTGCGTCATTTGCCCGGCGGTCCTGTTCTACCTCTCGCGAATGGGGAGCTGATGCCGACGCGCCCACCGAATGGGGGCGGAGACACTTCGGCCCCTGAGGTTGCTCCGTCCGCCGCCCCGGCAATGATCGGGTGATGCTCACGCTTGCAATCACGATCAAGGCCCACACCGGGATCCGGCTCGCGGAGGTCGGCGAGGCGGTCGGCGCCATAGGCGGCCTCGCGCTCCTCGTTGGTGGACTGACACCGTTCGGCCGCCGTGCCGGAGAGATCGTCGGCGGCCTCGCGCTCGCGATCGGCTTCGTCTGCCTGGTGATCGCGACCCGCTGGGGTCACTTCCACTAGCTAGAGGAGCGCACCCTCCAAGCGAAGGAGCCATTCCTTCCTGTCGAGTCCGCCTCCGTAGCCGGTGAGGCTGCCGTTCGCGCCCACGACGCGGTGGCAGGGGAGGACGATCGGCAGCGGGTTCCGGTTCATCACCGTTCCGACCGCGCGGGCTGCGCGGGGAGCTCCGACCTGGGCGGCGAGAGCGCCATACGTCGTCGTGTGGCCGTACTCGACCTGGCTCAGCTCCTCGAGGACGCGCCGGTGGAACTCGGGCGTCGCTCGCAGGTCGAGCTCGAGGTCGAACGCGTGCCTGCGCCCCTCGAAGTACTCGTCGAGCTCTCTCCGGACGAGGTCGAGCGCCTGCGGAGTGCGCAGCACGCGGGGGCCGAACTGCCGCGAGAGCCGCTCGAGCTCTTCATCCGGCTCCGGATCGAAGCCGACGCAGCAGAGGCCGCGATCGCTGACGCCGACGAGCAGTCGCCCGACCGGGGTGTCGTCGAGGACGTCGTAGGCCACGTCGAGGTCGCCGGACGCGGCCGCCGCCGCCCGGAAGCGCTCATCGAGAACGGTCGGGACTCCGGTCATCGCTGCTCCTTCTCCTTCCGCAGCCGCCGCACGCCGGCGGAGGCCGCCTGTCGTGCCGCTTGCTCGTTCGAGCCGAGAGCGGCACCGATCGTGTCGTAGTCGAGGTCGTAGCCGTAGCGCAGGACGACCGCAGCGCGCTCCTTTGGCGGCAGGTCGTCGGTGAGCGCCGCGAGCTCCTCGACGGCCGGGCGCTCGTCCTCACCCGCAGGCTCGACCGCAAGCTCGGCCGTCGGCCGCTCCCGCCGCGCGGCGTCGACGACCGCGTTCGCGGCGATCGTCAGGACCCAGGCCCGCAGGTGCTCGCCGTGTTCGAGCCGCCCATAGGCACGGAGCGCGCGCAGGAACGTCTCCTGGAATAGGTCGTCGGCTCTCTCGCGGCCCGCTCGCCGGCGTAGGAACGCCAGCACCTCACCCGAGTGGGATTCGTAGAACCGTTCGAAAGGAGGGATTCCGGTGCGGGACATCGAGCATTGAAACGTACTCCCGCTTCAAGATGTGAGGTCATGAAGGTCGCCGTCGTCGGACATGTGGAGTGGGTCGAGTTTGCGCGCGTGGACCACGTGCCCCAGCCGGGCGAGATCGTGACTGCGCACGAGACCTGGGCGGAGGCGGCGGGAGGCGGCGGCGTCGCCGCAGTCCAGCTCGCCAATCTCGCCGGCTCGTGCCTCTTCTTCACCGCGCTCGCCGACGACGAGCTTGGTCACCGGTCGCGCGAGGAGTTCGAGTCACGCGCCGTCACGGTCCATGCGGGCCACGCGCGCGGAACGCAGCGGCGGGCTTTCACCTACGTCGACGAGGGTGGCGAGCGGACGATCACGGTGATCGGGGAGAAGCTGCGCGCCTCCGGTGAAGACGGCACGCTCCCGTGGGAGGAGCTCGGCCGCTGCGATGCCGTCTACTTCGTGAGCGGCGACATCGCCGCTCTGCGCGCGGCTCGCCGTTGCCCCGTGCTCGTCGCCGCGGCACGCGAGCTTCCGAACCTGCGGCGTGGCGGTGTCCAGATCGACGTGCTCGTCGGCAGCGGCGAGGACGAGGCGGAGCGATTCGAGCCCGGGGAGCTCGAGCCGGAGCCCCAGATCGTCGTGACGACCGCAGGGGGGCTAGGCGGCTGGATCCGCCCCGGGGGCCCATTTCTCGCAGCGCCGCCTCCGGGCCCGGTGTCGGACGCTTACGGATGCGGCGACTGCTTCGCAGCCGGGCTGACGTACGGGCTCGCGCTCGGCAAGCCCGTCGATGAGGCGGTGGCGCTGGGCACACAGTGCGGTGCAGCCGTCCTCACCGGCCGCGGCGCGTACGGATACCAGCTGACGGCCGACGATGTACAGGTCGAGTGATGAGCGGTAGTGTCCGCACATGAGTCAGGTCGGTGCCGGTCCCGCCGGTCGTGCGGCGATCTCCCTCCCGCGCGAGACGGGGCGGAGTGGGGCGGACTGGGCCCAGGTCCTGGCAGAGGTGCCGCTCTTCGGGAACCTGCGGCGACGCCATGTCAAGCGGATCGCCTCGCTCGGACGCATGCGCCGGTACGGTCCCGGGACGTCGATCGTTCGCGCCGGTGACGCCGGCACCGCGTTCTTCGTGCTCATCGACGGTACCGCGCGCGTGATTCCGGCGAAGGGGCGTGCGCGGCGGCTGGGCGCCGGCGACTTTTTCGGCGAGATGGCGCTGCTCGACGACTCGCCGCGCTCCGCGGACGTTGTCGCCGACGGCGAGGTGCGCGTTATGACGATCAGCGGCAACGCGTTCGGAAAGCTCCTGCGGAGCGAGCCTGCGCTCTCGAACGAGCTCCTGCGGACGCTCGCGGCACGTCTCCGCGCCGCCGAGAAGACGGTCTGATCCTGATTCCCCCTGTCCGGCCCGCCTCGGCGTGGTCCAAGCGGTATGGACTTGTGGGGAGTTGTGGTTTATAGTGGGGCACAGTGGTGAGATAGAGAGGCCCCATGCTCCTAGGCGAGTACGAGCACACGATCGACGACAAGAACCGTCTCACGCTTCCGGCGAAGTTCCGCCGGGCCTTCGAAGACGGCATCGTCGTCACCCGCGGCCTCGACGGCTGTCTCTGGGCGTGGACGCCGGACGGCTGGGAGAACTACCGCAACTCGACGCTCGCCACCCTGCATCCGCTCAGCCAGGAGGGCCGGCGGATGCATCGCCACTTCTTCTCCGGCGCCAGTGAGACGACGCCGGACAAACAAGGGCGGGTGAGCATCCCGCCCGCGCTGCTGACGCACGCGAAGCTCGGCCGCGACGTCGTCGTCGCGGGAGTCAACGACCGCCTCGAGATCTGGGACCGCGCTGCATGGCAGCGCGAGCTCGCCGAGGTCGAAGGGAGTGCTGAGGATGTTGCCGAACGTCTTGCAGCCCAGGGAAGCTGACCACGTCCCCGTCCTCGCCGAGGAGGTGCGGGTCTGTCTCGCCGTGCAGCCCGGCGAGACGGTCATCGACGCGACCTTCGGCGCCGGCGGGCACGCTGCGATCCTCGCCGCCGACCTGCGCGGCAAGGGGAAGCTGATCGCGATCGACCGCGACCCGACGGCCCGCACGTACTTCGAGCAGCTCGCGAAGCGCACGACCGTGAACGCTCGGCTGTTGCGAGGCGACTTCGGCGTCGTCCTTCCGCAGCTCGCCGAAAACGGCGTCCAGGCCGATGCGATCCTCCTCGACCTCGGCGTGTCCTCCATGCAGCTCGACCGGCCCGAACGCGGCTTCTCCTACGCCGCCGACGCACCGCTCGACATGCGCATGGATCCGACGCAGGACGTCAGCGCCCGCGAGGTGGTCAACGCGCGGAGCGAGCGCGACCTCGTCACGATCTTCAGGCGCTACGGCGAGGAGCGCTATGCCAAGCAGATCGCGCGGGCGATCGTGCGCCGCCGGCGGGAGGAGTCGTTCGAGCGGACCGGCGAGCTCGTCGACGTGATCAAGGCTGCGATTCCGGCTCCTGCACGCTTCGGGGACGGACACCCCGCGAAGCGCGTCTTTCAGGCGCTGCGAATCGAGGTCAACGCGGAGCTTGACTCGCTTGCGGCGGCGCTGCCCGCCGCGCTCGAGATGCTGCGTCCCGGCGGGCGGCTCGCCGTGATCTCCTTCCACTCGCTCGAGGACCGGATCGTGAAACGCTTCCTGCGCGAGCGGGAGCGCGGCTGCACGTGCCCGCCCGACTTCCCCGTCTGTGTCTGCGGTCACGAGCCCGAACTTCGCGCCCTGCAGCGTCGCCCGATCCGGCCGGGCCAGACGGAGGTCGCTGCGAACCCGCGCTCGACGTCGGCGCGGCTGCGGGTCGCGGTGAAGACCGGGGCTGAGGAGGAGTAGATGGCGGCGGTCGACTGGTTCGCGCACGCGGAGGTCGCAGAGCCGGTGACGGCTCCGCGCCGACGCCGGCCGCCGGCCCGGCGTCCGGCATCGTCCGTACGCTCGCGGCGCAAGCCGGTTCAACGCCGTGTTCGGGCTCACATCGTCTGGATGATCCTGTTCGCGCTCCTCCTCGCCGGCGTCGTCGCCGTCAACGTCGCCGTATTGCGCGCGCACGTCGCTGTGACCCATCTCGACCAGCAGCGCGCACAACTGCAGGCGCAGAACCAGGCTCTCGCGTCGCTGCTCTCGGCTAAGGGCTCGGCGCCGCGGATCGAGGCGGCGGCCCGTCGGCTCGGCATGGTGCCCGCGTCCGCCGCAACCACGTCCTACCTCGTGCTTCCCTCCGGACTCCGTTGAAGCCGCGCGCCGTCAACTCTCGGCTCCGTCTCCTTCTTCTCATCATCCTCCTCACGTTCGCAGCCCTCGGGGCACGGGCGGCGTGGATCCAGACCGTTCGCGCCTCGTCGCTCACGTCGCTGGCGCAGAGCCAGGCGAAGGCGGATCTGGTGCTTCCCGCCAGGCGGGGGACGATCTACGACAGGCTCGGCACGCCGCTAGCGATCGGTGAGCAGGCGACCGACGTCATCGCCGACCCGCTGCAGATCTCCGATCCGTTGCATGAGGCGCGGATCGCCGCGAAGACGCTCGATCTCCCCGTCAAGGCCGTGTACCGGGATCTCTCCGACCGGAGCCGCGGCTTCGTCTACGTGCAGCGGAAGGCGCGGGCGGGTCTTGCGTCGGCTCTGGCCAAGCGGAAGCTGCCCGGGTTCACGTTCGAGGCCGACGAGCGCCGGGTCTATCCACAGGACACGGTCGCGGCGCCGGTGCTCGGCTACGCGGGCATCGACAACACCGGCCTCGCGGGCCTCGAGCTCGAGCTGAACAAGGAGCTGTCGGGGACGACCGGGAGCGCGACGGTGGTGCGGGACGCGCTCGGCCAGCCCGTCAACACGATCCAGAACCGGCCGGCCCGCGACGGGCGCGACGTTTTCCTCACGGTCGACAGCCACATGCAGGCGAACGCCGAGCAGGTGCTCGACCAGACGGTGAGCCAGTGGCACGCGAAGAGCGCGACGGCGATCGTCCTCGATCCGCACACCGGTGCGATCCTCGCCATGGCCCAGGAACCCGGCTACGACGCCAACGGCTTCCCTCAAGCCACGCAGAACGGCTTGACGGTCGACCACGCGGTGAACGACGTCTTCGAACCCGGCTCGGTGTTCAAGGTCGTGACCATCGGTGGCGCACTGTCGGAGCACAAGGTGACGCCGGAGACGGCGTTCACGCTGCCGTACTCGATCCACGTCGCCGACCGCGTGATCCACGACGCCGAGATCCGGCCGACCGAGCGGATGACGGTGGCGCAGATCCTCCAGCGCTCCTCGAACGTCGGCGCGATCACGATCGCCGAGCGGTATCTCGGCGAGTCCGGCCTGAAGAAGTGGATGGCGCGCTTCGGATTCGGCCGGCGGACGGGCATTGACTTCCCGGGCGAGAGCCAGGGCCTGCTGCCCTCGTACTGGTCGGGCTCGACGATCGGCAACGTCCCGATCGGGCAGGGCGTGTCGGTCACGTCGATCCAGCTCGCCTCCGCGTACGCGGCGATCGCGAACGGCGGGGTGTGGATCCAACCGCACCTCGTCGACCACGTGCTCGGCGACCAGCCGTCAACTCTGCACAGGCACAGGATCCTCACGCCGGACATCGATTACGAGCTGCGGAGGATGCTGCAGGGCGTTGTTTCGGACCAGGGGACGGCCGAACTCGCCGCGATCCCCGGCTACACCGTCGCCGGCAAGACCGGGACGGCGCAGAAGCCGGGCCCGAACGGCTACATCCCCGGCGCGTACGTCGCGACGTTCGTCGGGATGGTGCCCGCGCTCCATCCGCGCCTGGTCGTGCTCGTGAGCGTCGATCAGCCGCGCGGAGGGATCTTCGGCGGCATCGTCGCCGCGCCCGCGTTCGAGCAGATAGCGTCCTTCGACCTCCAGTACCTCGAAGTCCCGCCGGATCTGAAGATCAGGTAGACGCGCGCGAGCCCAGCAGGCTCACGAGCACGGCCAGCGCAAGCGTGCCGGCGCCGGCACAGAACCCGATCCCGGCCGCGCGCAGCGACGTGTAGTGAATCGCGACGCCCGCCGCGATCACCGGGATCGAGAGGCCGAAGTAGAGGACGACGAAGAAGCTCGAGGCGGTCTCGCCCCGGCGCTCGGCGGGTGCTCGCTCGGCGATCGCGGCGAGGCCGGCGCTGATGACGACGCCCTGGCCGAGACCTCCGACGGCCGCGCTCGCGAAGAGCGCGGCCAGCGAGTCGGCCGCCAGCGAGACGGCCAACAGTGCGGCCCCGGCGACGAGCAGGCCGCAGCCGGCCGCGAGCGCGTTCGAGAGGCGGAGAACGAGCGCCTGACCGGCGACCGACATGACGAAGAGGAAGAAGACGAGCAAGCCGGCGAGCGCTGGGCTGTGGTGGTGCAGGCCGAGGCCGAGGAACTCCGGCGCGACCGAGCCGAAGACGCCCGACACGGCGAACGCGGCGAAGCCCGCGAGAGCGGCGCGGACGAAGACGGAAACCACCTCTGCGGGCACCCCCAGCCGCTGCAGCCGGAAGCTGAAGGCCTGGCGAGGGACCGTCTCCGGGACGAGCAGCATGCCGGCGGTCCCCACGACGACGAGGCCGAGATCGACCGCGAACGGTGTCCGCAGTGGGTGCGGCGCCCACTGGCCGAGAATTCCGGAGAGGAGCGTCCCCGTGCCCAGCCCCCCGAGGTTCGCAAAGACGGCGACGAAGCTGGCGAGGTGACGGCGGCCGGCCGGCGCGAGGTCGATCACGTATGCGGTGGCCGTTCCGGTGAAGATCCCGGCAGACAGCCCCGAGACAACGCGTCCCACGTAGATCGGCGCCAGCGAGGCGGCGAACAGGAAGAGAAGCGCGCTGACCGCAGAGAGCACGAGCCCGGCGAGCAGGACCGGCTTCCGGCCGATGCGGTCGGAGAGATTCCCGAAGAGGATCAGCCCGGCGATGACGCCGAAGGCGTAGATCGCGAAGATCACCGTGACGAGCAGCGGCCCGAACGAGTAGCGCTGCTCGAACAGCGGATAGAGGGGCGTCGGCAGCGTCGTCCCGACCATCCCGACGAAGAACGCCGTCACAGCCAGGAGGAAGCCGGTGACCGAGCCGGCGTGCCCGTCACCGCCCACGAGTAGATTCTGCCGGATGGACCTGGGGCGCCTCGTCACAGCGCTCGAGCCGTCGCAGGTGCTCGGAAGCCCTGCGGTCAAGGTACGAGATCTCGCGTACGACGCTCGCGCCGTCACCCCCGGGGCCCTCTTCTTCGCGGTTCCGGGCGAGCGCGCCGACGGGCACGAGTTCGCCGGTGCTGCGGTCGAGGCGGGCGCGGTGGCGCTCGTCGTGGAGCGCGAGCTCGAGCTGCCGGTGCCGCAAGTCGTGGTCACGGATTCCCGCGCCGCGATGGCACCGGCTGCGGACGTCTTCTTCGGCGAGCCGACCCGCGAGCTCGAGGTCGTCGGTGTCACCGGCACGAGCGGCAAGACGACCACGAGCTTCCTCCTCTTCGCGATCCTCGCCGCCGCCGGCAGGCGTCCGGGCCTGCTCGGGACGGTCGAGGCGCGCGTCGGCGGCGAGCGACGCGGTGTCGTGCGGACGACCCCAGAAGCGATCGACCTGCAGCGACTGTTCCGCGAGATGCTCGACGCAGGCGACCGGTCGTGCGCGATGGAGGGCTCGTCGCACGCCTCCGTTCTCCACCGCCTCGACCGCGTCCGCTTCAGAGTGCTCGTCTTCACGAACCTCAGTCATGAGCACCTCGATTTCCACGGCGACCTCGAGTCGTACTTCGAGGCGAAGCGGAGGCTGTTCTTCGCCGAGCCGCAGCCGATTGCGGTCGTCAACGTCGGCGACGAATACGGCCGGCGGCTGGCGCGGGAGCTGCCGGACGCGATCACGTTCAGCGCGGATGCCGCGGGCGCGCTCGACGGTATCGACCTCAAGCTCCGGGGGCGCTTCAATGTCGAGAACGCGCTCGGAGCGGCGTGCGCGGCGCGCGCTCTGGGCATCCGCGACGACGCGATCAGACATGGGCTCGAAGCGGTCCGCGGGGTACCCGGCCGCTTCGAGTCGGTCGACGCCGGCCAGTCGTTCCACGTCATCGTCGATTACGCGCACAAGCCCGACGCGCTCGCGAACGTGCTACGCGCGGCGCGCGAGCTTGCGGACGGGAAGCGGGTGATCGTCGTCGTCGGCGCCGGGGGCGACCGCGACAGGGCGAAGCGCGCGCCCATGGGGCGCCTCGCATCGGAGCTGGCCGACGTGGCGATCGTCACCAACGACAACCCGCGCAGCGAA
>DATFHC010000158.1:0-2823 GCA_035248765.1 Gaiellaceae bacterium
GAAGCTGCCGGAGAGCGCGACCCCGCACGTCTCACTCGTGGACTGGCTGGGCAGTGATCCGGAAGAGCTGAGGCGCCGCTTCGCGAGGCTCTACGTGCCTCGGAACGATGGGCGTCGCCTCCGGCTCAATGCGCTCGTCGCGGCAGGCAACGTGGGTGGCGACGGCGAACGGGACGCGGTGGCGGACTGCCTCGACGACCCGGACGAGACGACACGCGAGCTCGCTGCGTGGGCGCTCGCGCGGATGGAGAAGCGGAATGCCTAGGCGTCCCGGCCAGTGGCTCGTCCTCCTGCGAGCCGCGCTCGTAGTCGTCGGCGCGATCGTCGTCGGCGTCACCGACTTCCCGCCGTCGTACGCGCCGTGGGCCTGGGCGGTCATCGGCTTCTTCGCCGCAGTCACCTTTCTCTCCGGGACGCTCTCGGCGATCGAGCTCGGGCCTGCGGCTCGCGTCCGTGCCCGGGCCCTGCTCCTCGTCCTCGACGCGATCGTCGCGATCGGGTTCGTCGCCGTCTTCTCGTACCAGGCCGGCGAGCCCTGGCGTGCGCTCTACCTGATCCCGGTCGCCGCCGCGGCGCTGCGCTTCGGGCTCGTGGGCGGTTTCGTCGGCGGGGTCGTCATGACGGGTTCCACCATCGTGATCGACTACCTCGGACCAGGGCTGCAATGGCGGACGGCGTTTGCCCGCGTCCTCGTCGGTGTCCTGTCGGGCCTGGTGATCGGCCGCCTACGCGACACCCTCGGCGCCGAGCGGCTGCGCGCCGAGTCGCGCGCGGCCGAGGCCGAGCGGCTACGCGACGAGCTCGGACATCGCGTCGACGTCCTCGAGACCGCGAACCGCTGCGCCCGCGCCCTCGGCTCGTCGCTCGAGCTCGACGAGGCGTTCGGGGCGTTCATCCGCGAGCTGCGCGGGCTCGTCCCGTTCGAGCGTACGGCGATCGTCCTCGTGGAGGGCGAGACCGCGACCACGATGGCCACTGCCGGCGTCGGCGCAACGGAGGTCTTCCCACCCGGCAACAGCGGCCCGATCCGGGCCTCGGTGCTCGAGCGCGTGCTCGACGGCCACATCGTCGTGCGGCGCGACCTGACGGACGAGGAGTACCCGGAGGACCAGAAGCTCATCGCGCTCGGACTGCGCAGCGAGCTCGTTGCGCCGCTCCTCCTGGGGGCCCGACCGATCGGGATGCTGACCCTCTCCCGCGATCGCCCCGATGCCTTCAGCGAGGACGAGATCGAGCTGGTCTCCCTCCTGGGCCGGCTCGTCGCGACCGCCGTGCAGAACATCCGCGCCTACGAGGCGGAGCGGCGCCGGGTCGAGGAGCTGGCGCGGCTGTCGCAGCTCCGTGCCGACTTCGTGTCCCTGGTCTCGCACGAGCTGCGCAGCCCGATGGCCGCGGTGATCGGCGCCGCGCGAACGCTGCAAGACCGGTGGCGCATGCTCTCGGCCGACCAGCGCGAATCGTTCCTCGCACTCATCGGGGACGAGACGTCGCGGCTTGCGGAGCTCGTCGGCGACGTTCTCGACACGTCCCGTATCGAGGCCGGGACATTCAGCTACCGCTTCGAGGAGGTCGATCTCGCCCGCCTCGTCGACGAGGCGGTCGAGGCGGCCGAGCTGGCCCAGCAGGAGGTGGCCGTCGTCGCGTCGGTCCGCGGAGGGTTGCCCGCGATCCGCGGCGACCGCGCCAGGCTCCGTCAGGTGCTCGGCAACCTGATCGAGAACGCGGTGAAGTACTCGCCGGACGGAGGCGAGGTGCGCGTGTCGGCGGCAGCCGGGAACGGCACGGTGCAGATCGACGTCCGGGACTCGGGCCCGGGGATCCCGCGCGACCAGCAGGCCCGCATCTTCGAGAAGTTCGGCCGGGTGGACGTGGCGGGCGCCTCCAAGCCGGGGACAGGGCTCGGCCTCTTCATCGCCCGCTCGATCGCCGAGGCCCACGGCGGGTCGCTGGACGTCACGTCCGGTCTCGAGCCGGGCGCGACCTTCACGCTCACCCTTCCGGTGGGTTAGTAGCCCGCTCCGGCAGGAAATACGCGAGGATCCGCACCGGCGACGCATCCGGCGGGCGATCGCCCTCAGATCGGTTGTTGAAGGGCTCGAGGAGCCGCTCGAGGTCGTTCTGCACCCGACGGAGCTCGTCAGGCGTGAGCTCGATACGCGCGTTGAAGAGGCCCGCCGCCCGGGCCCAGGTCCCATCGAGCGAGGGCTCGGTTCCCCTCACCCATTCGGAGGGAAGGGATGCGTACTTGACGAGCATCGTGTTGCTGAGATCCCGGGCAGCACGCTGCGCCTGCGGTTCGTCGGCGATCTCGAAGTAGATGCCACGGGCCTCAGTCATCCACTTGCCGGTCGCGTCGCGTTCGATCAGGCCGGCTTCGGCGAGTTGCCGGAGGTGGCTCTCTGCCGCGGCGCCCTGCAGGCCGGAGCGAGTGCAGACGTCCTCGGCAGTGAGCGGGCCGTCTCGCCGGACGAGATCGAACAGATCGAGACGGGCCGGATCCGCCAGCGCACGGAGTTCAGCAGCCTCGGTCAGCACGAGGTCGCCGACGGCGTTCAGTCGTGACGGATCGATCGGCACTACTGGGTCGGAGCCTCCACGCGTCGATCCTCGCGCAGATCGCGGCCGGCGGCAAACGCCGCTTGTTTAGCTCCGGTCGCCGTGGTTGACAACATCTCCGTGTCTCAGATCCCGGACACAATCGTCTTACGACGTGACCGTGACCTCGGGCCGCGCCGGAACGACATCTGGGTCAGGCGCGGCCTCTTCGCGTTGATCTGCGTCGTCCCGGTGCTGGCTCTCCTCAACCTCTTCGGGCAGCACCCG
>DATFHC010000159.1:0-5135 GCA_035248765.1 Gaiellaceae bacterium
CTGCACAGAAGCCTTCCAAGCTTCTAGGGCGGGTTCGATTCCCG
Source organism: Gaiellaceae bacterium (assembly GCA_035248765.1). GTDB lineage: Bacteria > Actinomycetota > Thermoleophilia > Gaiellales > Gaiellaceae > Palsa-739. Next base: position 45 of record DATFHC010000159.1, read on the forward strand.
TCGCCCGCTTTGATCAACAGCCACGGGGAGTGGCGCAGTCTGGTAGCGCACCCGGCTGGGGGCCGGGCGGTCGCAGGTTCAAATCCTGTCTCCCCGATTTGCGGAAAGACCTGCTTTTGCAGGCCTTTCTGCTGCTTGGGAGCTCGTTGCGTTCGCCCCACGGGGTCCATTTGGGGTCCAATTCTTCTCCGCAGCTCTGGATGGACAAGGCTTGTGTCGAGGCATAAACCTGTCGCGGCGGCGTGCGTCAGGTCGCTCCGCTCTGCGGCCGATCCGCGCGGGCGCCGAGCGCCACACGCTCCACGAGGTCATCGACTCGCACCGCCGCCGCCTCGCCGTCGAGGACGCGCGCAAGTCCTACCTGCAGAACTGCGAGTCGATGCAGCGCGTCCACGTCTCGCCCCGCCTCGGCGACAAGCCCATAGACCGCGTCACGATCGCCGACGTCGAGACTGTCGCTGCCACCATGCTAGATGCCGGCCTTGCACCAAAGACGGTGCGCAACGTCCTCACGTTCATGCACTCCGTATTCGAGCACGCGATCGACCGCGGCTGGACGGCGCAGAACCCCGTCAGGCGTGCGAGCCGCCCGAAGCGCCGCCGTGCCGGTGACGCCAACCCCGACCTTCAGTTCCTCACCGTGCCCGAGCTCGAGGCCGTCCTGCGCGCGATCCCCGACGAGGTCGTGACGCGCGCCCCTGCTCCGACGCGCCGCGGCCGCGCTGGCAGCGCGCCGCCGGTCCCGCCGGACGTCCTCGGGCCCGTGATCCGCGTCGTCGTCCCTCACCGCCGCGATGACCGGCCTGCGGCAGTCCGAGCTGCTCGGACTGCGCTGGCGCGACGTCGACTGGGGCGCGCAGCGCATTCGCGTCCGCAACGCCTGGGTCCGCAGCGAGCACTCCGCCGAGGGCAAGTCCGACCTCTCCACACGCCGCTCGATCCCGATGGCCGATCGCCTCGCCCGCGAGCTCGACCGCAGGTCCCAACGCACGCTGTACCGCGCCGACGACGACCTATTATTCGCCCACCCGCAGTCGGGCCGGCCACTCGATCGGACGAAGCTCTCGCGGCGCTTCAAGCAGGCCTGCGCCGACGCTGGCGTCCGCGCGGTCGGCTTCCACGACCTGCGCCACACGTTCGCGACGCGCCTCGCCGCGTCAGGGCAGCCGATGCGCACGATCCAGGAGTTCCTCGGCCACGCCGACTCCAAGACGACGCAGATCTACGCGCACTACGCGCCGAGTGCGCACGAGGTCGAGACGGTCAACGCGGCATTCGCGGAGGAGCGGGCCGAGCCGGCAGAGGAGCGTGCTGCACCGTGAGGCTTGCGCACGCGAACCGGGCAGTCGGCGGCGAATATGCTCCAACGATGCTCGGATCTCGCGGCGCATATCCCGCGCCCCGCGCAGCGGCGCTTTCGGGAGTTCCGCTGTCGACCGTGCACGATTGGGCACGCAAGGGCGTCCTCGTGCCGAGCATCTCGCCCGAGCGGGTGAAGCTCTGGTCCTACGCCGACCTGATGGGTTTGCGGATCATCCACTGGCTGCGCCGGGAGAAGGAGGTCGACGACGGGCCCGTGCCGCGAAGCACCATGAGTGCCGTCAAGCGGGCACTCGGGCAACTCGCCGAACTCGATATGGCCCTGTGGAGCGAGGAGTCGGGGCCGTCGATCGTGATCGATCGAGCTGGCCGCGTCCTCGTCAAGACCGAGCCGCACCATGAGTCCGATGCGCGTCAGCGCATCCTGGACGACGAGCTCGACGTGCTCTCGCCCTTCCCGTCGGCGGATGGACTGCGGGGGCCCGACCTCGTCGCGCCGAGGCCGCGGCTGCGCATCGTGCCCGGCAAGCTCGGCGGCTCGCCGCACGTCGTTCACACCCGCCTCGAGTCGCAGGCCCTGTGGGCGCTCGCCGACAGTGGCCTGCCCAGCGCGAAGATCTACCGGCTGTACCCCGACATCGAGCGGCCGGCGATCGATGAGGCGCTCGACCTCGAGCGGCAGCTCGCGCGCAATCTGCGGCCAGTCGCCGCCTGAACCCCATGGCGCGGCTCTTCGCGCTCGACCAGAACTTCCCGCAGCCGATCGTCAGGGTCCTGCAGGACTTTCAAGCCGATGCGGAGCTCGTTCCCGTGAGTGCCATAGATCCCCGCATGGCCGAGCTCGACGACTGGCAGCTCCTGCTCGCGCTCCGTCACCACGAGCGCCCCTGGGACGGAATCATCACGACCGACAGCAGCATCCTGTTCCAGCCACTCGAGCTCGCCGTTCTCATTCAGACCCGGCTGACGCTCGTCGTCGCGTTGGAAGCCGGGCACAATCCCGTGAAGGCGACCGGCCTGTTGTTCGCGCACCTCACCGGCATCTGCAACCGGACGCGGCCAGACGAGGCGCAGCTCTGGCGGCTGCAGGCGCGGACGCAGGCACACGTCGCGCCCTGGGATCAGCTCAAGACGGTCGCTCAGCATCAGAACACCGAGGCTTCGAGCTTGTTCGCTGCACATCGACTCGACGACGCCCAACTCGCTGCCGATCCGCTTGCGCCCTTGCCATGAGCGACCACACCATCACGATCGGGGACACGACGTTCGACCGCGTCGACTACGACCGCGACGCCGACGTCCTCTACCTCTCCGTCGGAGATCCCCGGCCGTCGGTGCAGACGTACGGCACGCCTGAGGGGCACGCGGTGCGCTACGACGGCGACGGCCGCATCATCGGGATCACGCTCGTCAACACGAAGCTCCTGCTCGATCGCGGCGATATTCAGGTGACGGTCCCGCAGGTCGTCGACGTGCAGCGCGACCAGCTCAAGCTGGCGCTGGCCTGAGCAGGCCACCGCCGCGGACAGAAGCTCGTCCGCGACCGTCCACCGCGCCGTCTAGCGTTGCCGGTCGTACGCAACAGGCAGCAACGAAGGGAGCCGTCATGGCCGCGGGCGAGCCCGTCCTGCAACTGAAGGTCAGCCTCGTGGGTGCCTCGGACCCGCCTGTCTGGCGCCGAGTGCTGGTGCCGGCGAGGATGCGTCTGGACCGACTGCACGACGTGATCCAGGCCGCGATGGGCTGGGAGGACTACCACCTGCACGCCTTTACGGCAGGAGATGTCGACTACGGGCCGCCGGACCCCGACGGCCCGCCGGATCCCGAGCTCGGCCACCGCGACGAGCGCAGGACGGCGGTCGGCGACGTGATCGGCGAGCGTCGCGACCGGATGCGCTACGTCTACGACTTCGGCGACCACTGGCGGCACGACGTCGTCGTCGAGAAGGTGCTGACGGCCGAGCCCGGCTCGCGCTACCCGAGCTGCCTCACGGGCAAGGGACGCTGCCCGCCGGAGGACTGCGGCGGCGTGTGGGGGTACGCGGAGCTCCGCGAGACGCTCGCCGATCCGACCCACGAGGACCACGCCCAGATGCTCGAGTGGCTCGGGATCGAGACCGCGGCGCAGTTCGACCCGCATGCATTCCACGCCGACGAGGTCAACGCCGTGCTCGGCGGGCGAGTCGGCGTGGCCTGACGTGCAGGGCTAGGAAACGCGGCAGCGCGCCACGCGGGCCGCTGCGGTCGCACGGCGTCGCACGAGATGCCGTGGCGGCGAACCCATGAGATTCAGCCGCTTACGCGCGGTAGACGACGTCGCCGTGCCATTCCAGCAACTCGCGAGACGGGTTCGCGTGGACAACGGCGGGCGTGGCAATCGTGTGTCCATCGAGCGCGTAATAGGTCCGGCCGTTGGCGTAGGCGTCGCGCAGCGCCGGGCTGACGGCGAAGCGCAGGTCCGGCCTGACGGTCACAAATCCGAGGTCGAACAGTCGGTGGATGTCGCGGCGCAGGGGCAGACCGTTGGACACCTCGTGGCGACCACCGTCCTTCCAGGGGCGGATGTGCGCGGCTTCGAGCACGGGCAGCGAATGCTCGTTGGTGACCGCGCACGCGCCGTCGTAGGCATCGAGGACGGCGAGCCGGAAGCTCGCCTGGCCGAGCCTGGGCGTGATGATCTGCGGCTTGCCGTGCCGGCGAAGCTCGATCGCCTCCGTCGTCCACTCGGTCATGTGGTGGTTATGGGCCGCGAGCTCGAGGCACTGCGTCCACAGGCGGAGCCCTTCGCCCGTCGTGAGGTCGTAGCCGCGGCCGGAGACGATGTTGCGAGCCCAGTCGGTCGGCGCCTCGATCCAGTCGTCCGGTGTGAAGAAGACCGGCTGCGTGATGGCGATGCAGCCGATCACACGGTCCATCGACATCGGCGCGCGCGCCGCCGAGAGTCGGCCGAGGCGATTGAGCAGCTCGTGCTCGTCCGCAGTGCCGTTCGCCTGGCCGAAGATGTCCCACGCGCGCCACACCGGCAGTGACGCGAACCGCGCGAACAGCCCGAAGCCGCCGATCGCGTTGTACGGCGCTTTGAGCTTGAAGAAGAAGATCTCGCCCGGCCGGAGCGCCGAGAACGAAGTTGCACCCGGGCGCCAGAAGTTGACCTCGTCGATCTCCGGCCGCGCGCGCAGGAACTGGTACCAGCCATGATCGGTGGGGGCGACGAAGCCGCGCACGGGCCCGCCGATCGTATGCGCGGGAACGCGTTTCGGACAGCTCGACCGGCCGGCGGATCCGTTGATCACGCACCACGGGGTCCAATTCGGGGTCCAATTTCAACGCAACTCAGACGCACCGAGAACTAGAAACTCCCTGCTAACCGGGTATTTCTCCAACCTAGAAGAAAGTGGAAAATCCGGCTGGGGGTCGGGCGGTCGCAGGTTCAAATCCTGTCTCCCCGACTGACTGACGACAGCCGCCGCGTCACGCCTGCCGGCGCGCCCGGCTCGGCGCCACGCGCGGCGGCTCGTCGGGCTGCTTCGGATAGACCGGAGGCCACGGCGCGTCGAGCAGCCCGGCAGCGCGGTCGCGCTCGTGCAGCTCGAGCAACGGCTCCAGCGACTGCGGAGCGTCGTCGATCGCCGCCCACGGATCTCCGTCGCGATGCAGCCGCGCCGGCACGCTCGCGAGCGTCAGCTCGTCGGGCTGCACCTCGTCGAGCTCCTCCCACGAGATCGGCGTCGAGACCTGCGCGCCGGCACGGGCCCGCACCGACCATGCGCC
>DATFHC010000160.1:0-8664 GCA_035248765.1 Gaiellaceae bacterium
CGCAACGCGCGGCTGCGCGAGCTCGCGGAGACGCTCCGCGTCGCGACCGTGGCGACCGGGGACGTCCATGCGCACGACCGAGCGCGCGCCGCGCTGCAGGACGTGCTCGTCGCCGTCCGCTGCCGGACCTCGCTCGAGGGCTGCGAGCGGGAACGGCGCGGCAACCACGAGTCCGTCCTCATGCCGCCCGAGGAGATGCTCGACCGCTTCCCCGACGATCGGGACGCCGTCCTCCGGACACACGAGCTCGCGCAGCGCCTCGAGTTCGACCTGACGGAGGAGCTCGGCTACCGCTACCCGGACTTCTCCGACGGTGACGAGCCCGCGATCGTCCAGCTGCGCCGCGTCTGCGAGGGAGCGTTCGCCGAGCGGTACAACGATCTGAACGGCCACAAGCGGCGCGTCCGCCGCCGCCTCGAGGAGGAGCTCGCACTCATCGACGAGCTCGGCCTCGCCGGTTTCTTCCTCCTCCACTGGGAGGTGCTCGAGCTCGCGCGCGAGGTGGCGCTCGAGGTGCGCGGCCCCGGCTCGATGCGCCACGTCCTGCCTCCCGGCCGCGGGCGCGGCTCGTCGGTCGGCTCGCTCGTTTGCTACCTGACCGGCCTCTCGCATGTCGACCCGGTCGCGAACAACCTCTCGCTCGGCCGCTTCCTCAACCGCGAGCTCGCGTCCATCCCGGACATCGACCTCGACTTCCCGCGCGACATCCGCGAGAAGCTCATCGTCCGCGTCGTCGAGCGCTACGGATCCGAGCACGCCGCGCTCGTCGCGAGCTTCTCGACGTACCGCTCCCGCGGCGCGATCCGGGACGTCGGCAAGGCGCTCGGCCTCCCGTACGCCGACCTCGAACGGCTCGCCCGGCTGACGGACGGCTGGAACGCGCAGCGCGTCGCCGAGGAGATCGCTGCGCTGCCCGACGCGGCGACGAAGCTCCGCTCGCCACGCTGGCGCGCTTTCGGCGCGCTCTGCTCCGAGATCGCCGGTCTGCCACGCCACATCTCCCAGCATCCGGGCGGAATGGTCATCTCCTCGCGACCGCTCGTGGAGCTCGTCCCCGTGCAGCCCGCGGCGATGGAGGGCCGGCAGATGTGCCAGTGGGACAAGGACTCGTGCGCCGATGCCGGCTTTCTCAAGATCGACCTGCTCGGGCTGGGGATGCTGTCGGCGGTCGAGGAGTGCGTCGACCTGATCGCGCGCCACCGCGGCGAGCGGATCGACCTCTCGCGCGTAGAGCTCGACGACCCGGACGTGTTCGAGGAGATCCAGCGCGCCGACACGGTTGGCTGCTTCCAGATCGAGAGCCGCGCGCAGATGCAGGTCATCCTCCGTACGCGGCCGGAGACGATCGACGACATCACGGTGCAGGTCGCGCTCGTGCGACCTGGGCCGATCCAGGGGAAGGCCGTGCACCCCTACGTCGAGCGGCGCCAGCTGCTGCGCGACGACCCGACCTACCGCGCGCCCGCCGACCATCCGCTGCTCGAGGAGCCGCTGCGAGAGACGCTCGGCGTCGTCGTCTTCCAGGACCAGGTGCTCGACGTCGCCGTCCACCTCGCCGGCTTCAGCGTGGGGGAGGCGGAGGGGCTGCGGCGGGCGATGAGCCGCAAGCGCTCGCACGCCGCGCTCGAGGCGTGGCGCGAGCGGTTCGTCGCCGGCGCGCTCGAGAAGGAGGTCGAGGAGCCGAAGGCGCACGAGCTCTACGACAGGCTCGTCGCCTTCTCGGGCTTCGGCTTTCCGAAGTCGCATGCGGCGGCGTTCGGGCTGCTCGCGTACCAGTCGGCGTGGCTGCGGCACCACTATGCGGCTGAGTTCCTCGCGGCCCTCCTCAACGCGCAGCCGATGGGCTTCTACCCGCCGGCGACGCTCGTTCGCGACGGGCAGAAGCGCGGAGTCGAGACGCGTCCGCCCGACGTGAACCGCAGCGAGGCCGGCTGCACGATCGAGGACGGAGCAGTGCGCGTCGGGCTGAAGTACGTGACCGGGCTGGGGGAGGACGATGCGGAGGCAGTCGCCGCGAACCGTCCCTACTCCTCGGTCCGTGAGCTCGCGCAGCGGACGGGACTGTCGGAGGACGAGCTGCGCGCGCTTGCCGAGTCGGGCGCCTGTGACTGCTTCGGACTGCGTCGGCGCGAACTCCTCTGGCAGCTCGGGCTCGTGCCGCGGCCGGCGAGCGTGCCGGGTACAGCAGGCGAGGCGAAGCAGCTCGCGCTCCCGCTCGAGCCAACGGTCGCGACTCCCGACCTCCCCGAACCGACGGTGTGGGAGCGGATGCTTGCGGATTACAAGACGACGAGCCTCTCGGTCGGCGTCCACCCGCTCGAGCTCCTGCGGCCGCACCTGCCGCCGGGGACACTGTCGACCGCGGAGCTGCTGCAACAGCCACATCGCGCCAGCGTCCAGCTCGCCGGCCTCGTCGTCGCGCGCCAGCGGCCGGCAACCGCGAACGGCGTCGTCTTCATGCTCCTCGAGGACGAGCACGCGCAGGTGAATCTCGTGATCGCGCCGCAGGTGTACGAGCGCTACCGGGCGGTCGTGCGCAGCGAGCCGCTCCTGCTCGTTCGGGGTCGCTACGAGCACTCGGACCGCAACCGGAACGTCCTCGTGCGCGAGCTCGTCTCACTCGCGCCGCTCGCGCGATCCCTGACCGACGGGGCGGACATCCACGCGGCCCTGCCACGTGCCCACCACTTCGGACACCGCTAGCGCTCGACTGACCCCGCCTGTCGCCATGCCTCGGCGAGCGACCGACGGTAGAACACGGCGAGCGGCACGGCGACGAGGAGCAGGATTATCTCGTCGAACGGTCCCGGAATCGGGAGGAGCCCGAGCGCCGCGAGCCATCGCAGCGGTCTCGGGATCCGTTTGTCGCCCGCAGCGATCCGCACCGCCCGGACGGTGCGTCCCACGAACAGGCGAAGCCTCCGCACGACGGCAGGGTAGGCGCTCTGCACGCATGCGTACCCTGAGAGCGTGATCAGGATCTCGTGTGAAGCATGCGGTTGGGTAGCGATCACGAGCCAGCCGATCAACGACGTCTGGCGGGAGCACGAAGCCGGCTGCCCGGCCGTCGGCGGCGCCGTCCGTCACATGCCCGACCTCCCGCCGCTGCGACGTCTCCTTCCGCGGGTGAACGCGTGCCACCATCGTCCGGTGCGCCGCCAAATCGCGGTCACGGCCGCCGGTGTGAAGAAGTACGCGGTCATGTGCGAGCTCTGCGGCCGACTCGTCGGCTGATGAACCTCCGCGGGCGGGTGGATCGCGCCCGCGCGAACCTCACTCTCGGCGTCTTCGGGCGGCTCGCACAGGCGGCCGCCGCCGCGGGAATCTCGTGGGAGCTTGCCCTCCAGCTGCCGAACCACGGCCAGCCGTTCTTCGCCCCGATCGCCGCCGTCATCGCCCTCGGAGCCGAACGCGGTACGCGCGGCCGCCAGGCGATCCAGATGATGACCGGCGTCTCCGTCGGCATCCTCGTCGGCGCCGGCGTCCTCGCTGCTGCCGGCGCCGGCGCCTGGCAGATCGTCATCGGCAGCGCCGCCGCGCTCATCGTCACGACGGGCGCGGGCGCGCCGCGGATGGTGCGCAACCAGGCTGCCGCCTCGGCCATTCTGATCGTCGCACTCCACCGTCCCGGGTCGAACCTCGCGGCTCAGCGCCTAGAGGACGCTCTCATCGGCGGCGCCGTGGCGATCCTCATCGCCCGGTTTCTTCTCCCGATCGATCCGATCCCGCTCGTGCGCGACGAGGCGCGGAATCTCCGGGAGCAGCTCGGACGCGCTCTCGACGAAATTGCGACGGCGCTCGCCGACCGCGATCGGGAACGAGCCGAGAAGGCCGTCGAGCGTGTCTGGCGCATCGACGACCACGCGCTCGCCCAGAACCTGCTCACGGCGCGCGAGGTCACTCGGAGGGCTCCCCGTAGGCGGTCTCTGCGGCGGCGCGTCGAGAAGCTCGGCGAGCTCTACCGCGAGCTCGAGGCGTCGGTCTATGACGCGCACGCGATCGCCACCGGTGTCGTGCGTCTCGCAGGGTCCGACCAGCCGGTGCCGGAGGAGGCCGTCGCTGCAATCGAAGCCGCCGCCGCGGCTGTCCGCGCGATCGAGCCCGATGCCGCGCGCGAAGCGGCGACTGCAGCTCATGCAGCCGCGGGCCAGCTCCGTGAGGTCGACCCATCTCTTGGTGCCGGCGTCGTCACTCACGGAGTGGTCGGCGTCGCCGATCACACGCTTCGAGCCGCACGGGCGCGGGAGGAAGAGCGGCGACTGGCCGAACCTCGACGGCTTCGTACTCCGTTCAAATGACGCGATGGCTACGACCGAGACGGCGGATGGCGGTTTCTTCCGCGAGGCGCTTCACAATCGGCGCCTGGCCGGGGTAGCGCTGATCGCCGCGATCGGCGGCTTCCTATTCGGCTACGACACGGGCGTCATCGGTGGCGCGCTGCTCTTCATGCAGAAGCCCCTCGGCCTGAACACGAGCGGCCAGAAGGAGCTGACCGTGGCGATCCTCCTGCTCGGGGCCGTCACCGGCGCGCTCATCGCCGGCTGGTCCGCTGACGTCTTCAGCCGCCGCCGGACGAAGATCGTCTCGGGTTGCGTCTACGTGATCGGAGCCCTCGGCTGCGCCTTCGCGCAGTCCTACTGGCAGATCCTCGCCGGCCGCTTCTGGCTCGGGATCGCCGTGGGTACGGCCTCGTTCGTGTCGCCGATGTACATCGCAGAGATCGTGCCCCCGCGCATCCGCGGCGGTCTCGTCTCCTTCAACCAGCTGATGATCACAAGCGGAATCCTCGCCGCGTACATCGTCGACTGGGGATTCGCGAGCTTCTCCAACAACTGGCGCTGGATGTTCGGCATTGCCGTGGTCCCGGGCGCGGCGCTCGCGATCGGGATGTACTTCATGCCGTTCTCCCCGCGCTGGCTCGTCGAGAAGGGCCGGGAGGACGACGCGCGGGATGTGCTCAGCCGCTACCGCGACTCCGACGAGGACGTTGACCGGGAGGTCGAGGAGATCAAGGACGTCGCCGAGAGCGAAGCGAGTGTCCGGGACCTGCTCAAGAAGGGCGTGCGGCGGATGCTCGTGGTCGGTGTCGGCCTCGCCGTCTTCCAGCAGATCGTCGGAATCAACACCGTCATCTACTACGCGCCGACCATCCTCAAGTTCGCAGGGCAGCAGAACACCGGAGCGCTCACGCAGAGCGTCTTCATCGGCTGCACGAATGTCTTCTTCACGATCGTCGCGATCCTCCTGCTCGACCGGCTCGGCCGCCGGTTCTTCCTCATCGCCGGCACGGCGACGCTGACGGCGGCGCTCATCGGGCTCGGGATCTTCTTTGCGTCCACCGGAGTGCAGAACGCGGTGCCGTGGCTCGCTCTCGCGTGCCTCCTGATCTACATCATGGGGTTCGCGGTCGGGCTGGGGCCGGTGTTCTGGCTGATGATCTCGGAGATCTTCCCGATCCAGATGCGCGGGCCCGCAATGGCGGTCTGCACGATGTTCAACTGGGGCCTCAACTTCGCGATCTCGTACACGTTCCTCACGTTGATTGGTGCGATCACGAAGCAGGGCACGTTCTGGCTCTACGCGTTCTTCGGCGTCTGCGCGCTCGTCTTCTTCGCGACGCTCGTCCCGGAGACGAAGGACCGCTCGCTCGAGGAGATCCAGGCCGACCTCGGCGCCGACGCCGATGCGGCGCTGACGCGCGAGAGGGAGCCAGAGGCTGCGCGCGCCTGACGGTTTCGCGCCGATCGGCTCCTATGCGGCGCTCGGAGACGGTCGAACCGTCGCGCTCGTGGGCACGAACGGCTCGGTCGACTTCATGTCGCTGCCGAGCCTCCATGCACCGACCACCTTCGCGGCGCTCCTCGACCCGGAGCGAGGTGGATACTTCACGCTAACGCCGGTCGGCGAATTCGAGGCCGCGCGCCGCTACCTCGGACGCACGAACGTCCTCGAGACGACGTACCGCACCGGCGACGGCGTCGTTCGCGTCACCGAGGCGCTGACCCTGCAGGACGGCGGGCTGCTCCCGTGGGTGGAGCTCGCGCGAAGGATCGAAGGCGTGGAGGGGAGCGTGCGGCTCGAGTGGCGGATGGAGCCGCGCTTCGACTGGGGTCGCAAGTCGCCGCAGATCGAGCGCCGCGGTGACGTGCTTGTCGCATCGGGTGACGAGCTGCAGCTCGCCATCCGTTCCTGGGACGCCGGAGAGGTCGAAGCGCAGGAGGACGCGCTCACGGGCTCGTTCGAGATAGCCTCGGACGAGAGGGCATTGCTCGCTCTCATCGCCGCCCACGGGCAGCCGCTTCACACGCCCAGTCGCGAACACGTCGAGGCGCGGCTCGACTCGACCTGTCGCGTCTGGGAGCGCTGGCTCGGGTTCTGGGACTACGACGGCCCGTGGGAGGAGGAGGTCGCCCGCAGCGCGCTTGCACTCAAGCTCCTCGTATACGCCCCGAGCGGCAGCATCGCCGCGGCGCCCACGACATCGCTGCCGGAGGTGGTCGGCGGCGACAAGAACTACGACTACCGCTACTCCTGGGTGCGCGACTCGGCGTTCACGCTCGACGCGCTCATGCGGCTCGGCATCCCGGAGCAGGTGCAGGAGTCGTTCGCCTGCCTCCTGCGCTCGGTTCGCCAGACGGCGCCCGACCTGCGGCCGTTCTACGACCTCGACGGCGAGGTGCCCTCGCGCCGGGAGACGCTCGACCACCTCCGCGGCTACCGCGACTCGCAGCCGGTGCGCTACGGCAACGCCGCCTCCACCCAGCTTCAGCTCGGATCGTGGGGCGACCTCCTCGAGACCGCCGCGCTCTACTGCTCAGAGGGCAACGTGCTCGACGAGGAGACGGGAGAGATGCTCGCCGGCTGCATCGACCGAGTCGCCGTGCTCTGGCCGGACCCCGATTCCGGGATGTGGGAGCTCGACGAGCATCGGCACTACACGACCTCGAAGATCGCCGTCTGGATGGCGTTCGACAGGGCGCTCCGGCTCGCCGACGAGGGCCAGCTACCCGGCAAGCACGTCGCGCAGTGGCGTGAGCAGCACGAACGTGTCCAGGCGTGGATCGAGGACAACTGCTGGTCGAACGAGCTCGGCGCGTACTGCGGCTGGGCGGGCGAGGAATCGCTCGACGCCGGGATCCTGCGGGCGATGCGGATGGACTATCCCCAGCGCGAACGGCTCGACCGGACGGTGGACACGATCCGGGATCGGCTCGCCGCGGCGCCGGGCCTGCTCTATCGAACGACCGAGCACATCGGCCAGGAGGGTGCCTTCGTGGCGTGCTCGTTCTGGCTCGTCGAGGCGCTCGCGCGGCTCGGACGTGTCGACGAGGCCTGCGAGACGATGGAGCAGATCCTCCCGTACGCGAACGACCTCGGGCTCTTCTCGGAGCAGATCGACCCATCGAGCGGCGAGCTCCTCGGAAACTTCCCGCAGGGCCTGAGCCACCTCGCGCTGGTCAACGCCGCTGGCGCTATTCAGGATGCCGCTGGGCGTGGCGCCGATACATCGGCGACGGCAGGTGCGGCGCGAGGTTGAACGCCGTGTTCACGAGCGCGAGATGCGTGAACGCCTGCGGGAAGTTCCCGAGCAGCCGGCCTGCCCGCGGGTCGTACTCCTCGGACATCAGCCCGAGGTCGTTGCCGAGGTCGACGAGCCTGCCGAACAGCTCGTGGGCGTCGTCGTGGCGTCCGAGCAGCTCGTAGCAGTCGCAGAGCCAGAACGAGCACGGGAGGAAGACACCTTCGCCCGCCGGCAACCCATCGACTCCCTCGTCGTGCGTGCGGTACCGGAGCACGAAGCCGTCCTGGAGCAGCTCCCGTTCGACCGCCTCGATGGTGCCTCGGATGCGCGGGTCGGTGGCGGGAAGGAAGCCGACGAGTGGCAGGAGAAGCAGGCTCGCGTCGAGCTCCGGTGATCCGTACGACTGCGTGAAGGAGCCGAGCTTGGAGTCGAAGCCGCGTTCGCACACCTCACGGTGGATCTCGTCGCGGATCGCCCGCCAGCGGTCGACCGGGCCGTCGAGTTCCTGGTCCTCGGCCGTCCGCACGGCCCGGTCGAAGGCAACCCAGGCCATCGCCTTGGAATGGACGAAATGGCGGCGCTCGCCCCGGATCTCCCAGATCCCGTCGTCCGGCTGGCGCCAGGCATCCTCGAGATGGTCGAGCAGGCCGAGCTGGATCTTCCACGCGTTCGGATCGAACGGCAGCCCGTGCACCCGAGCCTGGTAGAGGCAGTCGAGCACCTCCCCGTAGACGTCGAGCTGGAGCTGCTCGCTCGCGGCGTTGCCGACCCGGACCGGGTGCGAGCCCTCGTAGCCGCCGAGCCAGGGAAGCTCGAACTCGCTCAGACGCCGCTCGCCGCCGACGCCGTACATGATCTGGACGTCGGCCGGGTCGCCGGCGATGGCCCGGATCAGCCAGCGTCTCCACAGTCCTGCCTCGTCGGCGTGGTTGCAGTGGAGGAGGGCGAGCAGCGTGAGCGTCGCGTCGCGGAGCCAGCAGTAGCGGTAGTCCCAGTTGCGGACGGAGCCGATCCACTCGGGGAGCGAGGTCGTCGGCGCGGCGACGATCCCGCCGGTCGGCTCGTAGATGAGCGCCTTGAGCACGATGAGCGACCGGCGCACGAGCGCCGCCCACTCGCCGGGCAGGCCGAGCGGACAGGCC
>DATFHC010000161.1:0-13242 GCA_035248765.1 Gaiellaceae bacterium
AACGCCCAACCGACCACCTTGTCGAGCGCGTTGTGACGGCCGACGTCCTCGCGCGCGCACAGAAGCGTTCCATCCGCGTCGAAGAGCCCGCTCGCGTGCAGGCCGCCCGTGGCCGCGAACGCCGCCTGGCCCTCGCGCAGCCGCTCGGGCAGCGAGGCGACGAGCGCGAGCGGCAGTGTCAGCTCCGATTCGACGCGCGGCGCCTCGACCTCCACCGCCTCGAGAGCCCCCTTCCCGCAGACGCCGCAGGAGGACGAGGTGTAGAAGCTCCGTTGCAGCCGGGCGGGATCGAAGTCGGGGGCGTCGACCTCGACCTGGTTCGCGGCGAGGTCGTCGGGCAACCGCGCGTCGTGCGGCTCCAGACCCTCAGAGAGGCAGAAGCCGAGCGCGAGCTCCTCGTCGTGGCCGGGCGTCCGCATCGTGACCGCGACCGGCTTGCCGCCGATCCGGATCTCGAGCGGCTCCTCGACCGCGACCTGGTCGCGCTCGGTCGCGCCGGCCGGCAGCCGGAGGACGTCGACCGCGGCGGCCGAGTAGGGCGGCGCGTCCATGGGACGCAGCGTAACCCTGCGCCTCAGCGCTCTTCGGCGTCTGCGGCTTCGAGCTGGGCGTCGGCGGTGGCGCGGGTGGTGACGAGGTGGTCGAAGACGGCGCGGTAGCCGTTCACCGCGGCAGCTACGTCGCCGGGCGAGACGTCGTCGGAATCGCGCTCCGCCGCCTGCACGATCTCGTGCGCGGCGAGGTACTCGGCGACGATCTCTCGCTCCGCGCCCTCGCTGACGACCGGGTCGGTCAGCTCGTAGCCGCTCTCCTCGAGCATCCGCGCGACGAGCCGGTCGAGCTCGGGCAACGCGTGAGCCGGATCGGCACGGAGGTCCTCGTCGAGTGCCTCCCACTCGCTCTCCCACTCGTGGCGGTCGAGTCCTGGGTCGTACATGGCCGGGTCCTGCGCGGGTGGCGCCGACTTCAAACGCGCCCACCGCCGAAGGCGGGAACTTCGCCCGCGCGGCGCCGGCTTTGCCGGCGGCGCTTGCAGGCTAGGTCATACGATCGCCGCGTGAGGGCGCTGGTGGTCGGGTCGGGAGGTCGCGAGCACGCGCTCGCCTGGTCGCTGTCCCGCAGCGCCGACCTCGACGAGCTGCACGCGGCCCCCGGCAACCCCGGAATCGCCGCGCTCGCCCACTGCCATCCCGTCCGTCCCGACGACCATGCAGCGCTCGTCTCGCTCGCCCGCGAGCTCCGCATCGACCTGGTGGTGGTCGGCCCCGAGGCGCCGCTCGTCGCAGGGCTCGCCGACGAGCTGCGGCATCGGGGCATCGCCGTGTTCGGCCCGAGTGCCGCAGCCGCGCGCATCGAGGGCTCGAAGTCGTTCGCGAAGGAGGTGCTGGACGCGGCGGCGGTGCCGTCCGCCCGGACGCTCCCGGTCGCGCGTCCGCCGTGCGTCCTCAAGCTCGACGGGCTCGCGGCCGGCAAGGGCGTCTGGGTCTGCCGCACCCAGGACGAGCTCGACTCGGCGCTCCAGGATGCGCAGGCCTTCGAGCAGGCGTTCCACGTCGAGGAGCTCCTCGAAGGGCCCGAGCTGTCGCTCTTCGCCCTCGCCGCCGGCGAGCACGCGGTTGCCTTCCCGCCGGCCCGCGACTACAAGCGGATCGGGGACGGCGACACCGGTCCGAACACCGGCGGGATGGGCTCCTTCTCGCCGCTGCCCGACGTTCCGGACGAAACGGCCGAGCAGATCCTGGAGACCGTGCATCTACCCGTGCTTCACGAGCTCGCCAGCCGCGGCGCTCCCTTTCAGGGCCTCCTCTACGCCGGCCTGATGCAGACGGACAACGGGCTGCGCGTGATCGAGTTCAACTGCCGCTTCGGCGATCCGGAGACCCAATCGCTCCTTCCGCGACTCGAGAGCGACCTCGCGCCCCTCCTCGCCGGCGACCTCTCGCAGTCGCCGCAGCTGTCGGATCGAGCCGCGGTGACCATCGTGCTCGCCGGCGCCGGCTATCCCGAACGCAGCGACCGGGGCACGCCGATCGAAGGAGTCGAGGACGCCGAGGCAACCGGGGCGCTCGTCCTCCACGCGGGGACCGCGCTGCACGACGGCAAGCTCGTGACCAACGGGGGCCGGATCCTGAACGTCGTGGGGACGGGCGCAACCGTCGACGAGGCGCGAACCGCGGCCTATGACGCAACGGGCCGCATAGATTTCGCCGGCATGCAGTTCCGGACGGACATCGCAGATGGCTGACGAGGCCCGGGTAGGGATCCTCGTCGGCTCGGACTCCGACCGCGAGCGGATGCAGGGAGCCACGGCACTGCTCGACGAGGCCGGGGTCGGCTACGAGTTCGAGGTGCGCTCGGCACACCGCACGCCTGATGCGGTCGCGGAGTACGCCCGGAGCGCCCGCGACCGCGGGCTGCGCGTACTCATTTGCGGCGCCGGGCTGGCGGCGGCGCTTCCCGGCGCGGTCGCGGCGCACACCGACCTGCCGGTGATCGGCGTCCCGCTCCGGTCGAGCCTCAGCGTCCTCGACGGTCTCGACGCGCTGCTCGCAATCGCGCAGATGCCGCCCGGCGTCCCGGTCGCCACGGTCGGCGTCGACAACGCCAAGAACGCCGCCGCGCTCGCGCTCCGCATCCTGAACGCCTGAGGGCGGCTACCCCACGATGTTGGTGCCGCCACGGGGCAGCGCAAGGTGGCCGACACCCTGGGACGCGAGTGCGTGCGCGAGCACGCGATGCGCCGTGTGCGGCCGGTACCCGCCTCCGCGCTGGGTCATCACGCCGGCGAACTCGACGTCCTTGTGGTAGCGGCGGTGGGCGATGCGGGCCAGCTCCGCCCATTGCTGCGCCTGCGAGGAGTAGTAGATCTCCGGCAGCGCCTTAGTGTGGCGGAGGCCGCCGGCGACGTACCACATCTGCTTGGCACTCCAGATCGCGCCGACCCCGCCGTCGAGCGAGCCGTAGTCGTAGAGCGTGTGCCCGTGAACGGCCGAGCGGAAGCCGTGGAAGAACTGCTTCGTCTTGTGGAAGCTCCGGTCCCACGCGGGCTCGGCATCGTCCGCGGCCGCCGACTCGACGTGTGCAGACAGCCCGTACCGGCGGAGCAGGTGGCCGAGCTTGTTCGTCGCGCGGGCCCAGCGCACGCCGGCGGTGTACGCGCTCGGGACGTGCGGGTGGTAATTGCTCGTGCCGCGCGCGATGGTGACGTGCGCCCGCGAGCCCCGGTGCAGGCAGCGGACGTAGCCGCGCGCATAGCCGACCATGGCGATCGTGATCTTGTGGTTCGACGCGAAGCGGGTAGAGAAGAGGATCGTCCCGTAGCCGTGGTGCTTGTGCGCCGGCTTCCCGAAGTCGAGGATGACGACGCCTGTCTCGTGACGTCGCGCCGCATCGCACCCCTGGCCGGCGAGGACCCACGGCTTCGCCGTCCGCTCGTAGATCGACGACGTCGTGCCGCGCAGGTGATGCAGCTCGCGCGGCTGCCGGTGCGGCGCCGGCCGGCGGGTCGACTTGCGCTGCGCGCCCTTGCCATGCGACTCATGGCTCACGATCAGCCGCGCATGCGGATGCGGCGCGAAGTTCGGGACGAGGCTCCTCGCACTGTGACCCGGGTGGCTGAGAGCAAGAGCAGCGCCGGCACCCGCGAGGGTGGCCGAAAAGGCTGCCACGACGGAAAACGCGTACCTCTTCAAAAGCACCTTCCTACAAGTTTCGTGGGGTAAAGCCGCGCCAGAGTAGCGAGGTCTTTCGCGGGTCGCGGACCGCGTTTACATGTCCCGAACGCCGACGGACCGGGGCTCTAGACTGGAGCACGTGATCGCCCGCTACTCCCGTCCGGCCATGGCCAGGATCTGGTCGGACGAGGGGAAGCTGGCGACGTGGCTGGAGGTCGAGCTCGCCGCCACCGCAGCCTGGGCCGAGCTCGGAGTCGTCCCGGGCGACGCGGCCGCGCGGATCGCGGAAGCAACTCCGCCTTCCCCGGAGCGGGTCGCCGAGCTCGAGGCAACCCTCCACCACGACACGGCCGCGTTCGTCGACGCCGTTGCCGAGCAGCTCGGCGAGGCGGGCCGCTGGTTCCACTACGGCCTCACGTCCTCCGACATCGTCGACACGGCGCTCTCCGTGCAGATTCGCGAGGCCGGCGCACTGATCCTGGCCGAGCTCGACCGAGCCTTTGCAGTTGTCGAGGCACGGGCGCAGGAGCACCGCGAAACGCTGCAGATCGGCCGCACACACGGCGTCCACGCCGAGCCGACGACGTTCGGGCTGAAGCTCGCCGGCTGGGCGTTCGAGCTCGCCCGCGGGCGCGAGCGCGTCGGGCGCGCGCTCGAGGGGATGCGCGTGGGCAAGCTCTCCGGGGCGGTCGGCACGTACGCCGCGACGGATCCCGAGCTCGAACGGCTGGCCTGCGAACGGCTCGGCCTCGAGCCGGCGCCGACCTCGACGCAGATCATCCAGCGCGACCGGCACGCCGAGCTGCTCTCGGCGCTCGCCGTCGTGGCATCTTCGCTGGACGCCTTCGCGCTCGAGATCCGGCACCTCGCGCGCACCGAGGTCGGCGAGGTGCAGGAGCCGTTCGGCCGCGGCCAGAAGGGTTCCTCGGCGATGCCGCACAAGCGGAACCCGGTGGTCGCCGAGCGGATCTGCGGGCTTGCGCGAGTCGTCCGCGCCTGCTCGCTCGTCGGGCTCGAGAACGTTGCGCTCTGGCACGAGCGGGACATCTCGCACTCGTCCGCCGAGCGCGTGGTCATCCCCGACGCGTTCCTCGCACTCGACTACATGCTCGAGCGCTTCGCCTGGCTCGTGGAGGGTCTCGTCGTGCGGCCCGAGCGGATGCGCCGGAACCTCGAGGCGAGTCACTTCCTCTTCTTCAGCCAGCGTGTCCTCAATGCGCTCGTCGAGTCCGGGCTCGCGCGCGACGAGGCCTACCGCCTCGTCCAGCGCGCCGCCATGCGCGCCTGGGAGGAGGAGCTCGATTTCCGAGAGCTCTGCCGTTCCGACGACGAGATCGCGTCACGTGTCGATCTCGGCTCGACCTTCGACATCGGCGCCTACACGCGCCACGTCGACACCGTGTTCGCCCGCCTCGAAGCCCTCAAGGAGGAACCGCTCCATGCCTGAGACCCACATCGCGTCCGGAAAGGTGCGCGAGATCTACGCCATCGACGACGAGCGCCTGCTCCTCGTCGCATCCGACCGCATCTCGACCTTCGACGTCGTCCTCCCGACGGACATCCCGGACAAGGGACGCGTCCTGACCGGGCTCTCCGGCTACTGGTTCACGGTCCTCGCACCGATCGTGCCCAACCACATGCTCGCCATCCGAGACGACGGGCGCTCGATGGAATGCCGCCGGCTCGAGATGCTCCCGATCGAATGTGTCGTCCGCGGCTACCTCGCCGGGTCGGGCTGGAAGGACTATCGCGCCAGCGGCGAGGTCTGCGGTCACCGGCTACCGGACGGGTTGCGTGAGTCGGACAAGCTTCCCCAGCCGATCTTCACGCCGGCGACGAAGGCGCAGGAGGGACACGACGAGAACATCACGCGCGAGCAGGCGGCTGAGCTCGTCGGCGACGAGCGGCTCCGCGAGGTCGAGGACGTCTCGCTCCGCCTCTACAAGACGGCGGCCGACCATGCGCTCCGCGCGGGGCTGATCATCGCCGACACGAAGTTCGAGCTCGGGCTCGACCCCGAGGGCAACCTCGTCCTCGGCGACGAGGCGCTGACGCCGGACTCGTCCCGCTTCTGGCCCGGCGACTCCTACGAGCCCGGGCGGGCACAGGACAGCTTCGACAAGCAGTTCGTCCGCGACTACTGCGAGACGACCGGGTGGGACAAGACCGACCCCGGCCCCGAGCTGCCGGACGACGTGGTGCAGGTCACCCGCGCCAAGTACCACGAGGCCTTCGAGCGGCTAACGACCATCCCGTTCCCGGCGTACCTCGACGACCCGAGCGTGGTGCTCGGGTGAGAGCAAGCGTCGTGAGGGCGACCGTCCTGGTGCGGCCGAAGCCGACGATTCTCGATCCTCAGGGTGAAGCGGTCGGCGCGGCGCTCGTTCACCTCGGCTTCGACGTTCAGGACGCGCGCGTCGGCAAGGTGATCGACCTCGAGGTGGAGGCGGCTGACGCCGCCGCGGCCAAGGCCGAGGTCGAGCGGATGTGCGAACAGCTCCTGGCCAATCCGCTGATCGAGTCGTACGAGGTGGAGATCGTTGGCTAGTCCACAGCCGAGGATCGGGGTCGTCACCTATCCCGGCTCGCAGGACGACCGGGACGCGGTTTGGGCTCTCGCAGCGCTCGACGCCGAGGCCGTGCCGGTCTGGCACGACGAGCACGAGCTGCCCGATCTCGACGCCGTCGTCCTCCCCGGCGGCTTCTCGTACGGCGACTACCTCCGCTGCGGCGCGATCGCGGGCTTCTCGCCGGCGACGGCGGCGGTGCGCGAGTTCGCCGCCGCAGGCGGGCTCGTGCTCGGAATCTGCAACGGCTTCCAGATCCTCTGCGAGACCGGACTGCTGCCGGGATCGCTCCTGCGCAACGAATCGCTCCGCTTCGTGTGCCGGGACGTGCCGGTCACGGTCGAGCGCGACGACCTGCCCTTCACGAAGCGCTGCACCGCCGGTCAAGAGCTCGTCCTGCCGGTCAAGCACGGCGACGGGCGCTACCTCCCGCCTCCCGATCTCGATCCCGCCCGCGTCGTCCTTCGCTACGTCGACAACCCCAACGGATCCGTCGACGGGATTGCAGGCGTGTGCAACGAGGCCGGAAACGTGATGGGACTGATGCCGCATCCGGAGCACGCCGTCGACCGGCTGCTCGGCTCGGACGACGGGGCGCTCCTCCTCGCCTCGCTTGTCGACGCCGCGCGCGACCGGGTGCTCGCCGCCATCTAGGGCCCCAGGCCAAGGATCCCCGCGAGCTCGGGATACTTGGCGAGGGCGGCTTTGAGCCGTCCGATGTCTCGCTCCCTGAGAGTCACCGGCCCGCGGGTGCCGCCGCCCGCGCCTGCGTAGGAGAAGCGGACGAGACGCTCTCCCTTCGCGGTCTCGAGCAGTTGCACCTTCGACGAGAACCGCTTGGTCCCCGCCTGCTGCGGAACGGTCAGCTCCTCCACGAGATCCGCAGGTCCCCACGGTGTCGCCGCCCTCGATGCCATGCCGAGGACACTAGACGGGAAGGCGTGACGCGTTGGTCACGCCTTCCCGTCGGGGGAGGGAATTCAGCCCAGCTTCCCGACGCAGGGATCGAGATAGACGTCGTCGACCTGCCAGTTGCCCGACGTCGCCGTCGACGTCAGCACCACCTGTGCCGACGTGGTCGCGAGCGGAAGGGCGAGCGCCGAGAGCACGCGCTGCGTCGGCTGCCAGCTCGAGTAGCCACCTGGAGAGAGGGCGCCCACGTTGAGCACGCCCGTCAGGTTGCCCAGGAGTCCGTGGAACTGCACCTGCACGCGGAGCGACCCATTCGCGCTCGCACTGTGAGCGAATAGACGGATCCACGGGTCGAGGAGATTGACCGGCAGACTCGAGCTCCGCGCCGTCGCGCCGGGTCCCAACTGGAGCGCGTGCGTACCCGATCCTGACACGTGCCAGGGCTCGTTCGCCGCGACGACCGACGCCTTCCCAGTCAGCGTCCACGCCGTCGAACCACTCTCGAAGCCCAGATTCGGGAAGGCGCAATACGAGTCGGCGTCGCCCCAGGCCGTGAAGGGATGCGTCACCGCTCCACAAGATGGCAAGACCGCGCCGATAAGCCCGGCGGAAGCCACCGGGACAGACAACCCGGCTGCCACCAGGCCAGCCGCAAGAAGCAACCGCAGACGGAATCCACTTCCGATCATCGAGAAACCTCGCTAATGCCGCAGGAACAGTGCGCGAATCGTGCGCGGGACACGCTGGGGCGACAATCACTCTGCCGGGGGGCTTCGTTCACTCAGTCGAGGGTTTCTCTCTCAAGTCTCAAGCGCGGCTCGCTCTCGTGCCGATCATGGTCTCGTGACCGAGGCAATTGCGGCGGCCGGCGGCCGCACCACCGACGACGCCGTTCTCGAGCTCCAGCGCGAGAGCGGATCGCAGCGCCTTGCGCGCACAGGCGCTACGGGCCTGCTCGCAGGCGGTTTCGTCGTCGTGGCGCTGGCCGCTCTGCTGCTCCCGACACACCGGCCGCTCTCGCTCGTCGCCTTGGCGTGTGCGCTCGCGGCCTACGCAATCGCGTCTCGCGTCGAGGTCGAGTTCCCGGGCTTGGTCGCAGTCCCGACCGAGGCGGTCTTCGTGGTCATGTGGTTCGTCCTGCCGTTGCGGATCCTGCCGCTTGCCGTCTGCGGAGCGATGCTGCTCGGTCAGCTTCCCGACGTCGTCCGCCGCAAGATGCCGCCCGACAGACTCGCGATAGCAATCGTCTCCTGCTGGTACTCGATCGGGCCGGCAATCGTCCTCTACCTCGCCGGAACGACCGGACCACGTTGGCGAGACGTCCCGTACTACGCGGCTGCGCTGCTCGCCCAGTTCCTCTTCGACTTCGTCTCGGTCTACGCGATGACGCACTCGGTCGTGCCGCTCTCCCTGGCCGCCCACTTCAAGAGCACCCGCCTCGTCTACGGCTTCGATCTCGTGCTCGCACCGCTCGGCCTGCTCGCGGCGTTCCCGGCGTCTCGCGATCCGGAAGCACTGCTGCTGCTCATGCCGATGGTCCTGATCGTCGCCCGGGTCGGCCGCGAGCGCGAGGAGAGGAACGACAAGGTGCTCGAGCTGAAGAACGCGTACCAGGGGACGTCGTATCTGCTCGGTGACATGATCGAGGCCGACGACGCCTACACGGGCTCGCACAGCCGGGAAGTCGTCGAGCTCGTCCTCGCGGTTGCCGAGCGGCTCGGCCTGAATCCCGGCGACCTGCGAATGGCCGAGTTCACGGCGCTTCTTCACGACGTGGGGAAGCTGAGGATCCCGAGCACGGTCATCAACAAGCCGGGCCCGCTCGACGACGAGGAGCGCGCCCTGATGAACACCCACACGATCCTCGGCCACGAGATGCTCGAGCGCGCTGGTGGACTGCTCGGCGACGTCGGTCCCCTTGTCCGTTCGTGCCACGAGCACTGGGACGGGAACGGCTATCCGGACGGGCTCGCCGGCGAAGACATCCCGCTCGTGGCGCGGATCGTCTGCACCTGCGACGCGTGGAACGCGATGACCACCGATCGCTCGTATCGCCGCGCGCTCTCGCTCGAGGACGCGGCCG
Organism: Gaiellaceae bacterium; assembly: GCA_035248765.1. Taxonomy (GTDB): domain Bacteria; phylum Actinomycetota; class Thermoleophilia; order Gaiellales; family Gaiellaceae; genus Palsa-739. Next base: position 9,237 of record DATFHC010000161.1, read on the forward strand.
CCGAGCTCCGGAAATGCGCGGGAACGCAGTTCGATCCCGCGGTCGTCGACGCGCTCGTCGCGGAGCTCGACCTGCGTTAGCGGACGAGCAGGCCGAACACGTATCCGGCGGCGATCGACACCGAGGGGCCGAGCACCCAGCCCTGCAAGATCGAGAGGAGCGTCGAGAGATGCACCGTCTCGCGGCCACGGGCGAATCCAGCACCCGCCATCGCACCCACCAGCGCCTGGTTCATCGAGGTGAAGAAGCCGAAAGCCACCGCGGCCAGAACGACTCCGGCCTGCACGAGCTGCGCCGCCGTCGCCATCGCCCGGTCGACCTCGACGATCTCGAACGCCACCCGCCGCAACAGCGGCTTCCCCCACGTGAGCACGCCGAGCGCGATGCCGGCGCCGCCGATCGCTCCCGCCGCAAGGGGCCCGAAGGTGCCCGTCCCGACGAGGGCGCCGCTCGCATTCGAGACGTCGTTCGCGCCCATCGCGAAGGCAGCGCACGCACCGACCGCGACGAGCGCTGCGCCGATCCGGCCACCCAGTGGAAGCCTGTCCAACCCGAGAGTCAGGAGAAAGCCGAGCGCGATTGCAGCAACGGGCGCGGCTGCCCAGACGCCGATGAGATGCTCGATCGACGGCCAGCTGACGCCGGTACCGGTCGCGAGTGCGACGCCGACGACCGAGAAGACGAGGATCTGGATCGTCGAGGTCGGCATGCGAAAACGGTTGAAGAACGTCGTGACCGCGAAGGCAACGCCGATCACCACCACCTGCCGGCTCACCGACAGACGTCCGTCCGTGAGCCCGGAACCCACCCGCTTCTCGACCTCGTGGCTCGCGAGCGTCGCGCCGAGGAACGCGAGCGGAGCCATCAGGACGAGGGCCTGCCAGGCGCCGATCGCCCGCAGCGCGTGAGGCATCCCCATCACGGCGCCCGTGTAGTGCGCGCCGATGCTCCACGCAAACCCGACCGCGAGGACGATGAGGAGCGCCGTCACCGCGCGCGAGGCTACCTGGCCTGGCGGCGCGAGCCCGCACGCTGTACGGTCAGCGCTCATGGAGGGTCGCGAGGAGCGCGACCCGGGCTACGACGACTGGTTCGACGAGCCCGAGCCGCCCAGCGAGACGCAAAGTGGCGCCAATCGTGGCGTCTACGAGCCCGTCGAGGAAGTCTGGGTGCTCCCGGAGGACGAACCGCCCCACGAGCGCGGCCCCCGCGGCGAGTTCACGCTCGGAAACCGGACGGTGACGACGACGCAGGCCGCGATCGTCGCCGGGTCCGTCCTTGCTCTCGTGCTCGCGATCCTCGCCGCAACGGGCGCCTTCAGCAGCAACAAGGCCGCCGTGCCGCCCGTCACGACGCCGCGCCCGCCGGCCACCGTGACGGTCACCAGCCCCGCGACCACAGCCACGAAGCCGACGACGCAGGCACCGCAACAAACGCTCAGTCCGGGTGACACGGGAGAGCAGGTGAAGGTTCTGCAGCGGGCGCTCACCGCGCTCGGCTTCTCACCGGGCAAGCCGGACGGCGACTACGGACCGGCGACGAAGGTGGAGGTCGAGAAGTTCCAGCTCTCGAAGGGGCTCGCCGAGGACGGCGTCGTCGGGCAGCAGACCCTCGCCGCCCTGCAGCAAGCGCTGTCCGGCTAGCGCTGTCCGGCTAGCTCAGTCCGTTGAGCTCCTGCGGAATGACGAGCTCGAAGCGTGCCCCGCACCCGCAGGGGTCGTAGACGAGATCGCCTCCGTGAGCCTGTGCGTACGCGCGCGCGATCGCGAGGCCGAGACCGTGGCCCGTCTGACCGCCGCCGCGGGAGAAGCGGTCGAAGACCCTGCCCTCGAGCTCCTTCGGAACGCCGGGCCCGGCATCCTCGACCGTCACGCGCAGGTGCCGGTCGCGCTGTTTCGCAGAGATCCGGATCGGCGGTGCCCCGTATCTCACTGCGTTCGCGACGAGGTTCGAGACGACTCGGTCGAGCACCAGGGGATCGACCACGGCGGCGAGGTCGTTCGGGATGTCCAGCTCGACGAGGTCCTCGGTCGGCAGCGCGCCACGGACGACATCCGCCAGCGCCGACCTCAGCACGACGGGACGCGGGTCGACGTTGATCGCCCGCGCGTCGAGGCGTGAGAGGTCGAGCAGGTCCTCCAGCAGCCGGCGCAAGCGCTCCCCCTGCTCGACGCCGACCCGGAGCAGCTCCTCCCGCAGGTCGTCCGGCAGTTCCTTGTCGCGCTGGGCGAGCGTCTTGAGGATCCCGTAAACGGCTGTCGCCGGGGTTCGCAGCTCGTGAGAGGCGATGGCGACGAAGTTCAGCTTCAGCTGGTCGAGCTGGACGAGCTCCTCGTGCAGGCGAGCCCGCTCGATCGCCAGCGCGACGCGCTCCGCGACGATCTGGAGCAGGTCGACCTCCGCCCGCGTGAAGCGGCGTGGTGAGAGCGTTCCGACGTGGAGAACGCCTAGGGCGAAGCCTCGGACGAGCAGCGGAACGCCGAGCATCGACTTGATCCCCTTCTGCCGGAGGATCGGGTTGTAGATCTGGTAGCTGTCGACGTCGATCACCATCGGCCGCGCCTCCGCGGCGACTCTGCCGGCGAAGCCCGCTCCGAGCGGAATCCGCACGCCCTGCTCGACCTCTTCCTCGATCCCGAGCGCAGCGCGCGCGACGAGCTCGTTCGCCTGCTCGTCGAGCAACAGGACCGCGCACGTATCCGTCTTGAGGATGTCGCGGATCCGCGGCAGGAGGACCTGCAGCAGCTCGTTCACGTCGAGATGGGCGAGAGCCGCGTCGGTCACCGCCTGCACGTGCTCGATCCGCTCGCGAGCCGCGCGCTCGGCCTCGAAGAGCCGCGCATGCTCGATGGCGAGCGCCGCCCGGTCGCCGACCAGCTGGAGCAGCTCCACCTCGTCCTCCTGGAAGGTGCGCGGCACCAGGGAGCCGACGTGCAGCACGCCTTGCACCTCGCCCTCCACGACGAGGGGGACGCCGAGCATCGACTTGATGCCCTTCTCGCGCAGGATCGGGTTGAGGACGTGCGCGTGGTCGACGTCTTCGAGGATCACGGGGCGCTTCTCCGCGGCGATGCGACCGGCGAAGCCCCCACCGACCGGGATGCGCACGCCCTGCTCGACCTCCTCCTCGATGCCGAGCGCCGCGCGCGCGACCAGCTCGTTCGTCTCCTCGTCGAGCAGGAGGATCGCGCAGGTGTCGACCTCGAGGATGTCGCGGGTCCGTTCGAGCAATGCCTCTAGAAGCTCATCGAGGCGCAGATGCGCGAGAGCTGCGTCCGTAACCGATTGAAGCCGCCGAACGCGCTCCGCCGTAGAGCCCTCCGACCACACAGGCCCGTCCTTCCGCAATTCGCGGAAATCTACGCCTGGCTGGTGTGCGAGAAGCGGTTCGAGAAGCGGAGAAGGAGCGCGGCCGCAGCGAGGACGAGACCGATTGCGACTTCTGTGACCCACACGTCGCGGTGGGTGATCGGGTCGATCGTGACCCTGCGGGCGAGCGGCTCGAGGCAGAGGCAGGCGGCAGTGGCCAGCGCGCCGGTGATCGCGCGCCTCGTCCGCCACTGCTGGCCGAACCAGCCGAATAGCGGCCCGGTAGCAATGCCACCGACGAGCACGAGACGCTCGCTGACGACAAAGCCTCGAAGGCTCGCGGCGGTCAGATGGGCGTGCTCGACCGGGCTCAGCGTCATGACCCCGTAGCCGAGGAGTGCGGCGTATGTGCAGGCGAGACCGATGAGCGCCGCGCGGCGCGGGTCGCGTTGGGTCGCTCCGGCGACGAACGCCAGGACGACCCACGGCGCCGAGAGCAGGCTGATGTCGCTCGACCAGCCGGCAGCCCAGACATGCCCGGAACCGGTCAGGCTCCCGAGGTACTGGTCACCGGCACCGAACGCGGCCGAGAGGACGAGTGCGAGGACGACGCCCATTGCCGGCGATGCTATCGCCGAAGCAGGCGGATCCGCTCGAGGCTCTCCGCCGGCCAGAGCGCATCCATGTCGTAGTAGAC
>DATFHC010000162.1:0-21027 GCA_035248765.1 Gaiellaceae bacterium
GAGCTTGCGGACGGGAAGCGGGTGATCGTCGTCGTCGGCGCCGGGGGCGACCGCGACAGGGCGAAGCGCGCGCCCATGGGGCGCCTCGCATCGGAGCTGGCCGACGTGGCGATCGTCACCAACGACAACCCGCGCAGCGAAGATCCCGAGGCGATCGCGGCCGAGATCATGTCCGGAGCGAACGGGGCGGCCCAGGTCGAGCTCGACCGGGCCGCGGCGATCGCGCGCGCGATCGAGTTGGCGCGGCCGGGCGACGTCGTCGTCATCGCCGGGAAGGGAGCCGAGCAGGGGCAGGAGTTCGCCGATCGAACAGTGCCGTTCGATGACCGCGAAACGGCGAAGGAGGCTCTGAAAGCGTTGGAGGATCGAACCTGATACCGCTGCCGCTCGCCGAGGTGCGGGCTCTCTCGCTAGGAGTGATCGAGGGCGACGCCGACGTGGTCACCGGTGTCGACGTCGACTCACGCCGGATCCGGCGCGGCGACCTGTTCGTCGCCGTTTCCGGGGGCGACGCGTTCCTCGACGACGCCCGCGCGCGCGGCGCCGCTGCGACGCTCGTGCCCGACGACGCCTTCGCGGCGCTGGCGGCGTTGGGCAGCGCCGTCCGTGACCGCAGCGAAGCTCGCGTGGTGGCGATCACCGGCTCGGTGGGGAAGACGTCGACGAAGGACATCCTGGCGGCGCTCCTGCGCCCGCACCTGCGCACAGTTGCTGCGCCGGACGGCTTCAACAACGAGATCGGTCTCCCGCTCACGCTCTGCCGGATCGAGCCGGAGACGGAGGTCGTCGTGACGGAGATGGCCATGCGCGGCCCCGGCCAGATCCGCGACCTCGCCCGGATCGCGCGGCCGCACATCGGCGCGATCACGTCGATCGCGCCCGTCCACCTCGAGCTGCTCGGCAGCCTCGAGAACATCGCTCGTGCCAAGGCGGAGCTCCTCGAAGAGCTGCCGACCGGTGCTGTTGCGATCCTCCCCGACGATGTGCCGGAACTGGAACCGTTCGTGCCGGAAGGCCTCGACGTGCGCCGCGTCGCGCCGCCAGAAGCGGAAGTCCGCGACGGCCGCACGCGCGTGCGCTGGCACGACCGCGACGTCGTCTTCGATTTCGCGGCGCTTCACCAGGCTGCGAACGCCGCGGCGGCGTTGACCGCAGCCGAGGCGCTCGGCGTCGAGCCGCCGCAGGAGCCCGTGGAGGTCGTCTTCTCCCGCTGGCGCTCGCAGGAGACGGAGCTGCCGGGCGGCGGCCTCCTCATCAACGACGCCTGGAACGCGAATCCGGTGGCGATGCGTGCCGCGCTCACGCATCTCGCCGAGCGTGCGGACGGGCGTCGCACGGTCGCGATCCTCGGCGACATGGCGGAGCTCGGAGCGGATGCTCCGCACTACCACCGCGAGATCGCGGAGAACGCGGCCGGGATCGACTTCGTCCTCGGTGTCGGGGAGCTGGCGCGCAGCTACGAGCCGCACGAGTGGGTCGCCACCGCAGCCGAGGCGGTGGACGCCGCGCTCCGCCTCGTGCGACCCGGCGACGCGATCCTCGTCAAGGGCTCGCGCTCGGTGGGGCTCGAGGTCGTGGCCGAGGCGCTCACGAGGCCTGGCCCGTGATTCGCGTCGTCATCGCGGCCGCGATCGCGCTGGCCATCTCGATCGGCATCGGGCCGAGGTTCATCGAGTTCCTCCGCAGCCATGAATTCGGCCAGCAGATTCGCGAGGAGGGCCCGCGCCACCACATCGTCAAGCAGGGAACGCCGACGATGGGCGGCCTCCTGATCCTCTTCGCGGCCACCGTGGCGTTCCTGCCCGTCAGCCATTTCCGGCTCCAGTCCCTGGCCGTGCTGTTCACGGCGCTCGCCTGTGGAGCGATTGGCTTCCTCGACGATTTCATCAAGCTGACGCACAAGCGGTCGCTCGGCCTGCCGGGGCGCTGGAAGCTTCTACTCCTCGGGCTGGTCACGGTCGTCGTCGCGATCGTCGCGCGGCACCTCCACCTCAGCACGGACGTCTACATCCCGTTGATCGATGTCACGGTGCCGCTGTCGTACGCCTGGTACGGCTTCCTCTTCTTCGTGATCGCCGGCGCTTCGAACGGGACGAACCTTGCCGACGGGGTCGACGGGCTGCTCGCCGGGACGGGGATCATCGCGCTCTTCACCTTCATGGCGATGAACATCGTCTCCTACGTGCGCTCGAGCAACATCCCCTCGCACCGCAACCTGACGAAGCTCGACCTTGCGATCGTCGGCGCGGCGCTGATCGGAGCCGCGGTCGGCTTTCTCTGGTTCAACGCGTTCCCGGCCGAGGTGCAGATGGGAGATACCGGTTCGATGGCGTTCGGCGGGGCGCTCGCGGCGTTCGCGATCATGATGAAGGTCGAAGTGCTGCTGCTCCTGCTCGGCGGCATCTTCGTGATCGAGGCGCTGTCCGTGATGATCCAGGTGTTCTCGTTCAAACGCTTCGGGCGACGCGTCTTCCTCATGGCGCCGATCCACCACCACTTCGAGATGAAGGCGTGGTCCGAGACGAAGATCACCGTGCGTTTCTGGATCGTTGCCGGGTTGCTGTGCGCGTTGGGCTTCGCCTTCTACTACCGCTACTACTTCGGGCAGCGATGAGCGCGGCCGAGGTCGACCGGGCATTGCTCGACGCGGCGGGGCTCGAGCCGGAGCAGAACGTCCTTGTGCTCGGTGGTGGTGCACTCGCTCTCGGTGCGCACGACCGGGTCGGTGACGGATGGGTCTACGTCGTGCGGTCGCAGGTGGAAGAGCTCGAGGAGCTCCTGGGAGAGGCGCATGCGGTGGGGGCGAGCGGCGTGGCGTACCTCGTCGGCGAGGCGCCTGTACTCCCGCTCCCGGACTCCGCCGTGGCAGCCGTGGTCGGGCGGATCGCGACCGAGGACGGAGCCCTCGTTGCCGCGGCCGAAGAGCTCGCGCGAGTGCTCGCCGCCGGCGGCCGGGTCTCCTTCGCAGAGCGCGATCCGGCGGTGGGAGACGAGCTGGCACGCTCGCTCACCGAAGCAGGCTTCGAGAATGTCGAGGTGGCGGAGGCGGGGGGCGAGGCCGTGGTCAGCGGTCGGCTCGGCTGAGGAGGCGGGGACCGGACGCCGAATCCGTATCCCATCCTCGAGCAACTCTCCAACATGTCGTCACTCTTCAGCGCCTACGCTGACCTCAGGGGACCCGCGCCCCCCATTGGGGAGGAACGTGTGTCGTGAGCGGGCCACGTCCCGACGAGCCGTCTCCCGACCGGACCTGGCTTCCGCGACGGGCGCTCGTGGTCGGACTTGCCCGCTCGGGCCGCGCGGCAGCCGCAGCGCTCGTGCGCCACGGCGTGCATGTCGTCGCGGCCGACCGCTCGCCCGACGTCGAGGTCGGCAGGCTCGGCGCCCTCGGCGTCGAACTCCGACTCGGAACGGAGGAGGAGGCGTTGCTGGCTGGGGTGGATCTCGTCGTCAAGAGCCCGGGCGTACCAGATGAGTCACCGCTCGTCGCGGCCGCGCACGCGGCTGAAATCCCGCTGTGGAGCGAGGTCGAGCTCGGCTACCGGCTGCTCCCGGCGGGCACGCGGCTCATCGGGGTGACCGGCACCAACGGCAAGACGACGACGACCGAGCTGCTCGGTGCAATCCTCCGCGCGGCCAACCTGTCGGTCGAGGTCGCCGGGAACGTCGGCAGGGCACTCACCGACGCAGCCGAGACAGCCGCGGAAGACTCATGGGTCGTCTGCGAGCTCTCGAGCTTCCAGCTCGAGGACGTTCACACGCTCGCCTGCGACGTCGCCGTCCTCCTCAACCTCGAGCCTGACCACCTCGACCGCCACGGAACCTTCGACGCCTATCGCGCCGCGAAGCTCCGCATCTTCGAGCGGGCGCGCGCGAAGGTCGTCCCGCGCGGCCTGGGGATCGACGGGATCGAGTTCTCCGTCGACGACCCACTTCCCGCAGAGCCGCTGATCCCCGGCCGGCACAACCGAGAGAACGCAGCAGCCGCAACCGCAGCGGCACGTGCGGCCGGCGTGCCCGACGATGCGATCGCGCAGGCGTTGAGCACGTTTCCGGGCGTGCCGCACCGGCTCGAGCTCGTCCGCGAGCTGCGCGGCGTCCGCTGGGTCAACGACTCGAAGGCGACGAACACGGCCGCGGCACGGCGCGGCATCGCAGCTTACGACGCGCCGCTACGGCTCATCCTCGGCGGTTCGCTCAAGGGCGAGGACTTCGGACCCTTCGCCCGCGACTTGCCACGGAACCTCCGGTCGATCTACCTCATCGGTGCCGCCACCGACGAGCTCGCTGCCGCACTCGACGCCGCCGGCCGCTCGTACGACGGAGCTGGTGACCTCTCGACCGCGGTCACGCGGGCCGCGGCCGACGCCGAACCGGGAGACGTCGTCCTTCTCTCGCCGGCCTGCGCGAGCTTCGACCAGTTCGCGAACTTCGAGGAGCGAGGCGACACGTTCCGCCGCCTCGTCGAGGAGCTCACCTGAGCGGCCGCCCGAAGCGGCTCCAGTTCGAGTGGAACCTGCTCGTGCTGGTCACGGCGGCCCTCGTCCTCTTCGGTCTCGTGATGGTGTACAGCGCGACCTCGGGATCCGCTGCGCTCGGCAATGCGAACCCGCTCGGCTACGTCGAGAGGCAGGTCGCGTACGCGGTCATCGGCGTAGCCCTCCTGGTCGTGATCTCGCGCGTCGACCTCGAGCGCATTCGCATGGCGGCGCCCACCCTCGTGGTGAGCGCGCTCTTTCTCTGCCTCGCAGTGCTCGCCGTCGGTGCCCGGATCAACGGCGCGCGGCGTTGGATCGCGTTCGGGCCGCTGGCCTTCCAGCCGTCGGAGCTCGCGAAGCTCGCCCTCGTCGTCTGGACCGCCGCTTACCTCTCGCGCCACAAGCCGCCACGGACGCTGAAGGAGCTCGGCCGTCCGATCGGTCTGCTCGTCCTCGGGTTCGCCGGGCTCGTGCTCGTCGAACCGGACCTCGGCACCGCGCTGACGATCTTGCTCGTCGTCGGCGCCATTCTGCTCGTGTCGGGGACGAGGCTGCCTCTGCTCGGTTCGGCGTACGGCCTCGTCTTCGGATTGGCCGCGGTCGCAGCGTGGACGACGCCCTACCGGCGCGACCGGCTCCTCACGTTCCTCGACCCCTGGAAGGATCCGACCGGCGCCGGCCTCCAAAACGTGCAGGCGCTGATCAGCCTCGGCTCCGGTGGCGTCTTCGGGCGCGGCCTGGGACAGGGGATCGAACCGCTCTACTACCTCCCCGAGGCGCACACCGACATGATCTTCGCCGTGATCGGCGAGGAGCTCGGACTCGTCGGGGTGACGCTCGTGCTCATGGCCTTCTGCGCGTTCGCCTATGCGGGTGTGCGGCTCGCCATCGCCTCGCGCGACCCGTTCGCCAAGCGGCTCGCAGCCGGGATCACGGCACTCGTCTGCGGCCAGGCCGCGATCAACATGGCTGCCGCGATCGGCGTCGCGCCGCTGACCGGGATCCCGCTTCCGTTTGTCTCCTACGGCGGCTCGAGCCTCGTGGTGATGCTCGCCGCGGTCGGCGTCCTCCTTAACATCGCGCGTAATGGCGGACGAGCGGCAGCTGCGGTTCCTGATCGCGGCCGGCGGGACGGTCGGACACGTCGCGCCGGCGCTGGCGGTCGCCGAAGCGCTCCGGCGCCAAGGAGGGCTGGTGACGTTCGCCGGGTCGCCGGATCGCGTCGAGGCGCGGCTCGTTCCTGAGCTCGGCTACGAGTTCGACGCGTTCGCCGTCTCCGGGCTACCGCGACGGCCGGGACCACGGTTGCTGCGTGCGACGGGCCAGGCTCTCGCCGCGCCGCTCGCCTGCCTCCGCATCCTCCGCCGCCGCAGGCCCGACGCCGTCCTCGGAGCGGGCGGCTACGTCGCCGGCCCGATGGTGCTGGCAGCCCGGCTGAGCCGGATCCCGTGCGCGCTCACGGAGGCCGACGCGCACCTCGGGCTCGCGAACCGGCTGGCCGCGCCGCTGGCGGAGCGAGTCTTTCTCGCGCTTCCGCTCGGCCTGCACGGAGAGAAGTACCGCGCGGTCGGCCGCCCGATCCCGGCGGCGTCGCAGGCAGTCGGCCGCGACGAGGCCCGTGACCGGCTCGGCTTGCCCGAGGATGCGCGTGTCGTGCTCGTGTTCGGAGGATCCCTCGGCGCGCGCCTCCTCAACGAACTCGCGCTCGACGCCTGGGCCGAGTCTGGACCGGCCGTGATCCATCTCTGCGGCGAACGCGACTACCCCGGACTGAGCGGGCGCGTCACGCGCTCGGACTACATTCTCAGGCCGTTCATCGACGCGATCGGCGTGGCGTACGGCGCGGCGGACGTCGCCCTGGCGCGCGCCGGTGGCTCGGTCTGGGAGCTTGCGGCCGCGGGGCTTCCGGCTGTGCTCGTCCCCGGCTCGTTCGCGACCGGGAACCACCAGGAGAAGAACGCGCGCTGGTTCGTCGACGCCGGCGGCGCGGTCGTCGTTCCCGAGACCGAGGCAACCCGTGCGCCGCAGGTGGTCGAGGAGCTGCTCCGCGACGCCGACCGCCTCGCGGCCATGGCCACGGCGATGCGCGCAGTCGCGAAACCCCACGCAGCAGAAGAGATCGCGGATGAGCTCGTCTCCCTCGCAGCCGCTCGCCGGTAGGCGGATCTGGATCGCCGGCATCGGCGGCGCCGGCATGAGTGGCTATGCCCTGCTCGCCCGCGCGTGGGGCGCTGAGGTCGCCGGATGGGACCGCGCCGAGACGCCGTACCTGCGGCACCTCGAGGACGTCGCAGTCGAGATCTCGGTGGACCCGCCGACGCCGCCGCCCGGGTGGGAGGCGTATGTCTCTACGGCGTTCGCGGGTCGCGTCGACGGGCGACCGCGCGCCGACCTTCTCGCCGAACTCGTCGAGCAGCGGCGAGCGATCGTCGTCGCGGGCGCGCACGGGAAGACGACGACGACGGCGATGATCGCCTTCTGCCTCGATCAACTCGGGCTCGATCCGGCGTTCCTCGTCGGCGCCGACGTGCAGCAGCTCGGCGGCAACGCGCGAGCCGGCTCCGGCTGGCTCGTCGTCGAGGGGGACGAGTCGGATCGCTCGGTCGCCGCGCTCCGACCCGAGATCGCCGTTCTCCTCAATGTCGACCTCGACCACCACACGACGTTCGGCTCGCGCGCCGAGGTCGCGGCGTTCTTCGAAGACTGGCTTCGCGACATCCCGCATGTCGTGCGGGCCGCGGACCTGGAGCCGGCGGATCTCGACCTCGCGGTACCCGGCGAGCACAACCGGCAGAACGCGGCAGCTGCGCTCGCAACGCTCGAGCTCGCGGGCGTGTCGCGGGCGGACGCCGCGCCGGCTCTGGTCGAGTTTCGCGGCGCAGGGCGGAGGCTCGAGCCGAGAGGCGAAGCCGCGAGTGTGGCCGTCCTCGACAGCTATGCCCATCACCCGGCCGAGCTCGCCGCCGACCTCGCCGCGATCCGCAACAGTGGCGGGCTCCTGGCGCTGTTCCAGCCGCACCTCTACTCCCGGACGTTGCATCTCGCGCACGGCTTCGCGGAGGCGCTCGCTGGATCCGATGCAGCGTGCGTGACCGAGATCTACCCGGCACGAGAGGAGCCGCTCCCCGGCGTGAGCGGGAGGCTGGTCGTCGACGAGCTCGCGCGCCTCCGCCCCGGAATGCGCATCGGGTGGGCACCCGGGCTCGACGACGCAGCGCGTCTCGTCGCCGGCTGGGCACGACCCGGAGACACAATCCTCACGCTCGGCGCCGGAGACGTCGACCGCGCAGCGCCGCTGATCCTCGAGGCGCTCGCATGAAGCTCGAGGAGGGGATCCAGCTCGCGCGGTACACGACACTCGGCACCGGCGGCCCGGCTCGCGCCTTCGCGCGACCTGAGTCGACCGGTGAGGTGGAGGAGCTCCTGCAGTGGGCGCGAGAGCGCTCTCTGGGAGTTGCAGTCGTCGGGCTGGGCTCCAACCTGCTCGCTGCGGACGAGGGCGTCGACGCCCTCGTCCTAAAGCTCGGCGGCGAGCTGGCCGCGGTCGAGACCGACGGAGACGGGCTGCGAGCGGGGGGTGGAGCGGCGAACGCGGTTGCACTGCACCGCGCCCGTGCGGCGGGACTCGGCGGCTTCGAGTTCGCCTGCGCCATCCCGGGCACTATCGGAGGTGGAGTGTGGATGAACGCCGGCGCCTACGGCGGCGACTTCGCGGCCGTACTCGAGCGGGCGTTCGTCGCATCGGCGGACGGAAGCGGCTGGCTGACGCCGGCGGAGCTCGGGCTGACGTACCGGCACTCGGAGCTCCGGCACGGAGAGGTCGTCCTGCGCGCAGAGCTTCGGTTGCGCCCGCGGCCCTCGGACGAGATCAAGGCCGAGGTGCGTGAGATGAACGCGCGCCGCAAGGCGGCCCAGCCGACGAACCGGCGCACGTTCGGCAGCGTCTTCAAGAATCCGGACCACGAGCTGAGCGCGGGGCGGATGCTCGAGGCCTGCGGGCTCAAGGGCCACCGGATCGGCGGAGCCCAGATTTCGCCGAAGCACGGGAACTTCATCGAGAACGCGGACGGTGCCACCACGGCCGACGCTCTTGCGCTCATGATCGAGGCGCGGCGACGCGCCGACGAGCAGTTCGGCGTGCGGCTCGAACACGAGGTCGAGTTCCTCGGGGAGCTCGAGCTGCCGGATCTGTAGGAGCGGACGCTCTCGCGCCGAACTTCTAGAGGTGCCTGCGAGGGCTCGTTTCAGCCGGTCCGTGGCGCGCGCCGAGGCCATTGTTCTCCCGTGGCGGGTGCGGTGGCCACAGCTGCACCCGCGAGCGTGGCTCGCGCGGTTCGTCCCCACGCGCCGCTCGCTCGCGGTCGGGCTCCTCCTCGCCGTGCTCGCATCCTTCGCGTACCTGATCGCCCGCGAGACATCGCTCTTCGCGATCGACCGAATCGAGGTGCAGGGAGCATCCCCGCGTGTCGCCGGTCAGGTGCGCCAGGTGCTCGCCTCGCTGGTTGGACGACCGCTCGTCGGGCTCGACGGTGCGGAGGTGCTGCGGAGAGTCGATGCGCTTCCCACCGTCGTCAGCGCGACGTACGACCGCGGCTTTCCGCACACTCTGCGCGTCACGGTGGTACCGGAGCGGCCTGCGGCCGTGCTGCGTAGCGGTGTGAACAGCTGGCTCGTCTCAGCTCGCGGCCGGGTCATGGAGCGCCTCTCCCTCCGAGCCGACCCAAGGCTGCCGCGGGTGTGGGTTCCGGCTCACACACCTGCGCCCGTCGGCTCTGTGCTCGACCGGGTGCAAGCCCGTGTCGCGGTGAGAGCAGCCGGCCTCGCGGGCGGGTTCGCCTCTCGCATAGCCACCGCGACGTATGCCGACAGGACGCTTGTCTTTCACCTCCGGTCGGGGCTCGAGGTGCTCCTGGGCACGGCCGGCGACGTGAGGCTCAAGGTTGCCGTGGCGGAACGCGCCCTCGGCGTGCTGCCGTCGGGATCGACCTACCTCGACGTGAGCCTCCCGGGACGAGCCGTGTCCGGGGCCGGTCCGTCGATGGCCGACGTACTCCAAGGCTCCAGTAGAGGTTGAGTCATCAAGCCTCTAGCTCCGGTTGACAACAAGGCTGTCGGCACATACTCTGCTGCGCGTTGTTGCTGAATTCTGCCCCAATCCTCTAGTGAAGGTTCAGGCTACGAGCGGATGAGCGCGAGCGATGCAGCTGGGAACTATCTCGCCCTGATCAGAGTGGTGGGGGTCGGCGGCGGGGGCACGAACGCCGTCAACCGAATGGTCGACGCCGGACTGTCGGGCGTCGAGTTCATCGCGGTCAACACCGATGCGCAGGCGCTGATGGTCTGCGACGCGGACGTGAAGATCCACATCGGCTCGGCGGCCACCCGTGGCCTCGGGGCCGGTGCCGATCCAGCCGTCGGTCTGGCCGCCGCACAGGAGAGCCGTGACGAGCTGAAGGAGGCGCTGAAGGGCGCCGACATGATCTTTATCACTGCCGGCGAGGGCGGCGGGACGGGGACCGGTGCAGCTCCGGTCGTCGCAGAGCTCGGCCGCGAGCTCGGAGCGCTGACCGTCGGCGTCGTCACGAAGCCGTTCAACTTCGAAGGACGCAAGCGCGCACAGCAGGCCGAGCAGGGAATCGAGAACCTGCGCGACCGCCTCGAGACGCTCATCGTGATCGAGAACGACCGACTGCTGCAGGTGGTCGAGAAGCAGACGTCGGTCGTCGACGCCTTCCGCATGGCCGACGACGTCCTCCGGCAAGGCGTCCAGGGGATCACCGATCTGATCACGGTGCCCGGGCTCGTCAACCTCGACTTCGCGGACGTGCGGACGATCATGCGCGAGGCGGGTTCGGCCCTGATGGGCATCGGCATCGCGAGCGGAGACAGCCGCGCGACGGACGCAGCGCGTGCAGCGGTGTCGTCGCCGCTGCTCGAGTCCTCGATCGAGGGCGCGACCGGGATCCTCCTCAACATCACCGGCGGCCCGGACATCGGTCTGTTCGAGGTGAACGAGGCGGCGCAGGTGGTGACGAGCGCCGCCGACCCGAACGCGAACATCATCTTCGGCGCCGTCATCGACGAGGCGATGGGCGACGAGGTGCGCGTGACGGTGATCGCAACGGGCTTCGGCGGCGGGCGCCGCCGGCGCCGCGGCAGCGTGGAGGCTCCCGTCTCCGCTCCGTCGTCGAGCACGCCCGAGCACGCCGGCGAGGAGACCCTCGACGTGCCGTCCTTCCTGCGGAGCGAGTAATCCCCCGCGCAAGCGCCGTTCGCGAGTTCGTCACGGCAGGTTTGAGCCGGTTGAAACGGGGCACACGGTCGGTGCCCTCAACAGGGTTGACCGTATTCGAGTCAACCCCACGACCCGGTCCGCCGCCCCGGTTTGTCCTTGGACAAGCCGGGGCGGCTCCGTTCTGGGGACGTTTCCACTGAGACCTCGCCGCATGGGCGCCACTAGGATCGGCCGTGTCCATGCCCGAGACGCTCCTGCATACGCCCCTCCACGATCGGCACGTCGAGCTCGGAGCTCGGATGGTGCCCTTCGCCGGCTGGGAGATGCCCGTGCAGTACGCGGGAGTCATCCCCGAGCACCGAGCGGTACGGACCGACGCCGGGGTGTTCGACGTCTCGCACATGGGTGAGCTCGAGGTCGAAGGGCCGCGCGCGCGGGACTTTCTGCAGGGCGCGCTCTCGAACGACCTCGACCGGATATCGGTCGGCGAGGCGCAGTACACGTTGCTCACGAACGAGGACGGCGGGATCGTCGACGACGTCATCGTCTACCGCCTCGGCGAATGCTCGTACCTGCTCGTCGTCAATGCGTCGAACCGCGAGACCGACTACTCATGGCTGAAGGAGCGGGAGATTCACGGCTCGGACGTTCGTGATGTGTCCGACGAGTGCGCGCTCCTCGCAGTGCAGGGGCCTCGGGCGATCGAGCGCCTCGGGCTTCCTCCGGCCCCGGCCTTCAGCTACGCCGAGACCGTGCTGGACGGCGTCGAGGTGATGGTGAACCGCACCGGCTACACCGGCGAGGACGGCTGCGAGCTGCTGTGCATGACCGAGGATGCGGTGCGACTCTGGGACATCGTGCTCGAGCGCGGTGCCGTCCCCTGCGGCCTCGGCGCGCGCGACACGCTGCGCCTCGAGGTCTGCTACCCGCTGCACGGCAACGACATCGGCCCGGAGACGGACGCGATCTCGGCAGGCCTCGGCTGGGTTTGTGCGCTGGACAAGGAGTTCGAGGGGGTCGAGGCTCTGCGAAGCGTGAAGGCCGAGGGGCCCGGGCGCCGGCTCGTCGCGTTCGTGATGGAGGACAAGGCGATTCCGCGGCAGGGGATGCCGATCGAGGGGGGCGGCGAGGTGACGTCCGGGTCGCATTCGCCGATGCTCGAGGTCGGGATCGGCATGGGGTACGTCCCCGTGGCGCAGGCGTCGTTCGGAACCGAGCTGACAATAGACGTCCGAGGTCGCCCGCGCCGGGCGCGTGTCGTCAAGAAGCCGATCTACAAGAGGGAGGACTGAGTGGCAGCGGCCGAGAGCTACCCCGACGATCTGAAGTACCACGAGGAGCACGACTGGGCGCGCGTCGAGGGCGACGAGGCAACCCTCGGGATCACGTGGTTCGCCGCCGATGCGCTCGGCGAGCTCGTCCACTTCGAGCCACCCGAGGTCGGGTCGAACGTGACGAAGGATCAGTCCTACGGTGAGGTCGAGTCGGTGAAGGCCGTCTCGGACGTGATTGCACCGCTCTCGGGGGAGGTGCTCTCCGTCAACGAGCAGGTGGTCGATGCGCCGGAGACCGTGAACGACGATCCCTACGGCAACGGCTGGCTGATCCGCGTGCGGCTCTCTGACCCGGGCGAGCTCGACGCGCTCCTCGACGCGAGCGCCTACCAGCAGGTTCTCGCGGGCCAGTGACACACCCGTTTCTCGCGCTCACCGAGTCCGACCGCGAGGAGATGCTCGCGGCCGTCGGCGTCCGCGCGGTCGACGAGCTCTTCCGGGATCTGCCTGCGGCCGTTCGCCTCGGACGGGAGCTCGAGCTCGAACCGGCGCTATCGGAGCAGGAGGTCTTCGCGCACCTCGCCGGACTCGCCGAGCGGAACGCCGACGCGAGCCGCGAGTTGTCCTTCCTCGGCGCGGGGATCTACGACCACTACGTGCCCGCGGTCGTCGACACGATCATGCAGCGCGGCGAGTTGCTGACGGCCTACACGCCGTACCAGCCGGAAATGAGCCAGGGCGTGCTCCAGGCGATCTTCGAGTACCAGACCGCCATCTGCGAGCTGACCGGGATGGACGTCTCCAACGCGTCCGGTTACGACGGGACGAGCGTTGCCGCGGACGCGTGCTACGTCGCCAAACACGCGACGGGCCGGAGCAAGGTCGTCGTCACCGAGGCGACGAACCCGCAGGTACGCCAGGTCGTGAAGACGTTCGCCGTCGGCTTCGGTCTCGAGATCGTCGAGGTTCCGCACCGGGACGGCGTGACAGATCCCGATGAGCTCGAACGCTCCGCCTCGGACGCCGCGGCTGTCATCTTCCAGCAGCCAAACTTCTTCGGCTGCCTCGAGCCGGCGCCGGACCTCGTCGCGCGAGCCACCGAGGCCGGTGCGCTGCCCATCGTGCACGTCGACCTGCTTTCGCTCGGCGTGCTCGAGGCGCCCGGCCGGTACGGCGCGGCGCTCGCGCTGGGCGAGGGACAGGCGGCGGGCAACTTCCCCTCGTTCGGCGGGCCGCACTACGGCTTCCTCGCTGCCCGCGACCAGTTCATCCGGCGCATGCCGGGGCGCATCGTCGGCGAGACGGTAGACACCGCGGGTGAGCGCGGCTATGTCCTCACCCTGCAGACCCGAGAGCAGCACATTCGGCGGGAGAAGGCCACCTCGAACATCACGACCAATCAGACGCTGCTCGCGCTCGGCGGGCTCGTCTATCTCACGTGGCTCGGGCCGCAGGGGCTGCGCGAGCTGGGGGAGACCTGCCTGTCCCTCGGGGCATACGCGAAGCAGCGCCTCGGGGAGGAGGCAGGACTCGAGCTGGTGTTCGCAGATCAGACAACGTTCAAGGAGTTTGCCGTTCGCGTCGGACGGAACGCGCGCGAGGTCGTCGCTGCGGCGCGTGAACGGGGCGTCCATCCGGGCTATGCGCTCGGTCGCGACTACGAGGGGATGGACGACGTCCTGCTCGTCGCGGTCACAGAGCGCCGGACGCCGGAGGAGATCGACCGGCTCGCCGACGTTCTCGCAGAGGTTGTCGGATGAAGCTGATCTACGAGCGCTCGCAAGCGGGCCGCCGCGCCTCGGCGCTGCCGAGCTACGGGAAGCTGCCGCCGGCACCCGAGATCCGGGAAGAGCTCCGCCGCAGCGAGCCTCCCCGGCTGCCCGAGGTCCCGGAGTTCGAGCTCATCCGCCACTTCACCGAGCTGTCCACGCGCAACTTCGGCGTCGACACGGGGTTCTATCCGCTCGGCTCCTGCACGATGAAGTACAACCCGCGGATCAACGAGCGTCTCGCGGCCCTACCCGGGTTCGCGCGACTTCATCCACTCCAGGACGAGGACGGCGCGCAGGGCGCGCTCGAGCTGATGTGGCGGCTGCAGGAGATCCTCGCGGAGGTGACCGGCCTCGACGCTGTGTCGCTCCAGCCCGCCGCCGGCTCGCAGGGCGAGCTCACAGGGCTGCTCCTCGTTCGCGCCCACTTCGCCGCGCGCGGCGAGGCCGAGCAGCGGCGGAAGGTCGTCATCCCCGACACGGCGCACGGAACGAACCCGGCCTCCGTGACGATGGCGGGCTTCGAGCTCACTCATGTGCAGACCGATGCGCGAGGGAACATCGACGTCGACGATCTGCGGAGCAAGGTCGACGAAGGGACGGCTGCGCTCATGCTCACGAACCCTTCGACGCTCGGCCTCTTCGACGAGAACATCGAGGAGATCGAACGGATCTTCCACGGCGCAGGCGCCCTCATGTACTACGACGGCGCGAACCTCAACGCGGTGTGCGGGATCTCGCGGCCCGGCGACATGGGATTCGACGTCGTGCACATCAACCTGCACAAGACGTTCTCGCAGCCGCACGGCGGAGGTGGCCCGGGCGGCGGGCCGATCGCGGTGCGCGACATCCTGGAGCCGTTCTTGCCGGTGCCCGCTGTCGTGCGGCGGGAAGGCGGCGGGTTCGGGCTCGACTTCGATCGCCCGCAGACGATCGGAAAGGTGCGCGGCTTCACGGGGCCGTTCGGCGTCTTCGTCCGCTCGTACGCATTCCTCCGGATGTGGGGACCGCGGCTACGGGAGATGTCCGAAGCGGCCGTGCTCAACGCGAACTACGTCCTCGCGCGGCTGAAGGAGGCCTACGACCTGCCGTTCGATCGCCTCTGCATGCACGAGTTCGTGCTCTCGGCTCGCACGCTGAAGCGCGAGCACGGCTGCACGGCGCTCGACGTTGCGAAGCGGCTGATGGACTACGGGTTCCATCCGCCGACGGTCTACTTCCCGCTCATCGTTCCCGAGGCCCTGATGGTCGAGCCCACCGAAACCGAGGCGAAGGAGACGCTGGACGCCTTCTGCGACGCGATGCTCGCGATCGCCCGCGAAGCGGCCGACGAGCCGGAGCTGCTGAAGGAGGCGCCGCATCACCGGCCGGTGAAGCGGCTCGACGAGGTACGGGCCGCGAAGCGCCCGGTGGTCAAGTACGGCTTCGAGGAGCACCCGCAGCCCGACGCCGCGCCGGCGCCGACTGCGACGAAGGCCCCGAGCGGCGTCTGACCTTCGGTGTGGCCGCGAGCTGGCCGCAGGCGGCTTCGATGTCCCGGCCACGCGTGAGGCGCACTGTGACGGGGACGCGGGCCCGCTCGAGCTCGTGCCGGAAGGCTCCGATCCGCTCGCGCGACGAACCGTCATAGAGACCTGTCGGGTTGTAGGGGATCAGGTTCACCTTGAATTGCTCGCGTCCCAACAGCTCGGCAAGAGCCCGCGCCTGCTCGGGCGAGTCGTTCACGCTCGCGAGCATCACGTACTCGACGAAGACGCGGCGCCTCGTGCGCTCCGCGTGGCGGCGACACTCGGCTACGACGTCGGCGATCGGGTAGCGGTCGTTGACCGGCATGATCCGCGAGCGAAGGTTGTCGTCGGGCGCATGGAGGGAAAGCGCGAGGCGGATCGGCTCGTCGACGTCGTCGACGAAACGCCGCAGCCCGGGAAGCCAGCCGACCGTCGAGATCGTTGTCCGCCGGTACGTGATCCCGAGATCGGGCAGGCGACGCGCCGCCCCGAGCACATCGTCGAGATTGAGCATCGGTTCGCCCATCCCCATGAAGACGGCGTGGTCGACCTCGGTCAGCCGCCGGAAGTGGAGCGCCTGGTCGAGGATCTCCGAGGCCGTCAGGTTCCGCCCGAACGCCATCGCTCCGGTCGCGCAGAAGGTGCAGGTGAGCGGGCAGCCCGACTGCGAGGAGAGGCAGAGCGAGCGCCTGCCGTCGCGGTAGCGCATCAGGACGGCCTCGACCGGATGCCCATCGGTGGTGCGGAAGAGTGTTTTCACCGTGCCGTCTCGCGATTCGCGCTCGGTCTCGACGGCCAGGGTCGAGAAGGGAACCGCGGAGTCGAGCTCCTCGCGCAGGGCGCGCGGTAGGTTCGTCATCTCCGCATAACCGGGCGCGCCGCCGGC
Source organism: Gaiellaceae bacterium (assembly GCA_035248765.1). Classification (GTDB taxonomy): domain Bacteria; phylum Actinomycetota; class Thermoleophilia; order Gaiellales; family Gaiellaceae; genus Palsa-739. The sequence continues at coordinate 16,151 of DATFHC010000162.1, forward strand.
CGTCCACTGCCACACCTGGCGGGCGCGGAAGGTCGGTTCGCCGCGCTCGCGCAGCGTCGCCTCGAGGAGGGCCAGGTCCATCGGACTACGGTAGCGTCACGCGTGGTGCCCCTTGATCGACCTGCGCTCCGACACCATGACGAAGCCGACGCCGGGGATGCTGGCGGCGATGGCGGCGGCAGAGGTCGGCGACGAGCAGGAGCGCGAGGACCCGACCACGAACGAGCTGCAGCGCCGCATGGCGGAGCTGCTCGGCCACGAGGCCGCGCTCTTCTTTCCGACCGCGACGATGGCGAACCAGGCGGCGCTGCGCGCGCTCAGCCGGCCCGGCTGCAAGGTCGTGGCGGAGGAGGGTACGCACATCCTCATCTGGGAGTGGGGCGGCCCGGCGATCCACTCCGGTCTCGTCATGCACGGCCTCGTCGCCGAGGCAGGCAGGCCGACGGCGAGTCAGATCGAGGAGCTGGACGCGTTTGGGCCGGGGAGCGTGGTCGTGCTCGAGAACACGCACAACAGCTCGGGCGGCAGGATTTGGCCGCTCGACGAGTTCGGCGCCATCGCCGACGCAGCGCGCTCGCGCGGCGCGGCCGTCCATCTCGACGGAGCACGGCTCTTCAACGCCTCGGCCGCCGCGGGCGTCGAGCCGGCGGAGTGGGGACGGCTCGCCGACACGGTCACGGTCTGCTTCTCCAAGGGGCTCGGCTGTCCGTTCGGAGCGGTTCTCGCCGCGCCCACCGAGACGATCGAGCGGGCCTGGGAGAGCAAGTTCCTCTTCGGCGGTGCGCTCCGGCAGTCGGGAATCGCGGCGGCGGCGATGCTCTACGCGCTCGACCACCAGGTCGAGCGGCTCGCCGACGACCACGCACGCGCGAAGCGGCTCGCGGAGGGGATCGGAATCGATCCGGCGACCGTGGAGACGAACTTCGTCCCGATCCCGAACGAGCCCGGCCTGATCGACCGATTGCGGGAGCGGGACGTCGCCGTCAGCGACCTGCGCGCGGGCTGGCTACGCGCAGTCACGCACCTCGACATCGGGGACGACGAAATCGAGCAAGCGATCGGGCGCATGCAGGAGGTGTTGAGTGTCCACGCCTGAGCGGCTCTCGGCGAAGCTCGAGCAGCTGCTCGCCGCCGAACAACGCAAAAAGCGCGCGCCGAGCATCGCGGCGGCCGTGTTGCGCGACGGCGAGGTGATCTGGGAATCGGCCGTCGGCATCGCCGACGTCGAGACCGGAGTCGAGGCCACGCCCGATACGCAGTACCGCGTGGGCTCAATCACGAAGACGTTCACCGCGGTCGCGATCATGCAGCTTCGCGACGCGGGCAAGCTCGACCTCGAGGACACGCTCGACAAGCACGTCGAGAGTGCTGCGCACAAGCCGGCGATCCGCCGCCTCCTTTCCCATGCGTCGGGTCTCCAACGCGAGACCCAGGATGACTCGTGGCTGACGCTGCGCTTCGCGCCGACCGACGAGCTGCTCGAGACGCTTGCCAAGGCGGAGATGGTGCTCCCCTCCGGGGCGCGCTTCCACTACTCGAACCTCGCCTACGCGCTGCTCGGGATCGTGGTCGAGCGGGTTTCCGGGATGCCGTACATGGACTACGTCCGTGAGCATCTCTTCGAGCCGGTCGGCCTGACGCGGCTGAGTTTCGAGCCGGAGCCACCGGCGGCGAACGGCTACATCGGGCAGCCCTATGTGGACGGAGTCTGGAATGCGGTCGCGGTGGAAACGGGTGCCTGGGCCTCCGCAGGCCAGCTCTGGGGCACGGTCGGCGACCTCTGCCGCTGGGGTGCCTTCCTCGCCGATCCAGACGAGTCGGTGCTCGCAAAGAAGAGCGCCGAGGAGATGCGCACCGTCCAGGTGATCTGGGATCACGAGCGCTGGCTGGCGGGCTATGGGCTCGGCCTGATCCTCCGTCGCGACGGTGAGAGGATCCTCGCCGGTCATACAGGCTCGATGCCGGGGTTCATCGCCTCGCTGTTCTTCTCGCCCGGAGAGAAGGTCGTGGCAGCGGCGCTTACGAACGAGAGCCGGGCGCTGATCGTCGACCTCGGGCTTTCGCTCGCGCGGACGACCGCGGAGGAGTGGCCCGTCGCGCCGGAGACGTGGCGTATCGGCGAGCCCCCGCCCGAGGACGTCGTTCCGCTGCTCGGCCCCTGGTTCATCGAGTCGTCGCAGGTGGTCCTCGCCTGGCGCGAGGGGAGGCTCGAGGCGCGCTCTCCCACGGATGCCGACTGGGAGCCGCCGGCGATCTTCGAGCGCGAGACGGACGATCGCTGGCGCACGATCTCCGGGCCGGAGCAAGGCGAGGCGCTCCGGATCGAGCGCGGGGATGGCGGCGCCGTGACGCGGCTGGTCTGGGCGGGCTATCCCGTGACGCGGGAGCCCGGCCCCTGGCTCGCGCCGTGACCGAGGCGCCACTCCGGGAGACACGATTCGGGCGCGCTCCCGACGGCGACGGCTGGTTCGTCATCAATGCGCGCGAGAGCCGCTGGCGTGACTGGGGCCCGTTGGGCGCGAACTGCGATTTCGAGGGCAAGCGACCGTTCCGGCAGCTCGGGATCAACATCAACCGGCTCATGCCCGGGCAGCCGATGGGCCTCTATCACCGCGAGCGGCACCAGGAGGACTTCCTTGTACTTTCGGGTGAGTGCCTGCTGCTCGTCGAGGGACAGGAGGTTCCGCTGCGAGCGTGGGACTTCTTCCACTGTCCGGGCGGGACGGCGCACATCATCGTGGGCGCGGGAGACGGACCGTCGCTCGTCGTCGCCGTCGGCGCGCGCGGCGGCCGCAAGGGGCTCGAGTACCTCGTCGACGAGACGGCGCTCCGGCGCGGTGTGGGCGTCGAGACACAGACCACGAAGCCGAGTGAGGCATACGCCGGGTTCCCCCACCCGATACGCGTGCGTTGCGCCGAGGATTGGCTGCCTCGACTCTGACGTGGCGCCTCAGGCGCGTGCGACCGCGACCTGCGGACTGTCGGCGTCCTCGTCCACACGTGCCTCCCTGAATCCGGCGTCGAGGAGCATCGTGCGAAGGGCAGATGGCTCGTACCTCCGCAGCGCCGGGTTCCACGGACCGCCGGATGAATCGGCCACCGATCGCGCCGTGATGAGCACGAACCGTCCGCTTGGAGCGAGGACGCGGCGCACCTCCGCGAGGAAGTCCGTCGGCCGCTCGATGAAGAAGAACGCATTGAGACAGGCGCTGCACGTGAACTCTGCCTCCGTCCAGGGGAGCTCGTGAACGTCCCCCTCCACGAGCTCGAGCCGGCCGGCGGCGACGGCCGCGGCGTTCCGCTCTCGGGCGAGTGCGACCATGTCGGGGCTGTGGTCGATGCCCGCGGCGCTCGCGGCCGTTTCGAGCGCCTGTTCGAGCAGCTGACCGCCGCCGAAACAGAGCTCGAGATAGCGGTCGGCCGCTGTCAGCTCGAGCGCGCCGAGGGCGATCGCGAACGACTCCTCGTGCTCCTTCGGGTCGCGGTAATGGGCGGCTCCCGCCTCGCCGCTCGGACGGCGAGCCGTGATCTCGACGAAGCGCTGGAACTCCGCGCTGTCGGCTGGGAGTCGGCCCGCGAGCCCTTCCTCGATCAGCCGGGCGTCGTCCAATTGCCTACTCGTACTGGAGCGCCTCGAGGACGTTCAGCTTGCCGGCCCGGCGGGCCGGGAAGATCGCCGCCACGAGGCCGACGATGACGGCGGCCACCGCGAAGATGATCACCTGCGTCCACGGCAGCGCGAAGACGATGAAGTCGATGCGTGCGGCCAGCAGCCCGCCGAGGATGAGCCCGAGGACGATGCCGATCACGCCGCCCATGAGCGCAGTGATCACGCTCTCGGCACGGATCATGCGACGCACCTGACGGCGCGTCATGCCGATTGCGCGGAGCATTCCGAGCTCGCGCGTGCGCTCGAAGACCGTGAGGACGAGCGTGTTGATGATGCCGAAGAGGCTGACGATCACCGAGAGGGCGAGGAGCACGAACAGCACGTTCAGGATCGCGTTCAGCCCGCTGATCTGGTTGTCGACGAACTGCTTCTTGGTCTGAACCTTCGCGTTGGGAAACGCTTTCAGCTGGTTCTCGAGCGCCGCCTCGGCCTGGTCGGTCTCTCCGCCTCGCATCCGGACGAACGAGTAGATGTTCTGGGGCGTGTCGTAGATCTTGTCCCACGCCGTGTCGGAGATCGTCACGGGCCCGAACGGAGATCCTCCCGTCGGTGGGTCGAAGATGCCGATCACGTGGAGATCGACGCTCTTGCCGGTCGGCGCGGTCAAAGTCACCGGCGAGCCGATCGTCAAGTTGTGCTTCTTCGCAAAGCTCTTGTCCACGAACGCACCGTGCGCGCCGAGGTGAGCGATCACCGCGTTGCTTCCCCCGTCGAGCCAGGTCATGTTGAAGATCTGCGCACCGCCGGGGCCCACCGCCGTCGCCTGGTGCACTCCGTTGAAGATCTGCGCGTCTCCGCCGCGGACGTTCGCGATCGCCTGGACGCCGGGAGTGCGCGCGGCCACGTTTCCGGCCGCGATCGGAATCGGGTCGAAGTTGTTCTGCGCGGTGATGGCGTAGCCGCTGACCCAGAGGTCGTCGACGGCACCGCGAAAGCTCTTCGTGATCCCAGCGGCCATCACGGCGACGAGCGTCACGAGTGCGAGACCGATCATCAACGCCGAAGCCGTGGAGGCCGTGCGCTGCGGGTTCCGCCGCGCGTTGTCGCGGGCGAGCGAGCCTGCAGCACCGCCGAATCTCGTCGCGGGCGCGCCGAGCACCCACGCAAGCGGACGGGCGAAACGGGCGGCGAGAAGTGCGACGCCGAGGAAGATCAGCAGCGTCCCGACGCCCATGGAGAGGAGGACGCCCTTCGTCCCGAGACCGTG
>DATFHC010000163.1:0-4926 GCA_035248765.1 Gaiellaceae bacterium
CGCGCCGATGAGCGCCTCGTCGTCGAGTTCCTTTTCGCGGAGTTGAAGGATGTCCACGCCGCCACGCAGCGCCGCGTCGAGGAGCGGACCGGGATCCTTGCCGTGCGGATGCGCCTCGAGCACGAGATACAGCCGTGAGCGGGCGAGGCGCTCGCGTCGGGCAGGGCCGTCCATGGCGCGCCACGCTACTTGCTCATCGAGCGCTCAGATTGACCAGGCAATGTCCGGAGAAGAAGCAGCGTGCGTCTCTTCCTGTCTTTCCTGCTCGCGACCGTTGCGACATGCACGGCCGGCTGCGCCGGCGGCCGAGGTCACGCCATGACCACCGGCCACACAGATACGAAGTCTCGGCACCCGAGGCCCGCACGGACGACGACCGCGTCACCGGCCACCCGGCCGTTCTCGCATCCGTCGACGCGACCTCACCTTGCGCCCGGCTCGGATCCCTCAGTGCTCCCGGGTGACGTGCTGATCGCCGACCGCTCGAACAACCGCCTCCTGGTCGTCGATCCCCATGGACGCATCGTCTGGCGGTTCCCACGTCCGGGCGACGGTGGCCTACCGATGCCCGACGATGCCTTTTTCTCGCCCGACGGCCGAGAGATCGTCGCCACGGAGGAAGACGTGTCGGCGGTGACGGTCATCGACGTTTCCACCCTTCGTATCGTCTACCGCTACGGCCGGATCGGCGTCCCGGGCAGTGGGCCGAACTACCTGTCGAATCCGGACGACGCGATGCTCCTGCCCAACGGCTCGATCGTTCTCGCAGACATCAAGAACTGCCGGCTGCTGGTGCTCCGTCCTCCGTCCCACCGGCCGGCACAGACGCTCGGCAATCCGCTCCAGGGCTGCATGCACGACCCGCCGCGCGCGTGGGGGAGTCCGAACGGAGCGTTCCCGCTCCAGGGAGGCGGCGTTCTCGTGACCGAGATCAACGGCGACTGGGTCGACGCTCTATCGCGGACGGGGCACCTCCTGTGGTCTACGCATCCGCCCGGCGTCGACTACCCGTCCGACTCGAACGAGGTGCGGCCCGGCCTCTACGTCACCGTCGGCTGGCAGAGCCCGGGCATCCTCGAGACGTTCGACCGCAGAGGCCGCCTCCACTGGCGCTACCGGCCGCGGACGGGTGCGCCACCGCTCGACCATCCTTCACTCGCCGAACCGCTCCCGAACGGCGATTTTCTCCTCACCGACGACTTCGACGACCGCGTCATCGTGATCGACCCGCACGCGAACCGGGTCGTCTGGCAGTACGGCCACACCCGAGTGCCCGGCCGCGCGCCGGGCTACCTTTCGCGGCCTGACGGCGTCGACCTCGTCCCACCGGCGGCACTTCTGAACCGCATTCACGCGAGCATCCGGCTGCGAAGGTGACGGCCGAGCGGGCACGGCGGCGTCGGCCGCCGCGGAAGCGGCGGTCCAAACTGCCGCTGCTCGTTCTCCTTGCGCTTGCGACCGTCACCGTCGTTGGCGTGGTGACGCACCACACGAATTCGAAGGCGGCTGCCAGGAACCGAGCGCTTGCGGCGGCCAGGCTCGCTCGCCGCCGCACCCGCATCGCGAACACGCCGGTCACGATTCACGGGCCGCTGCCGGGAGCGCTGTTGATCGCCGACCGCGGCAACGACCGGATCCTCCTCGTCGACTCCCACCGTCGGAACCTGTGGAGATTCCCGACCGCTGCCGACCGCGCAAAGGGACGGAGGCTCGTGTTCGACGACGACACTTTTGTCGAGCCGGGCGGCAAGACGCTCGTGACGAACGAGGAGGATCACGGAGACATCCTCTCGATCGACATCGCGACACATCGCGTCACGCGCCTCTTCGGCGTTCCCGGCCCTCAGGCCGGCCCCGGAGCGACGGCAGGACCGGCCAACCGGCTCAACTGGCCGGATGACGCCTACGTCCTGCCAGATGGAACGCTGACTGTCGCCGACGCCTACCGCTGTCGAATCCTCTTTGTCCGCGACCACCGGATCGTGCGCCAGATCGGACGGACGGACGTATGCGTTCACGATCCGCCGCGAACGCTCGGCGCGGTCAACGGAGACACGCCGCTCCCGGGCGGGGGCGTTCTCGTCTCGGAGATCAACGGCTCCTGGATCGACGACTTCAGCAGCTCCGGGCGATTGCTCAGGTCGTTTCAGGCGCCGGTGGCATATCCGTCCGATCCACAGCCGCTGCGGCGCGGCCGGATCCTCCTCGCCGACTATGCGAAACCGGGCGCAGTCGTGATCCTGGGCCCCTACGGCAAAGTGCTTTGGCGATACGGGCCGGCGTCGGGCTGGGGGGCGCTCAACCATCCCTCGCTGGCGATCATGCTCCCGAACGGGAACATCGCCATCAACGACGACTACAACGATCGCGTCGTCATCGTCGACCGGAAAACGCGACGGATCGTCTGGTACTACGGCCACCTCGCCCGGCCGGGCCGCGGCGGAAACTTTCTCCGCACACCCGACGGGATGGACTTCATCCCGCTCGGGCCCCACGAGAAGCCGCTCTGGCAGCTCGTGCACCACCCGTAGCGCACGAACATATGTTCGCCTAGACTGTGTGGGTGGCGCTAACCCTCTCGCAGCCGGTCGATGAAGCCCGCGCGCGGCGCGTGGATGTTGAGCACGCGGAAGGCGCCCCCGCAACTGCGGAAGCCGTGCTCGACGTCCGGCGGCACCGAGACGAACGTGCCTGGGCCAGCGCGGTGCCACTCGCCGTCCAGGAAGAACTCGACCTCGCCCTCGAGCACGTAGAACGAATCGGTGTGGTCGGAGTGGGTGTGCGGGTCGACGCCCTCGAAGTCCGGCCCGAACGAGAGCTCGAGCACTTCGAGGTGCGGCAGCTCCGCGAGCACGCGGTGCCCGTTCGGCGTGCGCTCGCCTTCGCCCGGTCGCGTGAAGTACGGCTCGTCCATCGCCGTGGATCATGCCCGACTACGTAGAGCTGCACGCGCACTCGGCGTACTCGTTCCTCGACGGGGCGTCGCAGCCGGAAGAGCTCGCAGCGCGCGCGGCCGAGCTCGGCTATGAGGCGCTCGCGCTCACCGACCACGACGGGGTCTACGGCTCGCTCGAGTTCGCGCACGCGGCGAAGCATTTTGGCGTGCGGCCGATCACCGGAACGGAGGTGACGCTTGCCGACGGTTCGCACGTGACGCTGCTCGTGGAGAACGCACGCGGTTACGCGAACCTCTGCCGGCTCCTGACCGCCGCGCACGCGCACACGCGCGACTCGACGAACCGCGAGCCGATGCCGCCGCGACTCGATCCGGCATTGCTCGAGGAGGGGAACGAGGGACTCGTCTGTCTCTCCGGTTGTGCGCGCGACGGTCTCGCCGTCCGCGACCCGAACGCGGCGGCGCGGCTCGCGCGCGCGTTGGGACGGGACCGTTTCTACGTCGAGCTGCAGCGCCCGTACGAGCGTGGCGATGCACGGCGGAACGCGCGCCTGCGCGACCTTGCCGCCTCGCTCGGCGTCCAGACGGTCGCGACGGGGGACGTCCACGCGCACGATCGCAGCCGCGTCGCGCTCCAGGACGTGCTCGTCGCCGTCCGCTGCTGCACCTCGCTCGAGGGCTGCGAGCAGGAACGGCGCGGGAACCACGAGTCCGTCCTCCTCTCGCCGCAGGAGATGCTCGACCGGTTCCCCGATGACCGCGATCCCGTCCGACGTACCGCCGAGCTGGCCGAGCGGCTCGAGTTCGACCTGACGGAGGAGCTCGGCTACCGCTACCCGGACTTCTCCGACGGCGTCGAGCCGGCGATCGTCCAGCTTCGCCGCGTCTGCGAGACCGCGTTCGTCGAGCGCTACAGCGACCTCAACGGCCACAAGCGGCGCGTGCGCCGCCGGCTCGAGGAGGAGCTCGCGCTCATCGACGAGCTCGGCCTCGCCGGCTTCTTCCTCCTCCACTGGGAGGTGCTCGAGCTCGCCCGCGAGGTAGCGCTCGAGGTGCGCGGCCCCGGCTCGATGCGCCACGTCCTGCCACCGGGCCGCGGGCGCGGCTCCTCGGTCGGCTCGCTCGTCTGCTACCTGACCGGGCTCTCGCACGTCGATCCGGTCGCGAACAACCTCTCGCTCGGCCGCTTCCTCAACCGCGAGCTCGCGTCGGTGCCCGACATCGACCTCGACTTCCCGCGCGACATCCGCGAGAAGCTCATCGTCCGCGTCGTCGAGCGCTACGGCCAGGAGCACGCCTCGCTCGTCGCGGCCTTCGCGACCTACCGCTCGCGGGGCGCGATCCGGGACGTCGGCATGGCGCTCGGCCTCCCGTATGCCGACCTCGAGCGACTGGCGCGCCTCACGGACGGCTGGAACGCGCAACGCGTCGCCGACGAGATCGCCGCGCTGCCGGACGCGGCCACGAAGCTCCGCTCGCCGCGCTGGCGCGCCTTCGGCGCCCTCTGCACCGAGATCGCCGGCCTACCGCGCCACATCTCGCAGCATCCGGGCGGGATGGTCATCTCCTCCCGGCCGCTCGTCGACCTCGTGCCCGTGCAGCCGGCAGCGATGGAGGGACGACAGATGTGCCAGTGGGACAAGGACTCCTGCGCCGACGCCGGCTTCCTCAAGATCGACCTGCTCGGGCTGGGGATGCTCTCCGCGGTCGAGCGCTGCGTCGACGAAATCCAGGCGGTGCGGGGGGAGACGATCGACCTGGCGCGGATCGACCTCGACGACCGCGAGACCTACGAATCGATCCAGCGGGCCGAGACCACCGGCGTCTTCCAGATCGAGTCACGGGCGCAGATGCAGATGCTGCCCAGGACGCAGCCGCGGAACCTCGACAACCTGACGGTGCAGGTGGCGCTGGTGCGGCCGGGGCCGATCGTCGGCGATGCCGTGAACCCCTACATCAAGCACCGCCGCGCCCGCCGCGCGACGCCCCGACCGTCATCAGCATACTCCGGGCTACCAGTTCCTTCAAGA
>DATFHC010000164.1:0-20856 GCA_035248765.1 Gaiellaceae bacterium
TCTAGCCACCAAGGGCGATCCGGTGGGGGTTCAGCGGCAAGAACCGGTTCTGATCCGCTGTCTCCGGATCCCGTTCTCGACGAACGTCGAGCGGGTCGCTCTCGCCGCCGGCCACAAGGGCGTCCCGATCGAGTGGGTCGACGTCGACGAAGACGACCGCTCGCCGGTCGAGGAGGTGAGCGGACAGCCTCTCGTCCCGGTGCTCGTCGCGGGTGACGAGGTCGTGAGCGACTCGCCGCGGATCCTCGACTGGCTCGAGGATCGGTTCCCCGAGCCTTCTCTCCTTCCGCGCGAGCCGGCACGCAGGGCCGAAGTGAGGGTCTTCGCGGACTGGTTCAACCGCGTCTGGAAGACGTTCCCGAACGGGATCAACGATGGCGTCGGGGACGCCGCCGCGCACACGGCCGAGATGCACCTCGCCGTCACGTTGTTCGAGTCGCTCCTCGCCGGACGCGACTTCTTCTTCGGCGACTTCGGTCTCGCCGACGTGACGGCCTTTCCGTTCCTCAAGTACGCCTCGCTCGGCCTTTCACGCGGCGACGAGGACTCGTTTCACACCGTTCTGGCCGAGCAGGTGCCGCTCGACGCCGACTCGCCGTTGCACGCCTGGGTCGCGCGAGTCGACGCGCTTCCTCGCAGCTAGCCTGTCGCCGTGCCGAACTTCATCTGCCCCAACTGCAAGGAACGCTCGGTCGACATCGACCGGAAAGAAGGCATGTTCGACGAGGCCGTGGCCTGTCATCACTGCGGCTTCGGCTTCCTCTTCGAGCTGATGGACGACTACTACCCGGCACCGACAACGGGCCTCGTCACGTGCGACCAGGAAGGGCGCATCCTTGCGATCGGGCGCGGCGTGTTCGAGCTGAGCGGCTGGAGCGAGCAGGAGGTCCTCGGCAACGACGTGATCGCCGCGTTCGGCCTCGCGGGCTTCGAGGAGGAGAAGAACCCGGTCAAGCTCTCGCTCGAATGGGGCGTCCGCCGCCTGAACGAGCAGCTGCAGCTGCGGACGCGCGGCGGCCAGATCAAGCGGGTGATCGGCGACTTCTTCCCTGCGCTCGACGACGACGGCGGCCTGCTCGTCGCCCTCACCCCCACCCACAGCTAGATTTCCGGCCGGCGCCGGGAGCGCCGAGGCGATGGAGCTCGCCACAACCGCCACCGAGGCTGATGGCTCCTACGATCGAGAGGAGCCTGGATGCGGACGCTCGTGGCCATCGGCATTGCAGGAGCCCTGGGAGCGCTCGCTCGTTACGGGCTCGACGGGGTGGTCTCTCGGCGGCTGCCTAGCTCGTTCCCGTGGGGAACGTTCGTTGTCAACGTCAGCGGCGCGCTCGTGCTCGGGTTCATCCTCACGCTCATGACCGAGCAACTCACGACGGCCCCCTGGCTGCGCTCGGCACTTGCGATCGGCTTCCTGGGCGCGTACACGACCTACTCGACGCTGCAGTACGAGACGTACCGTCTGCTCGAGGACGGTGCCGTCGGACTCGCGGCCGCGAACGTCCTCGGGAGTGCCGCAGCCGGCCTTGTCGCGGTCTACCTCGGAGTCGTCGCGGGGCGCGCACTATGAAACTCGAGGGCGAGGGCAAGCTCCTGCGGCTCTTCATCGGAGAGTCCGACACCTGGCACGGCAAGCCGCTCTATCAGGCGATCGTCGAGCGTGTGCGCCAGGAGGGTCTCGCAGGCGCCACGGTGATCCGCGGCATCGAGGGATTCGGTGCGGACTCGCGCCTCCATACGTCGCGAATCCTTCGCCTCTCCGAGGATCTGCCGGTCGTGATCGAGATCGTCGACACGCCCGAGCAGATCGACCGAGTCGTGCCGATCCTCGACGAGATGGTCGGGGAAGGGATGCTCACTCTCGAGCGGGTGCACATCGTTTCGTACCGTTCGAGCGACGGTTAGCTTTCTGCGGACACAATGGGTCGATGGACTCGTTGCAGGGACACCTCCTCGTCGCTTCGCCGTCCCTGCTCGACCCCAACTTCCGACGCACCGTGATCCTCGTGACAGAGCACACCGAGGATGGCGCGGCAGGGCTGGTCCTCAACCGGCCTTCACCCGTTGACGTCGCCGGAGCGGTGCCACAGCTCGAGCCGCTGGTCAACGACGGGGACCAGGTCTGGGTCGGTGGGCCCGTGCAGCCCGAGGCTGTGCTCGTGCTGGGCGAGTTCCTCGATCCCGACGACGCCGCCGTACCGCTCTTCGGGGCGCTCGGCTTCCCTTCCCTGACCGAACCGGACGAGATCGTCCCGGCGACGACCCGACGGCGCGTCTTCGCAGGTTACGCAGGCTGGGGCGAGGGCCAGCTCGAGGCCGAGCTCGCGGACGAGGACTGGATCCTCGAGCCTGCCCTTCCCGACGACGCCTTCACGGACGATCCCGACGCGCTCTGGCGCGACGTTCTGCGCCGCAAAGGCGGGATCTACGAGCTCGTCTCCCGCATGCCCGAGGATCCGCGGGTCAACTGAGCCGCTCGAACGCGAACGCGTAGGTCAGCTTCGGCAGCGGGAACCGCTCGCCGTACTTGGAGGCGCGTTCGCGCACCTCGCGGAGCCACTCCGCACCTTCTGCAGGAGCCGCTGTCAGGAACCGGCTCGTCGTGGCCAGCATCGCGACGAGGAGGTCGAGGCTCGACCCGTCCGTGCTCTCGACGACGGTACGTCCCACCTCCCGGAACCAGGGAGCGCCCGGCAGCTCCTCGTCGATGAACGGGGAATGGCCGGCGTAGCCGATGAGCTCGGCGAGCTCGTGCTGCAGCGGGTCACGGTCGTCCCACCAGTTCCAGAGGAGCGCCAGCCCGCCTCCGGGCCGGACGACGCGGTGGATCTCCGGCACCGCTCGCTCCCGGTCGAACCAGTGGTACGCCTGCGCTGCAAACGCCCCGTCGACGCTGGCGTCCGAGAGTGCAATCGCCTCGGCCGGCCCCTCGAGCGCCTCGACTTCGGGAGCCGCCTGCCGCAGCTGTTCAAGCATCGGTCCTCCAGGCTCGACCGCGACGACCTCGTACCCGAGCGCAACGAGACCGCGAGTCAGCTTGCCGGTTCCGGCCCCCACGTCGAGGACGCGGGCGCGCTCTCCGAGCCTGAGCTGCCCGACGGCCCAGCGGAGTGCGTCCTCGGGGTACTCCGGCCGGTTCCGCTCGTACTCCGCCGCGACGGTCTCGAAGCTGCGGGATTTCGCTGCTCGGTCAGACACGGCTCGACGGGCAGAGGTCGTTGACGACGCAGTCCTCGCAGCGCGGGCGGCGCGCGTCGCAGACGCGCCGTCCATGCCAGATGAGGAGATGCGGAAAGCGTCCCCAGTCGGCGCGGGGCACGAGGCGTACGAGATCGCGCTCGATCTTCACCGGGTCCTCCTGGCGGGTGAGGCGAAGGCGCTGCGAGAGGCGCCGGACGTGCGTGTCGACGACGATGCCCTGCGGCTCGCCGAGCTCGGCCGCGACGACATTGGCCGTCTTACGCGCCACGCCGGGCAGGCGGATCAGCTCTTCGAGCCGCCGCGGCACCTCGCCGTCGAACTCCTCGAGCAGCATTCGCATCGTCCCACGCAGCGACTTCGCCTTCTGACGGTAGAAGCCCGTGGCGAAGATGTCGCGCTCGAGCTCTTCCTGCGGGACCGCGAGATAGTCCCCCGGGCGGTGGTACTTCTCGAACAGCGTCTGGGTGACCCGGTTCACGTTCACGTCCGTCGTCTGGGCCGAGAGCATGACGGAGACGAGCAGCTCGACCGGGCTGCGGAAGCGGAGCGCGATGGCGGCATCGGCGTGCTCCACGGCGAGGCGCTCGATGATCGGCCTTATCCGCTCCCGCTTGGGCCCGACGTGCCGGCGAGCCTCCTTCAGGTAGCTACGAGGCAACGACTTCTGGGAGCCGCGGGCGCAGGCGCGGCCCGGCGCAGACGAGATCGAGCGCTGGACACCCTGCACACGCGAAGTCGCTCGGCGTCGGCGGGAACTCCCCGGCCTGGATGCGCGCGATCGCCCCGGACAGCTCCGCCTCGAGCTCGGGAACGTCGTCGCGGGAGAAGACGGCCTCGACCGGCGCCTCGGGACGCTCGAGGAACTGGTACACGACCTCGACCTCGTCGGCACCGGCGCGGAAGCAGGCGAGCGCGTAGACAAGCCGCTGGAGCCGGTAGTCCTGCTCGACGATCTCCTCCGGCGAAGCCTCGGCCAGCAGATTCGTCTTGTAGTCGACGACGAGCGCGCGGCCGTCGGCGAAATGAAATGCGTCGAGGTAGCCGTGCACGAGCACGCCGTCGTGCTCGAACGTGAAGTGGCGCTCCTTCTGCACACCGTCAAGGCCCGCCACCCGGCGGGCGAGATCGGACTCGCAGTACGCGGCGACCAGGCCGCGGATCAGCTCGTCCTCGATCTTCGGCGCGATCGGCGCCGCGAGGTCGATCTCCTCGAGCAACGCGTGGACTGCGCTCCCGACCTCGATTCCGGACATCTCGCCCGTCCCGTCGCCCTCGACCGCCCGCTCGCTCATCCCGAGGCCGTAGCGGGCGAAGTACTTGTACGCGCACTGCTCGAACAGCGACAACGCGGTGAAGGAGAGCTTGCGCACGCGATACAGCGGCGGGTCCGGCAGCACGACGAGCGGAGGCAGCTCGGGAGCCGCGTGCGCAACCGTAACCTCTTCGAGGGCAGTGAAGAGCGCCAGCTGACCTTCCTCCTCGGGCTCGGCCTTAGCCATGACGGGCTCGGGCCGGTAGCGGTCGAGGCGGACGAGCAGCCGCGCGTCGCCGCGGAGGAGCTCGATCGGCCCGTCACCCGCCTTGGCAAGCTCCTCGTCGGCGTCGAGGCGGTCGAGCACCCAGGCGATCGGCGTCGGCACCTCACGCTCCGCCCCGAGATCGACGGAGCCGGAGACGATCAGCCGCTCCTTCGCCCGCGTCAGCGCGACGTAGTAGAGCCGCAGCCGCTCCGCACGCTCCGCTTCCTGCCGCGCAGACTTGACGGCCTCGTAGTCGAAGGCGCCGCGGTGTTTCGCGGTCACGGGATCCGCAACCCGGAAGCCGAAGCGGCCGTCAGGCAGGGCGAGGATCTCGTCGGGCGAGGGCGGCACACGATCTCGCCCTGCGTCCGCGACGATCACGACCTTGAACTCGAGCCCTTTCGCGGCATGAATCGTGAGGAGGCGGACGGCGTCAGCGCCCTCCTCCTCGGCGACGGCCTCGAGCTCGCGGGTGCCGATCGCCTCCTGCTCCGCGACGAACCGGACGAAGCCTTCGACGTCGGGCCCGCGGAGCTCTTCGTACGACCGAGCGAGGCGCGCAAGCTTCCGCAGGTTCGCGTAGCGCCTGCGCCCGTCCCACTGCGCGAGCACGGCGAGGTCGTAGTCGTGCTCGGCCACGATCTGCTCGCACAGCCGCTCGAGAGAGAGCCGCGGCAACGTCTGAACCAGCCGGTCGTAGCGCTGCCGGAACGCACGCATCAGCCGCTCGTCGCGTTCGGCGAGACCCGGCGGGAGAGTGTGCTCGAGACCGGTGAAGAGCGGCCGCCTCGAGGCAACCCGGCGCAGGAGCGCCAGCGCGTCGTTCGAGACGCCGACCAACGGCGATGCGAGCACGGAGAGGAGCGCCGCGTCGTCGTAGCGGTTGTGGAGCAAGCGGAGGTACATGAGCAGGTCGACGACCTGCTGCTGTCCGAAGTAGCCCTTCCCGGTCGCTCGGTAGGTGGGCAGCCCGGCGCGGCGCAGCTCGTCCTCGTACCACTCGGCGTCGGTGCCGGCGGCGAAGAGGAGGACGATCTCGCCAGGCGTCGCCGCGCCGCCGTCCACGAGCTCACGGACCCGCCGCGCCACCGCCCTGGCCTCGCCGCGCCGCCAGTGGACGCCGCTGTCCTTGTAGCTCTCCTTGTCGGTGACGAGCAGCTCGACCGGGTGGCCGAAGACGGGGTCGGGGAACTCGGCCGCCGCTGCGAGCTCCTGGAATTCGCTGCCGAAGTGTGATCCGAAGAGCTCGTTGACCGCGGCGAGCACTTCCGGTCGCGACCGGTAGTTGAGCGTGAGGGAAAGCGGCTGCTCGACGGCCTCGCGCCGCTCGCGGAAGACCTGGACGTCGGCGTGGCGGAACCCGTAGATCGACTGGAACTCGTCGCCGACGAAGAAGAGCTCCGTCTCCGGCGTGCGCAGCAGATCGATGATCTCCGTCTGCAGGCGGTTCGTGTCCTGGAACTCGTCCACGAGGATCGAGCGGAAGCGTGCCCGCTCGCGCTCTCGGAGCTCGGGTTCCGACCGGAGGACCTCGCGCGCCTCGAGCTGGAGATCCTCGAAGTCGAGCGCCGACTCGCCCGCTTTTGCCTCGGCGTACCGCGCGGCAAACAGCGTGAGGAGCTCCTGCAGGAGCGCGCGGTCGCGTGCGGCTGCTTCGTCGAGCGCCGCCTGCTCGACCGCCGCGAGCGCCTCTGCGTAGCCGGCTGCGCGATCGCCGCGCGCCTTGAAGCCGGTCAGGTTCATCAGCCGGTCCGGCCGGACATCGCGCGCAAGTAGCTCGAGCAGCTCGGAAGCGGTCCGCTGCTGGGCCTCCGTTGCGCCCGGCTCCGAGACAAGCGCAGTCGCAGCGGCCCGCAGCTCCTCGATCCGCTCGCCGAGCTCCGGCCGCGTTGCCACCTCGAGGTCGAGCTCGCGTCCGGCCGCGCGGAGCGTCTCGTACACGCTCGTGAGCATCCGACGCAGCCGGTCGCTCCCGTACGTTGCGAGCAGCTCGAGCCTTTGCGGATCGTCTCCGGCACAGAACTCGGCGAGAGCGTCCCGGAACGCCTCCGACCGGAGCACCGCCGCCTGCGCCTCGTCGAGCTCGCGAAATCGTGGGTCGAGCCCGGCGGCCAGGGGGTACGCCTTCAACAGCCGCGCGCAGAAGCCGTGGATGGTCGAGATCCATGCGCCGTCGAGCCGGCGCGCGAGATCGTGCCGGCCGCGCTCGGTGAGTGCCGCGCGGATCCGTGTCCGCAGCTCGCCGGCCGCGCGGCGCGTGTACGTGATGACGAGGATCGAGTCGACGTCGAGCCCGCGATCGCAGACAGCGCGGACGACCCGCTCGACGAGAACGGCCGTCTTGCCGGTGCCGGCGCCGGCCGAAACGAAGACCTCTCCCCCGGCTTCGACCGCTGCGAGCTGCTGCTCGTTCATGCGCGCTCGATTCGGCACATCGACCAGAGGTCGCACCAGGCCGGGCACTCGCCGCCGAGAGGATCGTGGCGCACGTCCCCGTCCCGGATTCGCCCGGCGAGCCTCGCGGCCGTTTCCCGCGCGGATTCGACCAGCGCCCAGAACGCTTCCTCGTCGAGGTAATCGTGCGAGACGTAGCCCGGTAGGGTCTCCGCCTCCGAGCCGCGCACGAGCCCGCGCGGCTTCCGCGCTCCCGCGAGCGGCCGATACAGGCCCCCGAGCGGCTCGAGCCCGACGAGGTCGCGCAGCACGAGCATGTACAGCGGGATCTGCAACCGCAGCTCACTTTCGATCTGCCTCGCCGAATGCGCGCTCTTCCCCGACTTGTAGTCCTGGACGACCCCGCGCGCGCCGAACGGATCGACGTCGATCCGGTCGATCTTCCCTGAGAGAGTCATGCCCGATGCCAGCTCGAGCCCGCGCTGCAGCTCGGGCGCGGCGCGCTCGCTGCCGAAGGCCACCTCGAAGCGCCGCGGCACGAGAGGCTGCTGCGACGAACACTCCTCCTCCACGAACGCCGCGAGATCGCGCCACAGCGACTGGTCGAGCTCACGCTCCTGCATCTCCGTCAGGTCCATGCGGACGCCTGCGACCGCGTCGTCGAGGCAGCGGCGCATCAATCCGGTCGCAGCCTCGACGTGTTGCGGCTCGAGCTTCTCGACTCCGAGCTCGGCCGGGATGCGAGAGAAGAAGCGGTAGAGCGCCTGGTGGGCGACGCTGCCGCGCTGCTTCGCATCCGGTTCGGCGTCGATCGTCTTCGGGTCGAGGAACCGCTCGACGAACCAGGCCGAGGAGCAGTCGGCGAAGCGCTCGAGCTCCGTCACAGCGAACGAGCTGCGCGAGCCGAGCTGCTCGAGCACGAGCGGGTGCGTGAGCTGCGTGGGACGGTGGAAGGCGTTGCGGGCGCGCTCGAGCCTCCGCTCCCACCCGTTGGCCCGGGCAATCGCATCGGCCTCCTTCGCGTCGCGGGCGGCGAGCTCCGTGAGCGCGCGCAGGCGCTCGCGCTCGGTCGGTGCGTCGTCGACCGGCCACGTGAGCGCCGAGAGCGGACGCCGGCGGATCCACCGAGCGACATCCTCCCGGTCAAACAGCGCCTGCACGTCGTGCCAGAACGGGCTCGCCTCCCGAGGACTGCCGTCGTCGTCGGCAGCCTCACGCACGAGGTAGAGGCGCTGCGAGGCGCGAGTGCAGGCCGTATAGAAGAGGTAGCGATCGAGCTCGACAGGATCCGGCCGCACCAGCCTCGCCCCTCTCGAGTCGAGTTCGCGGCGCGCATCGTCGTCGAGGAACGGCGAGCCCCCACCGCGGCGCGGCAGGCTCCCCTCCTCAAGCCCGAGCACGAAGACCGCGTCGAAGCGACGCGTGCGGGCGCGCCGCAGGTCGACGACCGCCACTCGACCCGCGTCCTCGCCTGTCCGCCGAGGCAAGGTAGCCCGCTCGATCGCGACGAGCACGTCCTCGCGGCTCAGCTCTCCGCACAGCTCGCGCCAGCCCTCGAGCTCGGCGAGCAGTCGCGCCAGCGCCTCGTGCGCCCGGAGGTCGAGCCGGCTCGCGGCGTCGGCCGGCGGATGCTCCAGGCCGTACGCGTGCCGCAGCATTCGTCCCGCGAGCTCTCGAACCGCTACGACGGGATCGGTGGCCGCGCGCAGTTCCTCGAGCTCGGGTAGCGGGCCGCCGCGCAGGCGCTCCGCCTCCTCGACGACCCGCTCGGGTGCTTGTACCGCGCGCCCGCGCAGCCGTCCTTCGACGAAGTCGACCGCGCGACGCTCGAGCCCCGAGAACGGTGAGCGGAGGAAGCGGAAGAGGTCGGTTCGCGTCCCCCCTCCCCACGCGAAGCGCAACAACGACGCGAGAGCATCCGCGAGCGGTGTCTGCGTCAGCCGGAGCTCGCCGTCGACTGCGTAAGGGATGCCGAAGGAGCAAAGCACCGTCTCGAGGGTGCCGCGGATCCGTTCGTAGCTCGGCACCACGAGCCCGATCCCCTCGACAGGCATGCCGCCGCGCGCGAGCGCGAGCACCTCTTCGCCGACGAGCTCGAGCGTGCCGCGGCTCCCCGCGCCCTCGAAGAAGCGCACCACCCCGTCGAGCGGTGGAGCGCTGTCGGGCCCGTCGGCGAAGAGCGCCCGCTCGACATGAGCGAGCGCCGGCGGCGCGACTGCCGCGTAGCGCGGCGGCAGCTCCTCCACTGCACCGGAGGCAAGGCCGGCGAGATCCTCGGCGGTGCGGCGTAAAGCCGCGAACGCCGGACGGCCAGGTTCGTACGGAAGCGAAACAGTCACCTCGGACCGCGCGGCGAGCGCTTCGAGCAGCCCCCACTCCGCGCCGGTTAGGTCCTCGAAACCGTAGGCGAAGACCGGCCCGCCGTGCCAGGCGTCGAGATCTGTCCGGAGCCGCTCGACAGCGCGGGTGCGGAGCAGGCCCCGATCCCACCGTTCGAGCCGGTCGAGCTCCGTGCGGTACGCGGAATAGAGCTCGCCGAGCTCGCCCCCGACGGCGTCGGTCGGGAGCAGTCCGGCCTCGAGCTCGTCGAGCGCCTGCTGCAGCGAGTCAACGAAGCCGGCACGCTCGGCGGAGCGCGCAAACCCCCTGAGCTCTGCTCGGCTCACGACACGCCGAATCACGAGTGCCTCCTCAACGCGTCCGAGCCTCGAACGCCTATCGGGCAGGCCGCGCGCGAGATCCCGGAACACGTCTTCGAACGTCCCGATCGAGCCGCCGAGCAGCGCCGGACGCCGCGCGAGCAGCTCCAGCTGGACTCGGTCGACGTCCGCCCGGTTCGGCACGATCAGGAGCGGCTCGAGCCCGTCGGGGGAGTCGAGCGTGACGAGATAGCGGTCGAGCAGAAGCCCGACCTTGCCCGCGTTGGCGGGCCCCGCAATGAGGCGGAGCGGCACCCGCCTACGCTAGCGCTGAATCCGGATGAAGAGCTGCGCTCTTCATCCGGGGACAGCGGAAGTGCGCCCACGGGAGAGCGCGGTCTCCCGTGGGCTTCGCACTGAGTGCACATTGGGTGAAGCGTGATTCGAGCGGCTTCTTCTGTCGCGGGCGAGCAGGCTTCGCGTGCTCGCCCGCTACTCCGCGGCGCCGTAACGTGCCGTTACGCCGCCGCCTTGGCGCGAACGAGGATCGAACGCTTAGCCCATCGGGCAATCGAGGGCCGGAGACTTTCTGACCCCGCGCAGCCCCCTAACCCAGCGAGCGAAGCGTCAGCTTCGCGAGCTACGCGGCAGCGGTTGCGGACTTCGGCTTGCGGCCGCGACGAGCGACCGCGCGGCCGGGCATCCTGCCCGCGCACGAGTCACAGAGGTCGGCCTGCTTCGCCCCTCGGCGTGCGTCGGTGTACGTGACCCGCATCACCGCGCCTTTGGCTTCCTCGACCTCGTTGCCACAACTGTCGCACACGAGCACTGTTTTCCGAGCCACCGTTCCCCTCCTTCGCATCGGCGATTTGCCGCGGAAACCCTATAGAAACTCGGCGCGCCCTATGCAGCCTCGCGTGCGCGTCGAATTCGCCACGAACGTAGCAAGCTGAGCATCGCCTCTTCTTCCTGAGAGAGAAGCGCATCACGTGCGCTCACGACGCGTAAATGTCGCGGGCGGAAATCGTCGATTGTTCGGCCGTCGAGATACTGCTCGACTACGGCCGGAGACACGTACGACTCCCGCGTCACGGCAGGTGTATTCCCGAGTTGCTCGGCGACCTTCCGCATCACGGCCGTGACCGACCGTCTTTGCTCGTGCTCCGAGTCGGGAAATCCCTGTTTCTCGGCACGTTCCGCGAAGCAGATCGCGGCGAGCAGCGTCCCGCCCCACGTTCGAAAGTCCTTGGCGCTGAACTCATCTCCGAGATAGATCTTCACGTAGTCGTTCAGCCGCTTGCTCGTGAGGTTGTAGATGTTCCCCTCCCACTCGTACTTGAAGACGCGAGGGCCTCTGATCTCGAGCAGGCTCCGTATCGCTACGGCAAGTTCGGGGTCGACGACCTCGGTGCGTACTCGGATTCCGTGCTTCGCGGGAAAGGAAAGCCGAACTCGCCGGCCACGGACCGTGACGTGCCGCCGCAGGAGCGTCGTCACGCCGAAGGTTCCGTCCCGGACGTAGCGCTCGGAACCGACCCGGAACCAGCCGAGCTGGATCAAGCGCAAGGCGATCGCCGAGACGCGCTCACGGTCGAACTCTTCCTGGTCGAAATGAAGCGACATCGCTTCGCGCAACGCCGGCAGTGCATCTCCGAACCGAATCAGGCTGTCGTACTTCGCCTGCTCTTGCTGGGCGCGATATTCAGCGCTGTAGAGGTACTGCTTCCGCCCCGCAGCGTCGTAGCCGGTTGCCTGGAGCTTTCCCGTCGACCGCGGTGAGATCGAGACGTCCTTCCACGCGGGGGGAATCGCGAGGGCCTCGATCCGCGCGAGCTTCGCGTCGTCCGTGATCCGCTTCCCGCGGCTGTCGTAGTAGCGGAATGCACCCTTCCGGCCTTTCCGGCTCCACCCCATGTCGTCCGGTTGTGGTCGGCGGGTCGAAGCGCCAAACGCGGATACCATCGACCGGCCATGCGCGACGAGCGGACGATCGTCGTCCTCGAAGGGGACGAGACGGGACAGGAGCTGCTCGAGGAGAGCCTGCGCGTTCTCGCGCCCGACGTGATCGGCGTCGAGCTCGAGTTCCCCCGCTTCGACCTTTCGCTCGAACGGCGCCGCGAAAGTGACAACCAGGTCGTGCTGGAGGCGGCCGCGGCGATCCGCGAGCATGGGCTCGGGCTGAAGGCCGCGACGGTCACTCCGGAGGGGCGCGGAGACGTCGGCTCCCCCAATCGCATCCTGCGCGAGGAGATCGGCGGCAAGGTCATCGTCCGGACCGGCCGGCGAATCCCGGGCGTCGCACCGCTCGGCGGCGTGCATGCGCCGATCTCGATCGTTCGGATGGCTGTCGGCGACGCATACGGCGCCAAGGAGTGGCGCGAGGGCGAGGGCGACGACGAGGTCGCCTTCCGAACCGAGCGGATCGAGCGCCGGATCTGCCATGCCGTCGCGGAGTTCGCCTTTCTCCAGGCGGAACGGACCGGTGCGAAGGTCTTCGGAGGCCCGAAGTACACGGTCAGCCCGACCTACGAGGGGATGCTGAAGGAAGAGATGGACGCGGCGGCGGAACGACATCCGAACGTGCCGTACGAGCCGCAGCTCATCGACGCGACGTTCGCGCTCCTCCTCTCCTCCGCGGGTGATCCGCTCGTGATCCCCGCCCTCAACCGCGACGGCGACATCCTCTCCGACCTCGTCCTACCGCTGTTCGGCTCGATCGCGGGCTCGGAGTCGCTGCTCGTCGCCTTCGAGGAGGGCTTCGAGCCCTCGGCGATCATGGCCGAGGCGGCGCATGGGACGGCGCCCTCGTTGCTCGGCAAGAACGTTGCCAATCCGATGGCGATGATCCTGGCCGGAGCCGCTCTCCTCTCACACGCCGGCGACGAGGGGCAAGCGGCGGGACGCGCGATTCGCGAGGCGTGCCTCGAGGCGGTCGCGCAGGGGAACCGCACCGCGGATCTCGGTGGCCACCTCGGCACTACCGAGTTCACGGACGAGGTGATCGGCCGCGTCCGCGCGAAGCTCGAGGTCTGGGCGAGTCTCTAGCTGCTACTGGCCGAGCAGCGCCTCGAGCCGTGCCTTCGGTACAAACACGAGCTTCCCGGACGAAGACGGCCGCGTGTAGTTACCGGAGTTGACGACGTAGACGAGCCCGCGCGAGCTGACCGCCCACATGCGGTTGGCACCGAAGCCTCTGACGTGCCCGACGAATGCATCCTTGCCGGTCGTCGGGTCGAGCACGTGCAGCGTCTCGTAGCCTCCGATGTACCCCGTGTAGACCGAGTAGAGGACGAGGCCGCCATATGCCTCGACATGCCCGACCTGATGAGGGCCAGGCGTCGTAGAGGCTCCCTGCGCGGGGAAGGTGTCGTGGCGGATGCCGGTCGTCCAGTCGTAGATCTCGACAGCAGGAGTCGGCGACGGGATGAGAACCGCCAGGAGGCTGCCCGTGAGGGCGACCTCGTTCGCATCGTTGACCGAGAACTCGTTGAGCGGGTTACCGCGGGTCGAATAGATGCTCACACTGGTCGACGGCGACCATGGACTGGACTGCAGATCGGCGATGTGGTTGCCGTCGATCGCCCGGGACACGATCGCGCCCGCCCCGCCTGCAAGCGGCTGGAGACCGTTGCCGGTGACGAGGCTGAGCTGCTGGTTCGTGGCTGCCCCTCGATTGGACTCCCACGTGCTCACGGCCAGCCTGTTTCCGGATCCCACCAGCCCGTCGATCCAGCCGCCGGTCGTATGCGTGGGGTCGTCCACCCCGTAGCGGTACACGTGCATGACCTCGCGGGACTTCCCACCGATCGGTGCGGTGTAGAGCTTCTCGCCCTCCTCCGTATTGCCGAATTGCTGAGCCTTGATCCAGGCGACCCGCTGTCCCGCAATCGCGAGTTGGGACGCATTCGCGGTGTGCCGAGCGTTGGCGTACTTCCCTCGTACCGTGGAGGTCTTGCCCGTCACGAGATTCCAGACATGGATCCGGCCTCCGCTCGCATAGGCGACGCGTGAGCCGTCCATCGCGAGCGTCCAGATCGGGTCGGCCGTCTTCTTGACCGTTTGCCGCTGAGACTGTGCCGCGCCGATCTGGGCGGAGAGAAGCAGAAGCACAAGCGACAACCCGACCAGACGAAGACTCTTCACGGCGCGCACCTTATGCCGAGGCCATCAGGCTTTTGTTAGCGAATCGGCAAACTTTTGCGAGTTACGAGGCGACCGCCGCGTGCCAGGTGTCCCAGCCCTCGGCCCACGCCTCGACGAACAGCTCCGCCGCGACGGGATCGAACTGCGTGCCGGCTCCGTACTCGACCTCGGCGAGCGCGTGCTCGTGCGTGAGGGCGTGACGGTACGGTCGCGGCGAGATCATCGCGTCGAACGCGTCCGCGATCGCGAGGATCCGAGCCTCGACCGGGATCCTGCGACCGGTCAACCCCGCCGGATAGCCGCCGCCGTCCCACCGCTCGTGGTGGAAGAGCACGTACGGAAGCGCCTCGTGGAACCTCCGCAACGGCAGGACGAGCCGCGCGCCCGCCTCCGGGTGACTGCGGATCTCCGCCATCTCTTCCTGCGTGAGCCGACCGGGCTTGCCGAGCAGCTTCGGACTGAGTTTGACCTTGCCCACGTCGTGCAGCGGCGTCGAGCGGCGGAGAGAGCGGATCCTCTCGCGATCCCACCCGAGCTCGAGCGCGACGGGCTCGGCGAGAGCCGCGACGCGATCGCCGTGGCCGAACGTCTGGTCGCGCTGCTCGAGCGCGCGGGCAATCGAGTTGAGCATGGGGGAAAGGACTTCCCTGCCCGCGTCCCGACTCCTACCTCTTCCAGATGCCGCCGATCGGCGTTCCCGTGCGGGAATGCCGTAGGCGCGGGAGCTTCCACGCATCTTCGATCGTTCGCAGAAGGCCGTAGTGGTTCGTCGCTTTCGTGAACCTCGAGCCCGGTTGCACGGTCGGTCCGAGCGCCAGCGCCTCGATGCGTCCCCCGCCGCCGGAGTCGCTCGTCCCTTCGTCGAACACGACGAAGACGACGCCGCCACGCAGCTCATGTGAATGCAGCACCGGAACGATTCGTGCCTTCAGCCAGGCGTCGCCGGTCGAGGCGGAACAGTCGTGCATGTCGTCGCAGAGGTTCGGAATCACGAGCGAGAAGTCCGGCAGCCGTTGCCGCGCGAGGTCACGCCCGAGCTGGGGGAACGGGACGACGCGGTCTCGGCGCGCACGCGAGTCGACGACATCGCGAAAGTAGAGGAACGGGACGTGCTTCTTCGCGTAACGGCCCGCCGAGCCGCCCGTAAATCCCGGATACGGAAGATCCTCGGCGTAGGTCTTCCACGTCTTTCCGGCTGCTTCGAGCGTGTCGGCGAGGCTGCGGGCCTGGACGATGCAGTCGGTGCAGTCGCTCGTTATCCCCTGCGTCGAGCCGGAGACGAGCGCGAGATAGTTCGGCAGGCTCGGGTGCGCGACCGCGTCGTAGTTCGTCAGCGTTGCGTAGCGGCGCGCCAGCGCGTTGAACGTCGGTGCGGAGGAGCTGCCGGCGATCTCCGTCGCCTCGTGGTTCTCGAACACGACGACGACGACGTGCGTGAAGTCGGGGATCCGCACAGACTTCGGAACCGTGGTCGGGTAGGTCGCGCCGGCCGACCCGCCGCCTCCGCACGAGGCGAGAACGACCGCGAGCGCAACCGCTAGAGCCGCTTTTCGAGCCACTTCTTGCCGGTGTGCGTGGCGAGCCAGCCGATCACGAGAGCGACCACGATTCCTGCGGCGGCGTAGATCCCGTAGCGCTGGATCGCGTCGGCGGCGGCGTGCCCGGAGTAGTAGGCGACGAGCCCGACCGCGGTCGCCCAGCAGATTCCGCCGGCAGCGTTCCAGAAGAGGAACTTCCACCATTCCATCCGGCCGATTCCGGCGGCCCACGCCGCCGTGTAGCGGAGCACGGTGATGAAGCGGCCGAAGAACACGACCTTGCCGCCGTGCCGCCTCATCAATCGTTCGGCCGCGGGCAAGAAGCGCTCCGAGTAGCGCCGGAGCGGCCCCCAACGTTCGAACAGCTCGCGCCCGCCCCAGCGGCCGATCACCCAGTAGCCGAGGTTGTCGCCGACGATCGCCCCCGCGGCGGCGACGACGATCACCCAGACGATCGAGTAGTTGCCTTGCGAGGCGAGGATCCCGAAGGCGATCAGCGCCGTCTCGCCCGGCAGCGGAATCCCGAACGACTCGAGCAAGACGACCGCGAAGAGCAGGGGCAAACCATGGCTCGTGAAGAAGTGCGTCACTCTGCGTAGGCTATTCGCCGGATGAGGGTCGGGATCCCGCGCGAGACGACCGAGGGCGAGCGGCGGGTGGCGCTCGTGCCCGAGACCGTGAGCAAGCTCGCGGCGGCGGGATTCGAGCTCGTCGTCGAGCAGAGCGCCGGCGCGGCCGCCTCGTTTCCCGACGACGCCTATACCGAAGCCGGTGCGACGGTCGGCAACCCGTGGGAGGCGGACGGGATCGTCAAGGTGCGCAAGCCGTCGCCGGATGAGCGCGGGCGATTCCGCGCCGGACAGGTCCTGATCGGCTTTCTCGAGCCGCTGTCGGACTCGGCCGGGGTCGAGGCGCTCGCAGCACTCGGGGTGACGGCCTTCGCACTCGAGTCCGTGCCGCGGATCACCCGCGCCCAGGCGATGGACGCGCTGTCGTCGCAGGCGACGGTCGGGGGCTACAAATCGGCGCTGCTCGCCGCGGAGCACCTCCCGCGTTTCTTCCCCATGCTCATGACGGCCGCAGGCACGGTGCCTCCCGCGAAGGTGCTCGTGATCGGCGCCGGCGTCGCCGGACTGCAGGCGATCGCGACGGCCCGGCGGCTCGGGGCCGTGACCACCGGCTTCGACGTCCGTCCGGTCGTGCGGGAGCAGATCGAGAGCCTCGGCGCGAACTGGCTCGACCTCGGAGTGACCGGAGCCGAGGCCGAGGGCGGATATGCGCGCGAGCTCACTCCGGAGGAGATGGCGGCGCAGCAGCAGGCACTCGAGGGACGGATCGTGGACTTCGATGCCGTGATCACGACGGCCGCCGTCCCCGGCCGGCCCGCGCCGAAGATCATCCCTACCTCCGCCGTCGAGGCGATGCGGCCCGGGTCTGTCATCGTCGACCTGGCCGCCGAGACTGGCGGCAACTGCGAGCTGACGGAGCCCGGCGAGATCGTCGAGCGCAGCGGCGTCACGCTCGTCGGGCTGAAAGACCTCGCGAGCACGATGCCGTACCACGCGTCGACGCTGTACTCGCGCAATGTCCAGTCGCTCCTCCTCCACCTCGCTCCGGAGGGCGACCTCGCATTGGACTGGAGCGACGAGATCACGAGCGGCGCGTGCGTCGCAGGCAAGAAGGAGGCCGCCACGGCATGAGCCACGACACGCTGCTCGTCTTCGAGGTCACGATCCTCGTGCTGGCGATCTTCCTCGGCTTCGAGGTGATCTCGAAGGTGCCGACGCTCCTCCACACGCCGCTCATGTCCGGGACGAATGCGATCCACGGGATCGTCGTGGCGGGCGCGATGATCGTCCTCGCCTCCGGCCACAAAGGGCCGTTCATCTGGGTGATCGGCTTCCTCGCCGTCGTGCTCGGCGCCGCCAACGTGGTCGGCGGCTTCGTGGTCACCGACCGCATGCTCGAGATGTTCAAGAAGCGCGAGCCGCCGCGACGGGACGAGACGTGAGCTCGAACACCGCCAACGTCCTCTACCTGATCCCGATCGTCACGTTCATCCTCGCGCTGCGCTTCCTCTCGAACCCCGCACACGCGCGCCGCGGGAACCAGATCGGAGCGGCGGGGATGCTCGTCGCGATCGTCGTCACTTGGATCAGGGCGGGCGGCGGCAGCTGGTGGGCGCTCGTGGTCGCGATGCTGGTCGGCGGCGGCCTCGGTGCGGTCGGCGCGCGCAAGGTGCGGATGACGGCGATGCCGCAGATGGTGGCGCTCTTCAACGGCGTCGGCGGCGGAGCGGCGGCGCTCATCGCGCTCGCCGAGCTGCACCGCTTCCTGCCGCCGCCCGGACGGCCGCACATCGACGTGCTCGCGGCGATTGCGCTCTCGGGTCTGATCGGCGCGATCTCCTTCGCCGGTTCGATGGTCGCGGTCGCGAAGCTCCAGGAGCTGATCGGCGGCAGGCCGATCACGTATCCGGGCCAGAATGTCGGCAACATCGTGCTGCTCGTCGTGCTCGTTGCGTTCGCGGCCGCCCTCTCGGCGGGTGTGCAGGATCAGTGGCTGCTCTGGCTGGTCGTCGGCGGGGGAGCTCTTTTCGGCGTCCTCTTCGTGCTTCCGATCGGCGGCGCCGACATGCCCGTCGTCATCTCGCTGCTCAACGCATTCACCGGCCTCGCCGTCGCGATCGGCGGCTTCGAGCTGGAGAACAACGTCCTCATCGTGGCCGGCATGCTCGTCGGCGCCTCCGGAACGCTGCTCACGATGCTGATGGGAAGGGCGATGAACCGCTCGATCGGCAACCTCCTCTTCGGCGCGTTCGGCAAGGTCACGGCCGAGGCAGCCGCCGTCGCGGCCGGTGACGGCGGCACGGTCAGGAGCGCCAGCGCCGAGGACGTTGCGGTGATGCTCGCGTACGCGCACAAGGTCGTCTTCGTCCCCGGTTACGGGCTCGCGGTCGCGCAGGCGCAGCACGACGTTCGCCAGCTCGCCGACCTGCTCGAGGACAAGGGCGTCGAGGTCTCGTACGCGATCCACCCGGTCGCCGGTCGGATGCCGGGCCACATGAACGTCCTGCTCGCCGAGGCGAACGTGCCCTATCCGCAGCTGAAGGAGATGGACGACGCGAACCCGGAGTTCTCGCGCACCGACGTCGCGGTCGTGGTCGGCGCGAACGACGTCGTCAATCCCGACGCGCGGGCGAACCAGGGGTCGCCGATCTACGGCATGCCGATCCTCAACGTCGACGACGCGCAGACCGTGGTCGTCCTCAAGCGGTCGATGAACCCGGGCTTCGCCGGGATCGAGAACCCGCTCTTCTACAACCCGAAGACGGTGATGCTGTTCGGCGACGCGAAGGAGTCGGTCACCAAGCTCGTCGCCGACGTCAAGAATCTCTGATGCCGATCACGGGCGCCCACGTCCTCCTCTTCAGTCCGGAGGCGGAGGCGCTGCGGGCAACGCTGCGTGAGGTGCTCGGCTGGGATTTCGTCGAGGCGCATCCAGGCTGGCTCATCTTTGCGCTGCCGCCGGCCGAGCTCGGCGTCCACCCGTCCGATGGAGACGCCCGTCACGAGCTCTGGCTGATCTGCGACGGCCTCGACGCGACGGTCGCCGAGCTACGCGCGAAAGGGATCGAGTTCGGCGGCGAGCCGGTGGACGAGGACTTCGGCCGCTGGATCCGGATGACGCTTCCCGGCGGTGTAGACGTTCCGCTGTACGAACCGAAGCACCCGCTCGCGATCGACCTCTAGGCCGAAAAGCGCGCCGGATCGAACAGCTCGAGCTGCGGTGACGACGCGTCGCCGAGCAGCGCGTCGGCGACGAGCTCTCCGCACGCGAACCCGGGGACGTTGCCGTGGCCCGAGTAGCCGCCTGCAACCCACACGCGACCGTCCCGGCCGGGCACCGGGCCGACGAGCGGCAGCATGTCCTGCGTCAGCCCGAAGATGCCGGCCCAGCGATGTGTGACCTCGACTTCGGCGCCGGCGAGCTCGTGGAGGAACGACTCGAGGGAGGACTGGATCGCAGGCGTCGTCTCCTCGACATCCGTGAGCTCGTCGAGGATCGAGACGTCGCGGAAGCCTCCGAGCACGATCCGCCCGTCGGGGAGCTGCTGCCAGTAGTCGAAGCCCTGTCGCGCGTAGTGCGGGCGGTCGTAGAGGATGCGGTCGAGCGGCTCGCTCGCGATCACCTGGCCCCGCGTCGGCCAGATCAGGTCGGCGAGCTCGGGGACGAGCCCGTGTCCGTAGCCGTCGGTCGCGACGAGGACGCGTTCGGCGTCAAGCGCGTCGATGTCCTCCACCGTGTCGTGCTCGCGGATCTCGGCGCCCGCCGCCGCCGCACGCGCCGCCAGGCGGCGGACGAAGCGCGCCGGCTGGATCGAGGCGCCGCGGGAACGGGAGATCGCGCCCTGGAAGCGGCCCGCCGCCCCGCCGGGAACGTCGTCGAGCCATTCCACCTCGAACCCGTCCTCGCGCAGCGCCGCGTATTCGAGCGTGATGGCTTCGCGCTCCTCCTCGTCCGCCGCGAGCCGGTAGCTGCCGGTGCGGCGCAGTGCATCGCCGCCCAGTTCCAGCATCCGGTCGAGCGCCTCCTCGGTCCATCGCCAGTACGCGGCCGCATGCTCAGCGCCGTACGTCTCCCGGGCCACGTCGTAGCGAGCGGCCCCGCCGTCGAGCGCGAAGCCGCCGTTGCGACCGCTCGCACCCTCCGCGATGGCTCGCGTGTCGTGGATGCGCACGCGAAGCCCCGCCTCGGCGAGACGAAGCGCCGCCGAGCATCCGGTGACGCCGCCGCCGACGATCGCCACGTCGACGCGACCGTCGTACGAACGGGTCTCGCGTGGCGGGATCGGGTCTTCGAGCCAGAACGGGTTCAGGACGTGGAACGGTAGACGCCGTCGTGGACGGCCACGCACCCCTCGATCTCGAGCTCGACGAGCCTGCGCGCGATCTCCCCGGCATCGAGGCCGGTGCTGCGGACGAGCTCGTCTGCGCTCGCGGGCAGCAGGTCGAGGAGCGGCGACCGCGCCGTCTCCACCGGCTCTGGCTCGATGCCGAAGGACGCGAGCACGTCGGATTCGCTCGTCAGCGGCGCCGCGCCGAGCTTGAGCAGCGCGTTCGTGCCCGCGGAGAGCGAGCTCGTGATCTCGCCCGGCACGGCGAAAACCTCCCGGCCTTCCTCCATGGCGAGATCGACCGTGATGAGGGCGCCGCTGCGTTCTCGCGCCTCGACGACGACCGTCGCCGCGCACAGGCCGGCCACAATTCGGTTTCGCGCCGGGAAGCGCCACGGAGCGGGCTCGACGCCGGGCGCGTACTCCGCGACGATGAGACCGGTCGTCGCGACTCTTCGTGCGAGCTCGGCGTGCGCGGCTGGGTAGTCGCGGTCGACGCCGCAGCCGAGCACGGCAACCGTCGT
>DATFHC010000165.1:0-21329 GCA_035248765.1 Gaiellaceae bacterium
GGAGCTCGAGAAGCTGGGAATCACCGATGTCTTCTTCGAGCTCTTCGACGCGGGGCACGGCGGCATCGAGTACCGCTACCCGCTCGCGATCCGCTACCTCGCCGAGCGCCTGCAGTGAGTCAGGCCCTCGTGCAAGAGGTCGCAGCCGGCGTGTGGCACTGGCAGGCTCCGCATCCGGAGTGGGACGACAGCGTGTGGCCGCAGGTCGTCTCCTCGTACGCGATAGACGACGGGGAGCGGCTCCTGCTCTTCGACCCGATCGCGACGCCGGATGAGATCGTGGCACGGACCGACGGACGCAAGCTCGTCGTCGTGCTGACGAGCCCGTGGCACGAGCGCGACACGCGCGAACTCGTCGAGAAGCACAACCCGCCGGTATTCGTCACCGATCCCGGGGCCGGGAGCCCGGACCTTGAGTGGCTGCTGTCGGGAGAAGCCGGCGACCCGCATCTCTACTCGGCCGGCGGCGGCCTGCCCGATGGCGTGGAGGCGGCGTTTCCCGGCCGGGAGCCGAACGACGTGGTGCTGTGGGTTCCGAGCCGGCGGGCGGTCGTCGCCGGGGACACGCTCGTCGACTTGGGTGACGGGCTGAGGATTCACGAGCCGTGGCTCTCGTCGCCACGTGAGCAGGTCGTTGGCCAGCTACTGCCACTGCTGGATTTGCCGGTGGAGCACGTTCTGGCCACGCACGGCGGCCCGCACGACCGTGCCGCGCTCGAACGGGCGCTCGCCTGAGCGCCCGCCGTACACCTTTCCGATCGGGCTCTAGCGAACCCTGACCACCGATGTCACGACGTCGCGGAAGACGTTGTGCTGCATGCTCGCCTTGATGTTCTTTCCGGTTCCGAGCCAGATGCCGAACTCGTTCTGGCGGATGTGGTTGTGGGCGATCCTCACCGCGAGCGGCACCGCGCCGTAGACGAGGATGCCCGTCGTCTGGAGCAGCTTGTGGCTGCGGCAACCGAACGCACAGTCGAACGCATCGGGATCGCCGCCGAGATTGTTCGGGCCGATCGTGTTCCCCACAACCCGGTTGCCGGTCAGGCTCTCGTACGTCCCATCGGGCACCGGGTGCGCGTGCATCGTCACGCCGGCCATCTCGTTGCCTTCGATGAAGTTGTGCGAAACGAGGTTGTCGTACGAAGCGGTCCCGGCCATCGCATTCGCGAACAGGACGCCGGCGCCCTCGTCGCGCATGCCGTTGCCGATGATCCGGTTGCGCAGGATCACGTTGTCGTAGACGCCGCCCACCGAAGGCTGCGGATTGCCGCTTGCATCGAGCGCGCGTGGGCTGTGCCCGACCACCGTGACGCCGCAGTCCCACAAATTGCTCAGGACGACGTTGTGACCTATCTTGTTGCCGTACGTCGGGCCGAGCTCGTCCGAGAGAAGGATCCCGCCGCTGTTCCCTGTGACCCGGTTGTGGCTGACGATCGAGTCGTAGACGCCCATGAGGTGGATGCCCTCGCCGCAGTCGCCCGGAATCTCGCCGTGCGGGTTGCATGTCGGATACGGAGAACCGCCGATCCCCGGCTGCCCGTCCGTGTCGTTCCCGATCACACGGTTGCCTCTGACCACGACGTGACCGATCGAGTGCCCAGCGAGGGAGCCGGTCACGAGGATTCCCTCGCCGATCGCGCCGGTCACCGTCAGCCCCTGGACCGTAACATGGTCCGCCTTGACCGTGATCCCAGCCAGGCACGGTGCGCTCCCCGGACCGGCGAACCCGTTCTGGTCGCACATTCCGTTGGCAGTAGGCGACCCGTGGATCACCGCCCCCTTCTGCCCCACGAGCTTGAGCGACGTGGAGATGACCACGTCCTCCTTGTACGAGCCCCGGCAGACGACGACGGAAGCGCCCGCGGGCGAGGCGTCGACAGCCGCCTGGATCCTCGAATAGGCCGCCGAGCCGCAGTTGCTGTCGGCTGCACCGGCAACCCCGTGCGGAGAGACGTAGAGCGTCCCGCCCGCAGCCGACCCCGCCGGCGACGCGGATACGGCTGCGATCGCCGTCAGGCACGCAGCGAGCAGGGCAAGCGAAGCCTTTCCAACCCTCACCTTCCAAGAATAGGGTCGGCCGGCCCAACGCAGTTCAAGGAAGCCGCCGGCCGCGCCGATAGGTGGCCGCATGGAAGTCATGGACACCGTCGCCGGTGCGCGGATCCTGCAGGCGCGGATCCAGTTTGCTTTCCGTCCCGATCAAGCCGTGATGCACGGAGACCGGCGAGCCACCTTCATCCGCACCACCGCCGCCGGCGCGGTGATCAGGCACTGGGGCGACAGCCGGGCGGTCTCTGTTCCGCTCGACAGCCTCTCGCTCCCGCTGACGAAGCGCCGCTACCCCGGCAGCCGCTAGCTCCACTCTCGCTCGAGAACCGCGTAGACGAGTTCGCTCTGCCACTCGCCCTTCACCCACTCGTTCTCGACGAAATGGGCCTCGAGGCGCATGCCGAGCTTCTCGAGGACTCTTGCTGACGCAGCGTTGCGAGCTTCGGCCCGGCCGATGACGCGGTGCATGCCGGCCTCCGTGAAGGCCCAGTCGACGAGAGCGCGGGCGGCCTCGGTCGCGAACCCCTTCCCCTGGTGGCGCGGGTCGAAGACGAAGCCGATCTCGGCCGTCCGGTCGCGCTCACTGACCCAGTGGAAAGCCATGTCGCCCACGGCGAGCCCTGACTCGCACTCGACGGCCGCGGCGCTCAGCCAGTCGCCCTCCTTGGCCCACGCCGAACCGGCGATCTTCCTGGCCAGAGAGTCCCGCGTCTCGTCGAGCGACTGGGAGGGCTCGCCGTAGAGGTATCGGGCGACCTCGGCGTTCGACCGCATCGCATGCATGGCCTCGAGGTCGTCCTCGACGAACGGGCGTAGAGTCAGTCGGCTCGTCTCGAGCGGCCAGTCGGGCGACACGAGGCTCACGCTACCGATGACAGAAACTAAGCATCTTCTCGAAGCGATCGTGAAAACCGGAGTCTCCGGCGCGGTCGTCGTGGCCGACGGGGCCGGTGGCAGGGTCGAGGCTGCGGCGGGCCTCGCAGACGTCTCCACCGGCGAGCCGCTGACGCCCGCGTACCGCTTCCGCATCGGGAGTGTGACGAAGATCTTCGTCGCGCCTCTCGTCCTCCGGCTCGTCGAGGACGGCCAACTCGAACTGGACGGAGACGCTGCACCGTTTGCCGAGGGCATCACGATCCGCCAGCTCCTGAACCACACGAGCGGGCTCGACGACTTCATGGGAGATCCCATCGCGTTCTTCGAGCCCTATCGCGAGGACCCGGGACATCGCTGGGAGCTCGACGCGCGCGACGAGCTCGCGCTCGTGCTCGAGGAGCCACGCCTGTTCGAGCCCGGGAACGGGTGGGCGTATCACGGCAGCAACTACCTTGTGCTCCGCCTCCTCGTCGAACAGGCGACCGGCTCGGGCCTCCGCGAGGCGCTGCGAGAGCGAATCTGCGAACCGCTGGGCCTCGACCGGACCGATCTCGTCGAGGGCCCGCTCCGTGGCGATTGCGCACGCGGCTACCTGCCGCCCGACAACCCGATCCTTCCGGGAGGGCCCGGCCTAGTGGACGTGACCGGGATCGACGTGCCCTTCCATGGCGCCGGAGGCGGGATTGTCTCGACCGCCGGCGACGTCGCGACCTTGCTGCGAGCTCTCCTGGGAGGTGAGCTGCTTTCGGAGGAGCTGCGCGTCGAGATGCTGGACGCCGTCGTCTCGGACTGGGCGGAAACCGACCGCTACGGCCTCGGCATCGGCGAGATCACGGCGCTGATGGGAAGGAAACGATCACCCTGCGGCGCCGCGTGGGGCCATCTCGGCTTCTCGCTGGGTTACGTGGCGATCGCGCTCTCGAGCGAGAACGGCGAGCGCCAGGTCGTCATCTGCGCGAACGGCCAGCCGGCGACCGAGACGGCGGAGGAGTCGTTCTTCGATGCCGCGGGCGAGCTCGCATGGCACCTCTACTGCCGCTGACCGGTGTCTGTCACCCCAATGGGTGAACTTGCTCCGCGAGCTTGCCGGAGGTTTCGGCAGAAAGACTTCATGCGCCCTCTCGCTTTCCGACGATCGGCCGTTTCAACCGACCGGCGGCTCCTGCCGAGAGACCCAGTATGAGTCTTCGAGCGATTGGGGGTCTGAGGCAAATGGTTCGCACACGTCGCGTACTGGTGATCGACGACGACGAGCTCCTCTGTGAGCTGATCCGGACGACGTTCGAGCTGGAGGGGTTCGAGGTCGCCACGGCACGAGATGTGATCGAGGCGGAGCGGATGCTCACGAAGATGCGCCCCGACGCGATCCTGCTCGACATCGGGCTCCCGGGCATCGACGGGGTCTT
Organism: Gaiellaceae bacterium; assembly: GCA_035248765.1. Taxonomy (GTDB): domain Bacteria; phylum Actinomycetota; class Thermoleophilia; order Gaiellales; family Gaiellaceae; genus Palsa-739. Next base: position 4,332 of record DATFHC010000165.1, read on the forward strand.
CTACCTCGAGCGCCTCCGCGAGACGCCGCAGACGAGCCGGATTCCGATCGTCGCGATCAGCGGCTCGGAGGAGGCCGGCCGCGCTGCGTCCGCCGCCGGAGCGGAGGCGTTCCTGCGCAAGCCGTTCAGCCCGCTTGAGCTGCTGGGGCTCGTCGCGCCGCTGGTCAAACGGGTCGTTCCCGACGCGGACGAGGGAAGCGGCGTCGTGGACGTCGCCGATCTCAACCGGCTGATCGAGATCGGCCGCCGCCAGCACGAGCTTCTGACGGAGGCGTACACACAGACCGTGGTCGTGCTCGCCTCGGCGCTCGAGTCTCGAGATTTCGGAACGAGCCGGCACTCCCGCCGAGTGACGAGCTACGCGACGAGGCTCACCCTCGAGGTGGCGCCTTCACTGCTCGACGATCCGAGCCTCGAGTGGGGCTTCCTGCTGCACGACGTCGGCAAGATCGGCGTCCCCGACGAGATCCTGCTCAAGCCCGGACCCCTGACCGCGAGCGAGCGCCGGCGCATGCAGAAGCATGCGGAGATCGGCGAGCGGCTGCTTGCTCACATTCCCCTCCTCAACCAGGAGGGCGCGCGCGTCATCCGTTCCCATCACGAACGGTGGGACGGCAACGGGTACCCAGACAGGCTCTCCGACGAGAGCATCCCGTTGGGCGCGCGAATCTTTGCCGTCGTCGACTCGCTCGACGCGATGACCGACACGCGGCCGTACCGCGAGCCGGTCGGCTGGGACGAGGCCGTCGAAGAGATCCGCCGCTGTTCAGGCACGCAATTCGACCCCGACGTGGTCTACGGGTTCGAGGCCTGCGAGCCCGATCTCTACCGTCTCCACGCAGAGACGGCGGAGGTCGCGGCCTGACGATCCGCGGGGAGGGCGGCCGGAACCGGCCGCCCTCCCCGCATTTCTCGCGTCAGCGAGCGCGCTCGGCCCAGAGGTTCACGCGAGCGATGCTCGACTGCGCCGCGCCCGTCTGCACGCCCGTAACGCAGGCTGGGGTGACCTCCTGCAGGTACGCCAGCGGGCTTCCCGACGCATCGACATCAAGAGCCGACCGGGGTGTGGCGGTCGCACCACTACCGGGTGCACCGAAGAGGAAGCCACTGGTGGTCGTGCCGAAGTCGTTCACCTGCAGGTTCTGGATGTTGCCGTTCGTATCGAGGAAACAGGCGCCGATGTACTCCACGGCAGCGACCGCCGCGGTCTTGACGGACTTTTCGTCCTTCGTCAGCGCCTTGAGCTTCGTGCTCAGCGACGCGACCTGCTTCTTCAGCGCCGCGAACTGCCGCGCCGTAGGCGGCGACGCCTGGCGGCTACCCGGAGCCGCAGCGACGTACATAGCCCCCGCGACCACGGCAATCCCTACCAGCAACAAAAACCGCTTCATCGCCCCTCCCTGTTGACCCCGCCTGTTGCGTGGGAATGTATGGACTCAACATCGCAGTCGCGGTGGTGTCAACGGCGGCGTTAGGCTCGGTCAATGGACGTTCAGCTGCGGCCGATGCGCGACGACGAGTTCGCCGGCTGGTTGCCGAAGATGCGTGATGACTACGGGCAGGCAATGATCGACGACGGCGGGGTGTTGCCCGAGGCTGCCAGGGAGAAGGCGGCCGCGGATTGCGAGCAGCTCTTCCCGGGCGGCCGCCCGTCTGCCGAGCAGCTCGTCTTCGTCCTCGAGGCCGAAGGCGAGGCGGTGGGAGAGCTGTGGCTGTGCAAGCGCGATGACATGGGCCGGCCCTGTCTCTTCGTCTACGACATCCACGTCGCCGATGCGTACCGCGGCCGCGGCTACGGGAAGGCGGCGATGCTCCTCGCCGAGGAGGAGGCGCGGCGACGCGGCATCGACCGCATCGCTCTCAACGTCTTCGGGCGCAACGAGGTCGCGCGCCGCCTGTACCTGTCCCTTGGTTACGCGGAGAACGCCATCGCGATGAGCAAGTCGCTCGACGCGGGCTAACGCGTCTTCTTCTTGGCCGTGCTCCGAGCCTTGCCCGCCGCCTGCTGGGCCTTGCCCTTGAGGGCCTTGCCGACGCCCTTGGCCTCGGTCTTGCCGCGGCCCGTCTCGTAGCCGACGTTCGCCTTCGCCTTGCCGGCGGCTTCGTTGGCCTTCCCCTTCAAGCGCTGTGTGCGATCAGGCATCTCATCCTCCTTGGGCTTTCGTGGAGAACGGTCACCGGCCGCGCGGAGATGCGGGAGGCTAAGCGGTCTTGAGTCCGATCGGACAGGCGACGCCGGTTCCACCGAGGCCGCAGTAGCCGTTCGGGTTCTTCGCCAGATACTGCTGGTGGTACGGCTCGGCGTAGTAGAACGGCCCGGCTTCGGCGAGCTCCGTCGTGATCTCGCCGTAGCCCGCACGCGAGAGCTCGCCCTGGAACATGTCGCGTGACGCTTCCGCCGCCTCGCGCTGCGGATCGTTGGCCCAGTAGATGGCCGAGCGGTACTGGGTGCCGCGGTCGTTGCCCTGCCGCATGCCCTGCGTCGGATCGTGGCCTTCCCAGAACAGGCGGAGGACGCCCTCGAGCGGGATGACGGCCGGGTCGAAGACGACGAGCACGGCCTCCGTGTGGCCGGTGCGCCCGCTGCAGACCTCCTCGTAGGTCGGGTTGGGCGTATATCCGCCTGCGTAGCCGACCGCGGTCGTGTAGACGCCGTCGGCCTGCCAGAACACGCGCTCGGCGCCCCAGAAACACCCCATCCCGACGACGAGCTGCTCCATCCCCTCCGGGAACGGCGGCTGGAGTGGCGTTCCGAGCACGTCGTGCCGCTCGGGTACCTGCATCGGGGTCTCACGCCCGGGCAGTGCGTTCTCGGGCGTGACCATCTCGGACTTGTTCGTGAAGAGGAACATGCACTCAGCTTAGGCGGTGGAGCCATCCTCACCTCATGCTCACCAACGCCGACTACGTTCGATCGATGATCGAGGCTCGGAACCTGACCAAGGATTACGGCGAGAAACGCGCCGTCGATGGGCTCAGCTTCACCGTGCAGCCGGGGATCGTGACGGGCTTCCTCGGGCCGAACGGCTCCGGAAAGTCGACGACGATGCGCCTGATCCTCGGCCTCGACGCGCCCACGCGCGGAGACGTCACCGTGAACGGCCGCCACTACCGCGAGCACGCTGCGCCACTCCATGAGGTGGGCGCGCTGCTCGAGGCGCGCTCCGTCCACACCGGCCGCTCCGCGTACAACCATCTGCTCGCGCTGGCGCAGACCCACGGGATTCCGAAGCGCCGCGTCTCCGAGTTGATCGACCTCGTCGGCCTGCACGAGGTCGCGCGCAAGCGCAGCGGCCAGTTCTCGCTCGGGATGGGCCAACGGCTGGGAATCGCGCAGGCGCTCCTCGGCGATCCCAAGACGGTGATGCTCGACGAGCCGGTCAACGGACTCGACCCGGAAGGCATCCACTGGGTGCGCAACCTCCTCAAGGGGCTCGCGGCCGAAGGCAGGACGGTCTTCGTCTCCTCACACCTCATGAGCGAGATGGCGCTCACGGCCGACCACCTGATCGTCATCGGCCGCGGCAAGTTGATCGCCGACACGAGCGTGGACGACTTCGTCGCGCGCGCGTCGCAGAAGGTCGTGGTTGTCCGCTCGCCGGAGATCGAGCTGCTGCGAGCGGCGCTCGCCGGCCCGGATGTCTCCTTCGTAGCTGCAGACCGCGGCGCGCTCGAAGTCCATGGACTGACTGCGGCGCAGGTCGGAGAGGCTGCGGCGAAGGCACGGATCGCACTTCACGAGCTGACCCCGCAGCAGGCGTCGCTCGAGGAGGCGTTCATGAATCTCACTCGCGACGAGGTCGAGTTCGCCGCCGAGCTGGAAGAGGCTGTCGCGTGAACGCGATCACCCCGACCGTGCGGCTCCCACGGCTCGACGTCACCGGCCGGGTCGGCTTCGGTCACGTGCTGCTCTCGGAGTGGACGAAGCTCCGTTCGGTCCGATCGACGAAGTGGTCGCTCGTCGTCGGCTTCCTCCTCACGATCGCGTTCCCGGTCATCTTCGCCTTCGCGACAACCTCGCACTGGGGATCGATGTCGCCACACGAACGCGCGGACCGCCATCCGCTCGACATCGGGCTCGCGGGCGTCAACGTTGCACAACTCGCGATCGCCGTGCTTGGCGTCCTCCTCATCAGCGCGGAGTACTCGACGGGCTCGATCCGCTCGACGTTTACGGCTGTGCCGAAACGGCTGCCGGTGCTCTGGGCGAAGGTCATCGACTACGCCGTCGTCTCGTTCGTCCTGATGGTGCCCGCCGTGCTCGTGAGCTTCTTCGCGAGCCAGGCGATCCTCGCGCGGCATCACATCCTTCAGATCTCGTTCACGCAGCCGGGCGTCGCCCGGTCGGTGCTCGGTGGCGCGCTGTACGTGATGCTCGTCGGGATCTTCGCGCTCGCGATCGGCGCGATCGTGCGCAACACGGCGGGCGGCATTGCGACCTTTGCGGGGATCTTCTTCGTCATCCCGCCGCTGATGAACGTCCTGCCCCTGAGCTGGAACAATGCGATCAGCCAGTACCTGCCGAGCGAGGCCGGGAGGCAGCTCTTCTCCCTCCAGCACGCGGCGCACACGCTGACGCCTCTCGCAGGTGGTCTTCTCTTCGCCGCCTACTGCGCCGCGGCCCTGGCGGTCGCGGCGGTGCTACTTGTCCGTCGCGACGTCTGACCCCTGCAGGCGGATGCGCCTGCGACCATGGTGAGGTGAGCACCGAAGAGTCGCGCACCGCTCGCGTTCTCACCGACGCGGCCGCCCTTGGTTCCGCCGCGGCGAGCGCCGTCACTCGGCGCCTGACAGTGGCGCTCGGCGGCGAGGAGCGCACGCGCGTGATCGTCGTGCTCGCCGCGATCCTCGGGCTGAGCGGCGCCGATGCCGCCACGGTGGGCGCGTCCGCGAGCGAGCTTCGAGCGACCTTGCACATCTCGAACACGGACATCGGACTGCTCGTCGCGGTGAGCTCGCTCGTCGGCGCCGTGGCGACCCTGCCGTTCGGTGTTCTGGCCGACCGCGTGCGCCGCACGCGTGTGCTCGGAGGGACGATCGTCCTCTGGGGCGCCGCGATGCTCTGGAGCGCGACGGCGACGAACTTCACGGAGCTCCTCTGGGCGCGGCTCTTCCTCGGTGCGGTCACCGCTTCGGCGGGCCCGATGGTCGCCTCGCTCGTCGGCGACTGGTTCGGGAGCTGGGAGCGCGGCCGGATCTACGGCGTGATCCTCGCGGGTGAGTACCTCGGCTCGGGCGTTGGCTTCGCCGTCACCGGCAACATCTCCGCCCTCTCGTGGCGAGCCGCATTCATCATCCTCGCGCTGCCGGCCTTCGCGCTCGCCGCCGTCACGTGGCGGTTGCGCGAGCCGGAACGTGGCGGGAAGGGGGTGTTGGCTTCTGATCACGGGCCTCCTCCCGAGGTGACCGAGGAAGATGCGGGATCTCAGGAGACCGACGCGCAGCGGCTGGCGCGAGAACGTGGCCTCGAGGTCGATCCCGAGCTCGTCGTGGACCCGCGCGAAGCCCGGCGTATGAGTCTCCCCCGCGCCACCCGCTATGTGCTGCGCGTGCGCACGAACGTCGTCCTCATCGCCGCCAGTGCATGCGGCTACTACTTCCTCGCCGGCCTGCAGACGTTCGGCCTCGAGTTCTCGAAGGATCAGTACGGCATCAACCAGGCGCTCGCGAGCTCCCTGTTGCTCGTGGTGGGTGCCGGCGCGCTCGCCGGAGTCCTCTTCGGCGGGGCGGTCGGTGACTGGCTGCTCAAGCGCGGGCACCTGAACTCGCGCGTCCTGACACCGGCCGTCGCAGCCGTGCTGACGACGATCCTCTTCGTGCCCGCGATCTTCACGCGTGACGCGGTGACGGCCGTGCCCTACCTCACCGCCGCGGCGTTCTTCCTCGGTGCCCAGAACCCACCGCTCGACGCGGCGCGGCTCGACATCATGCCGCCGCTCCTCTGGGGACGCGCGGAGGCGGTGAGGACGCTGCTTCGCTCGCTCGCGATCGCGCTGGCGCCGGTCCTCTTCGGGGCCGTCTCGGATCACGTCTTCGGCGGCGGCCGCACGGGCCTGCAGTGGACGTTCGCGATCATGATCGTGCCGCTTGGAGTTAGCGCGTGGCTCTTGTTCAAGGGACTGCGCACCTACCCGGCCGACGTTGCCGCGGCGGCCGCGAGTTCTGACTCGCCCGGCTACCCGCGACCTCGCCCCGCGCATGAGCACGGGTAACGCGTTCCTCGTCCTTTCCGCGTTCCTCGCGAGCGGAGTCGAGATGGTCGAGGCGCTCACGATCGTCCTCGCCGCCGGAGTCGCCCGCGGCTGGCGCTCGGCGCTTACGGGGCTCGGCGCGGCCACCGTCGCGCTGGCAGTCGTCGTCGCGGCCCTTGGCCCGGCGCTCACCGCGATCCCGCTCAACGCGCTGCGGCTCGTCGTCGGCGGACTCTTGCTCGTCTTCGGCCTGCAGTGGCTGCGCAAGGCAATCCTGCGCGCGAGCGGCTACAAGGCGCTCCACGACGAGGAGGCAACCTTCGCGCACGAGCTCGCGGAGGCGCGCGGCGCGGCGCGGGTCGAGCGAGCCGGGATCGACTGGTACGGCTTCACGCTCGCCTTCAAGGGCGTGCTGCTCGAGGGGCTCGAGGTCGTGTTCATCGTGCTCACCTTCGGCAGCGCCCAGGGCTCGGTCTCGCTCGCCGCGGCCGGCGCCGCCGGAGCGCTCGTCCTCGTCGCCGCGGTCGGCGTAGCGGTACGAGCGCCGCTCGCCCGGGTCCCGGAGAACACGCTGAAGTTCGCGGTCGGCGTGATGCTGACGACGTTCGGGATCTTCTGGGCGACGGAGGGCGCCGGCGCTCATTGGCCGGGCGGCGATGCGTCCATTCTCGGCGTGCTCGGCTTCGTCGTGGTCACCTCCTTCCTGCTCGTGCGGCTGCTGCGTCGGGAACGCCGCACACAACTGCGAACCGCGGAGATGCGGGCGTGAGCCGCCTCGCCGCGTTCGGCCGGTTCTGGTGGGACTTCGTGGTTGGCGACGACTGGCTCGTCGCGGTGCTCATCGCCGCCGCGATCGGCGCGACGGCGGCGTTCGCCCACTCCGGCGTTACGGCCTGGTGGCTGCTACCGCCCGCCGTCCTGCTCGTGTTGTGGCTCTCGCTGCGCCGGGCGATACGCTCGGCCTAGCCCATGCGGGCCCGTAGCTCAGCTGGTTAGAGCAGCGGACTCATAATCCGTTGGTCCCTGGTTCGAATCCAGGCGGGCCCATGCGAAAGGCCCTGGTAAACGGGGCCTTTCCTATTTCTGCGGGGTGGAAGCGGGACGGCACTGAGCAATAAATGGAGCAACAATCGGGCGAGCAACTGCGTGGCGAACTGGCGACTGCGTCGCCTCCCGGCCGATCTTGCCCTCTCTGTCGTTCGGCGCGCTGTTTCCTGGTCGTGGGATCAGAGCAAATGCAAGCTTGAAGACCCGTCGGTGAGGCTTCGCGACCAGGAGGTGCACGGTGGGAGGCGGTTTCCGATATTTCGTCGGGGCTGTGGCGTTCGGCTTCGCGGCTGTCTGGATCATGGCGACACTCGCCGGAGCCCTCGTCTGCCTGTTGTCGGCAGTCGTCGGTTACGGCGTGGTGCTCGCAGCTGAACGCGCGCGAGCGAAGCGAGCCACTCGCCTAAACAGCCCCGGCATACCTGCTCCGAGCAAGTTCGCGCTGCCGGCCCGACCGCCGCAAGGCGAGGACTTGTCCTCATGGGCCGATGCGCTCCACAGCGACCTCGGGCATGTCTACGAGCCGGCCACGGCTACGTCGCCTCTCGCCCGCGAGGCGGGATACGGGTGGCCCCTGGTCGATGAACCCGCGATCGCGAACGAGGCGCTCCGCCACTAGATACGCGCACGCTGAGCTGCAGGATCCACTGAGGCTGTTGTGATTCAACCGACGGATCGGGTAGGGATTCCCGCACAATGGCGACGACGATGAAGGTCTTCCAGCACGAGACGCGTCTGCGAACCGCAGGAGGCCTCACCGTCAACGACATCACCGAGGACGTGCAGAGCGTCGTGCGCGAGAGCGGCGTCACCGACGGGATCGCCTGCATCTACTCGCCGCACACGACGTGTTGCGTGCGCGTGAACGAGATGGAGACGGGCTTCCTCGAGGACTTCTGCGACCTCCTTCGCCGCCTCGTCCCGAGCGAGAGCTACTACGCGCACGACGACTGGGACCGGCGCACCGAGAACATCTGTCCCGAGGACATGGATCAGGGGAACGGCCACTCGCACTGCATGGCCATGCTGCTCGGCACCGCCGGCGAGTCGGTGCCCGTGCGTGACGGCGAGCTGCAGCTCGGAACCTGGCAGCGCGTGCTCTTCATCGAGCTCGACCGCGAGCGCGACCGGCGCTGGCTCGTCCAGGTCGTCGGGACTTAGCGCACTAGCCGGTGACGCCGGCGTCCAGGTGGGTCGCCATGGCCTGCGCCAGGCTCTGCACCTGCGACGACTGCAACGGCGACGCGCTGCTGGCCAGGACGAAGTCGCTCGCCTGACCGCGCGAGAGACCGACGTCAGCCACGTACAGCGACTGGCCATTCACGAAGAACTGGAGGATCTCCCCCTGCGCGTTGTCGCCGACGCTGCTCAGGTCGACCGGGGTGACGGTAGGCGTGGCGCCCACGAGAACTCCCAGCTCGCTCGCCACGAGCGCCTCTTCCAACGTGGTGGTGACCGCGGCCTCGTTGGCGTCGGCGTACCACTCGATCTCCTGGGTCAGATCCTGGAACTGGCCCGCGGGATTCATGTCGAGCAGGTAGGCCGAGATGGCCTCGGGATCGACGAGGTACGTGTGATCACCGAGCGCCGCCGGGCCGGTCAAATCGGCGTTCGTCACTGTGAGCGCCGAAAGCTCCGGCCCGCCGGACGGAGGGCCGGCCTTCAACGGCGGGAGCAGCTTCACGGCCTTGCCGCTCAAGCGGCCCTTCTCAGCGAGGCGCAGCCGCTGATCGAGCGCTCGCAGCGATTTCGCGGCCTGCCCCGACGCAGCGGAAAGCGAATCCGCTGTCACACCGACGTGCAGCACGTACTTGCCGTCGGCAACCTGCTCGTCGACGCTGGCGACCGGGGCGACGTTCGGGAAGGTCAGCGTCGTGCCGTAGGCGAAGCGCCCGGTCCCGATCCCCGGGGCTTTCAGCACCTTGAGCGTGACGCCCACCCCGTACTGCGTGAGCGAGGTGATCTGCCCGTCGTCCTTGCGCCAGAACGCGAGACCCTTCTTCGCGCCGGCAGCCGTCTTGTACTCCTCGACGCCGCTCACGATCTGCGTGATGCCGGTGCCGCCGCTGAACGGATGGCCGTATGCGAGGTCGTAACCGGTGACGCGACCGAGGTTCTTGAACGTGCCGGTCGTCCCCGATACGGACTTGGCTGCCGCAGCCACGTTCGAGACGACACCCGAATCGTGTGAAAGCGCCAGCGACTTGCCGCCGGTGCCGAGTGCGGATTTCGGCAGCGGCACGAGCGAAAGCTTGACCCGAGGCGCCGTGCTCGCAGAGGCGGCCGGCACGAGGACAGCTCCGACGAGCGCCGCAGCAAGCAGACCCCTCCGAAACATGGCGGCCAGGGTAGCCCGGTTCAGTGGCCGTTCACCGAAAAGTGCATGTAGTCCTTGGTCGACCCGAACCACGAGCCGCCCCAGCCCCAGCCGACGGAGGCGAAGGCGCTTCGGACTGCGGGCGTCACCATCCCCGGCCGGTGCCACGAGCGCTTCATGTAGGAGACCGCAGTCTTGTCGCGCGTCATCCCGCATCCGACGTACGGGTTCTCGCGTGGATCGAGGTCGATCGCCTCGCCGAATGCGTGCATCGACCAGTGATGGGTGGTCGTGCTGCTGCTGCACGGCGACGCGCCGGCGTTGCGGCACTCGAAGGAGGCGGTGACGTCTCCGCTCTTCCAGGGGTGCGGGCCGTAGACGGACGAGAACGCACCGTCCCGTATCGGGAACCGCATCGCGTAGAGCTTTGCGAAGACCTTGGCGACCGAGTACGCAACCTTCTGGTTGACGACGATCTGGCCGATGTGCGTCCCCCGGTCGAAGCCGTAGAAGCGGTAGGTGACGACGCGGAGCTGCGACAGCCAGACGGGACAGCCCTTGTGCCATTCGCCCGCTGCGACGATCGCGCGCTGCTGCCCGTGCGTGAGCCGCGCAACGCCGGTCTGCTGGGTTGCCGGAGCCGCCGTTGCGGCAGTGACCGCGAAGGCGGCGGCCAGGGCGAGAGTGATGACGATCTTCATCGCGCGCCATGGTGCCAGCGATCGGCGGCGCTCGCCGACGCGTCCTCCGCGAGAGGGCCGTAGCCGCAGCAGACGGCCCTCTCGCTCCCTCGGAGGAGCTGAAAAACTCAGCGCGTTCTTTTTGCCCGCAACGACGGACGCCTAACTTCTTTAAGCCCACGACTAACGGCCAATAATTTCGATCAGAATTTGACTGACGGTTCAATCGGGGTGCTGGCTTCTTCCAGCGGGCCATCCGTAACGGGCCTTGACACCGGGCTGCTGCCTGTCCAGACTCCGTGGCCGCGACAGGGGGCCAAGAGAAAGGGAGTTGAATATGCGGCGTTCGGTGGTTCTGTTTGCTGCGCTCATTGCGGCAGCTGCGGTGTCAGCCGGGTTTGCGACCTCGGCGGGCGCCTACGGTGGCGGAGCGAGCCACGACACATGGCAGATCGGCCTGTCCTTCAACTGCGACAGCCCCACACTTTGTGCGGGCCAGCAGGGCGGATTCTGGGGCTGGGTCGAGTTCGATAGGTGGGCGGATGGATCGATCACCGGCGATGCACAGCTGACCGGCTGTGGCCACACGTCCGGTGGAATCGGCGGTCCCGGCGGTGCGGGGGCCGGCCACGAATCGCTCGACATCACCGCGGCGCACATCGACCCGGTAACTGGTGATTTCATCATCGACGCGGCCAGCGACCCGAGCTTCATCGGAGACTCGGGGTTCCCGTCGGCGGCCGGGCACTATTCGCAGCACCCCGCGCCAGGCATCACCCAGATGATCAACGTCTCCTACCGAGCAGCGAGGTAGCGCTCGATCCTTGGGTCGTCCTCCCTCGGCCTTCGTGCCGGGGAGGACGACTGCCGGACAGCCGTGTCGACCACGGCCGTGTTGCGGGTCAGCTTGGCCCCTTTGACGAGGCGCCCGGCCCGCTCGAGCGCCGCTTCGGCAGGACGTACGTCGTCGAGCAACGCGGCACCGATCGAGACGGTCATCGTGCGGGGCTTGCCGTCGATCCAGAACGGCCGCCCCGCGAGGAGGAGTCGGAGCCGCTCGGCGAATTCGGTGAGCTCGGCCGGTTCGACGTGCGGGGCGAGCACCACGAACTCCTCTCCTCCCCAGCGGAAGAGCACGTCGCTGGCGCGCAACTCGCCGCGTAACCGCTCGTAGACGTCGACGAGCAGAGCATCGCCGGCGGCGTAGCCGTACGTGTCGTTCACCTTCTTGAAGCGGTCGAGGTCGAGGAAGCAGATCGCGGCGGTGCGGCCGCCTCTCTTGATCCGCGCCTGCTCGGCAGCGAGCGTCTCTGCGAGCGCGTACCGGTTCGGCGCGTTCGTGAGCGCGTCGACGCGGGCCCGGGAGCGCTCCGCCGCCAGCGCCCGTTCGACGCGGAGCCGGAACCGGTTCGCCAGCGCCACGACGAGCAGCAGGCTCGCGGTGTACGCCAGTGCGAGAGGCAGCGCCGTCTCGACGAGGTGGACGAGAACGACGAGAAGCGGCGCAACGATGAGCGACACGGCGACGATCCGGCTCATCCGACGCACGGCCATGGAGACAGGTGCACCACCTGCGAGGACTTTCCTGTCACCCGGACGGGGGAACTTTTGGGCTACGAACCGAGGAGGAAGCGCGCGACCGCAGCACGCCCGACGTTGCTCACGGCGCGTGACTGCGTCGAGTGTCCGGCGCCGGGGACGACGACGAGCTTTCCGCGCGTCGTGAGCCGAAGCTCCTCGCGAGCCCAGGCCAGCGGCGTGGACAGATCGTGGTCGCCGTTGACGAGCAGCGTCGGGACGCGCAGCTTGCCGTGCGGCAGAGGCGTCGGCGTGGTCGGGCTCCACGGCAGACACTGCCGGACGAACCCATTGTCCGAAGCCGTCCGGGCATCGAACGGATAGAGCCGCTTGGCGGGGATTCGCGCGACCGCGGCACGAAGCTTCGCGGCCCGGCCGGAAAGCGGTGCAGCCGAGGAGCCCCACGGATACCGCCAGTCCGCGCAGAGCGCGCTCGCGTGCAAGCCCTGATCGAGCGCGGCGGCAGGCGTGTCCCGCTGATACGCGGAAGCAGCGGCGAGGAATCGGTTGAGCAGCGTTCGGTTGCCGCGACGCGCCGCGTGGAGGGCGTTGGGCACGTCCCAGAACTTGCGGTAGGTCGGGTCGGCGATGCTGTCGAACGTCAGCGCGTCCAGCAGTTGCGGCCCGAGGCGATCGCGCCGCACGACGGCTGCGAGGTCGGACACGCAGCCACGACCGCAGACGGAGCCGAGCACGCGCTTCACCGCGGCGAACTCCACGACACCCCCGTCGAACAGGCCCGTCTGCGGCACGACCGAGTCGAGCACGAGCTTCGAGACGTGCAACGGATACGCCATTCCGTAGCGCTCTCCGACGTACGTGCCGTACGAGATGCCGTCGAGCGACCATCGATCGACACCGAGTGCCTGACGGAGTTGATCCATGTCGGTGACGACGTCGTCGGTGCCGAAGAAGGCGCGCCTTGCTCCCAGCTTGCCGGCGCACGCACGGACCGCGCGGGCGGTTGGCGACGTGAGGTCCGAGCTTCCCATCTGGTGCTGCATCGCGCCGCAGTCGAGCGCACCGGCTCCGGTTCCGCGCTGGTCGAACACGACGATGCGGTACTGGCGCTGCTCGGCCGAGAGCGCGCGGGAGACGTAGCCGTCGAGGAGGGGCAGCCCGGGCTGGCCCGGTCCGCCCGAGAGCACGAGCAGCACGCCGCGAGGCGCATTCGCGTTGTCGCCCATGCCGACCTGGAGGTGGAGCGTCGCCTCTGACGGTTGCGAGCGGTCGAGGGGAACGTCGAGCGTCGCGCACGTGTAGCCGCTCACGCCGGGGCACGGATGGGCGCCGTGGAGCCCCGCGTGGCGGGCAGACGCGGGCCCGGCGACCGCAAGGCCGGCGACGATCAGCAGCAAGAGCAGCCGAGCCCGCATTGCCTTTACGGACGCGCGATCTGCCTGGTGGTTAGCTGCTGGGAGGCGGGCACCGGTCGGTGCCCGCCTCCTCGTTCACTGCTACTGGAGAGGCAAGGAGCAGTACGTCAGGTCGTCGGGGAAGACCGAGACCGCCGGGCAGGTCTGGGTCTGCGCGAACTGTGCCGCCATCTGGTAATCGTCGGCGGTGTTGGGATAGTTCACGCCGTAGTTCATGGCGCCCCCGCTGTCCAACGAGAACCACGGGTAGATGCAGTACGGACCGCCGTACCCCGCGCAATCGGTGGGGCCGACGAACGAGTTGCCGAGTACCTCGGCGATCCCGCCCGTGTCGGACACCGCATTCCACTGCTGCTGATGCGAGCCGTCACCGAACGTGACGTCGAAGATCCGAATCGGCGTGATGCCGGCCCAGTTGTCGGCGTTGAACGAGCCGCAGAACGTCTGGCCCGGAACGCAGAACGCGCCCGGATGGTCGCCGTAGATGTCCGAGTGGCCGATCTCCCAGACGAAGGCCATCGGCGTGTCGAAGACGCCGCCCCAGTCGAGGGCGTTGCCGATCGCATTCGTGGAGAACTGCGGCGTCAGCGGGCCGTCTCTTTGGCTGTTGAGCACGAGGATGCTCGAGGTCTCGTGAGTCGTTTCGTCGGTGACCTGCTCCTGGTACGCGGCGCCTGGCGCCGGCGCCCAGATGTGGACGTCGACGGTGTCGAGGGCGTGCATGACGAACGCGGTCTTGCCCCCGGCGTCGGTCAGCATCCCGTTGAACGCGGCCGGCTCCCCGATCGAGTTTCCCTTCTTCGTGAGCGTCCAGACCGGCGAGCACGCCGTATAGATGTCCGGCGCGTGCTTGACGATGAAGCCGCCGTTCGAGGGACAGCTCTTGACGAACGAGTCGGGATAGAACTGCAGCTCGAGAAAGCCCTCGAGGCCGAGCTTGACCGGGTTGCTGTCATGGACGGTCCCGCCGAACCAGAACGTCGGCCCGACGCTCGATACCGGAACCGCGCCGTCCGCAGGCAGTTGGACGTGCCACGTGATGTCCTGCGCGGAGCCCGCCGCCGACGAGACCGGATCGAGCTCGGGCTCGTCGTGCCCGGTGCAGACGGACTGGTAGTACTCGCTCAGGTCGTTCTCGTCGGGACTCAGGCCGCCCGGGATGTGCGCGAGGCAGGCGGAGGTGCTCGAACCGCCCCCCGACGCCGCATTGCCTGAGCCCTTGGCGCCGGTTGCGGCGGCGGCCGCGGACGCGCCCAGCGCGAGCACGAACGCGGAGACTGCCGCAAGCACGGCGAACCTCACTCCATTCATCTGGCCCCCTTCGGGTCGTGTGAGTCAAGCCGCAAGAAGCCGATATTAGTACCGCATCGGCGCACCGCAAAGTCGCTTTGCGCTCACGTCACGACCGGACGGGACCAAAAAAATTCGCCGAGCCGGTGGCGGTTTCGTCCACCTCCGAGCAATGCATTCGGCTTCCGCCTAGTTCATCGCCCGGGGGCTTCGGTCTAGTCCCGCTCCGTGCTCGGCGCGACGCCCATGCTGCCGTGATCCATGGCTCTCGTCAACTACGCAGTTCACGCTATTTGCGTACTTCGAGTCGCGATGCTCTTTCCGAATGTCGCTGTTTGCGGAAACTCGTTGCGGCTCGGTGACCGAGCACGAGGGGATTGCGCGGCGGGGCTAGGAATCTGCGCCCGAATGGGGGCAAAATCGGAGCAACGCGCGGGCTAGGAGGCCCCTTGAAGGTCGATCTCGCTGGTCGGTTTGCTGCGGAGAGTGACGGAGTCGTCATCGACGAGCGCCGCTTCCCGGGCCGTCAGGGCCGCCTCTTCTTTGCGTATCTCGCCGTGGCTCAGGGGAGGCCGACCCCGCGGGACAAGCTCGCGGACGTGCTGTGGGAGGGCAATCCTCCTGCGACCTGGGAGAAGGCGCTCGGCGTGCTCGCGAGCAAGCTCCGAGGCTTTCTCGCCGAACGCGGGAACGGTGAGCCAAGCACGCTGACAGCGGCCTTCGGCTGTTACCGCCTCGACCTGGCCGTGCGTCACCGCCGTCGGGCGTGACGGCGACCGTGCTCTCTCGAGGAACGTTCCCGAGCTTCAACGTCAGGTCCGACCCGCTGGGCCCGATCGCCGATTTCCGGGCGCATTCGATAGCGCCGATCGACATCGTCGTGAGGCGTCACGACTACGCCCCAGGCGCATCGACCGGGTGGCACCAGCATCCAGGGCCGATCTTCATCACGGTGACGCAGGGTCAGCTCACGTACTACGAGTACGACGATCCGACCTGCACGCCGCATGTCATCACCGCCGGCCAGGGCTTCGTCGACACAGGCGACGGTCACATCGTGAGGAACGAGACCGACCAGCCCTCCGAGGACATCAGCGTGATCACAGCACCGGTTGGAGGTGCGTTCCGGGCGGAGCTCCCCGCCCCGAACCCGAACTGCGGCTTCTAGAGGGTCAAACGGTGGCGTGGGCCCTGCGTCCACGCCACCACGACCGCATGTTCCGAAAGCTGGGCGCGGCCATGGGAAATACGCCGAAAAAAGTTCACAATACGAGGCAGTGCGTCGCGTCGCCCTTCTCATCCTCGCCGCCTCTGTGATGCTCATCGCCGCAGCGGCCGCGTTCGCCGGCCCCAGGGACCCGCGGCTCCACAAGCGTCCCGCGGACGTAGCGCGGGCGAAGGCGCTGATCTTGAAGCTCGGCGACCTACCCGCCGGGTTCGTCGACAAGGGCCCACAGAAGGACGCCTCGGGCCCCACGCCGCCCGGCTGCACGGCGCCGAACCTCCACGCGCTGGTAGTGACCGCGGATGTCAGCAGCCACAACTTCGAGCGTGACCGAGCCGGCTTTGCCGAGGCCCTCTCCGAGACGAGCTTCTTCCTCCGGCCGGCTCAGGCGCAAAGGGCTGTTGTCGCCTCGACGAACAGCAAGCTGACCGGCTGCGTGAAAAGGGCGATCGTCGCGAGTGCAAAGAAGAGCTCGGGCGGAGCGATGGCGGTCGTGTCCACACGGCTCGTTCCGATCTCCGCGACGGTCGGAGACCTGCACACCAAGATCTGGGACATCTTCGTCGCCTTCAAGACGAGAGGACTCCTCTTTCACGACGAGATGGTGCTGGCCTATTTCCGCCGCGGCCGAGTCGTCTCCTTCGTCATGCTCAACTCGATCAACGGCTTGACGGAGGAAGACGCGAAGAACATCTCCGAGCGGCTCACCATGCGCCTCAAATCGCTGCCGAAGTCCATCGTCAGCTGATAGCCCACTCGAGCCACGCGGCTTCTGATCCAGGAAGAAGGGCGGCGCGGATTACTGCTTCCGCGCCGCCCTTGGAGCGCAGGCGTCCTACGCGCTGGCCACGCAGTACACGTAAACCGTCAGCGAGCCCGTGTTGCCACTCGACTGCGAGGCAGTCCAGCCGGTGTTGCCACTGGGATCGCCGCCGGCGTCAGAGCGATAGCTCTGCGTCACGGAACCCTGGGCAGAGAACCCGCCCGAGAGTGCGAAGAATCCGGCCGGACACGCCGCCGTCGTCGTCTTCTGTCCCGCAGATCCCTGGGACGTGACCGTGACGACCGCGGTGCCGTCGATACCAGCCGGGCCAACCGCACCCCGCGGTCCCTGGGGGCCGGCCGGCCCCTGCGGTCCCTGGGGCCCAGCCGGCCCCTGAGGGCCGGCGAGACCCGAGCGGATACCGACCTTGCGGATCTCGCGCTTGTGACAAGCCTTCTTCGGTTTGACTTCCCGCACCACGCCCGTCTTCTTCGAAAGGCAGAACGGGCCGGTCAGCGGTCGAGCCGGGTG
>DATFHC010000166.1:0-43492 GCA_035248765.1 Gaiellaceae bacterium
CTTCCAGAGCGCGAAATCCTGGGGAGCGCGCTTGAGCGTGCTCTCCTCCTCGGGCTCCATGTTCTCGACCTTCTGCCGCGAGAGGCGTCCATAGCCGGGGTCGGTCGAGACGCTGAAGTAGACGTCGCCTCCTGCTTCGTAGGCGTTTCCGCTCTCGACGAGCTTCTCGATGAAGGCGACGATGGACTCGACCGCCTCCGTCGCCTTCGGCAGCGCGTCGGGCATGCCGAGGCCGAGGTCGCCCGTGTCCTCGATGTACCACTGCGCCGCGCGTTCGGCGAGCTCTGCGCTCGCGCCTGGAGCCGCGTCGTAGATCTTGTCGTTGATGTCCGTGATGTTGTGGACGAGCGTCGCGTCATAGCCGCGGTGACGCAGCCAGGCGCGCAGCCACATCCCGAGCGCGAACGGCCGCGCATTGCCGATGTGCGCTCGCTGATAGACCGTGGGCCCGCAGAAATACATCCGGATCGGCCCGGGCGGAGGGGGCAGCTCCTCGAGGCGCCGCGAAAGCGTGTTGTAGAGCTTCACCGCTCCAGCCTAGAGAGGAGCTCATCACGCGGGAGCGCGGCGATCACCGCCGCGAGCTCCGGCCCGCGCTCGTGCCCGGTGAGCGCGAGACGAACCGCCTTGAGATCGCCGCCCACCGCCTTCAGTTCGCGCACAATCGCCTTCGGCTCCAGTCCTGACTCCACGAGCTCCCGGAAGCGCGCCAGCGTTTCCGGCGAGTCGACCTCTGCCTCGGCCGGCTCGAGCACGAGCGCGGCGTAGGCGCGAGCCTCCGCGAGATCCCGCGCGCCGCGCAGGACCGGCGCAACCGAGACGGGCACGCCGACCCGCACGGCGAGCTCCTCGTCGCTCAGAGCCCCGAGTACCTCGATCGACAGGCGACGTATTCGCGCGAGGTCGAGATGGACGTCGTGACGCGGCAGCCCCAACTCGTCGAGGTACGCCCGCGCAGCCTCTGCTGGAATTCCGGACTCGCGCAGCGACGCCACCGTTGCACCGGGCGCGCGCTTCGCGAGTTTGCGTCCGCCCTCGCCGAGGATCAGGCCGTGATGGACGAACTCGGGCGGCTTCGCGCCGAGCGCCTCGAACAGGCGCCTGTGCAGCGCCTCGTTGGGACGGTGGTCGTTGCCGCGCACGATGTGCGTGATCCCGAAGTCGATGTCGTCGACCACGGACGCGAGCTGGTACGTCGGCGAGCCGTTCTCGCGCAGCAGCGTGACGCCGTCGAACCGGTCGCCGAGCGGAGCGCCGACCTCGCGGTGCCGTTCAGCGCGCTCGCTCTGTCGCACGGGCCCGTCGTCCCAGGCGATCCCGAGCCACTCGAGGTCCTCCAGGATCGCTTCCTCTCCGCCCGGAAGGTTCCGCGCCGGGTCGGTGTCGTCGATCCGCAGCAGCATCCACTCGCCCAGCTGCCGGTTCGCGACCGCGCTGAGGGCGTTGCCGAGATGGAGCGAGCCCGTCGGGCTCGGGGCGAAGCGGACTCTTGGCATCCGGCGAGTGTATGAGTAAGCTCCGCCCCGCGATGGAGTCCTGGCGCGCAACGGTTCTCCGCCAAAACGGCTGATCTGCCGCTTCCCACTCAAGCGTCTTAGGGAAGCGGCGGGACGCGACGCGATCCCGCCCCGACAATGGAGGTGTCCGTCGCGATGCCGATGCCACATCGCACCCAGCGGCAGCTGATCAAGCGCCGCCTCGTAGGCAAGGAGGGCGCGGAGCGAGTTCGCGAGCTTCGCTCGATCCTTGCCGAGCTGCCCGGTTACCGGAACGGGCCCTACGCCGATCTCAGGAAGTGGGTCGAGGAAGAGCTCGACGCGACACGAACGCGGAAGCGGGTCGTGCACCGCGACTCGATCGGGGTGCGCCGCGAGGGCGCAGCGCAGATCGCGCTCGTCGGTCCGCCGAACGCGGGAAAGTCGTCGCTGCTGCAGGCGCTGTCGGCTATCCAGATCCGCACCGGCGACTACGCGTTCACCACGACGCGGCCGGTCGCGGCGACGACGCGCCTCGGCGGCGTGCTCGTCCAGCTCGTCGAGATCCCCGGCCTGATCGAAGGAGCCGCGGAGGATCGGGGAGGCGGTCGCGCGCTGCTCGGCGTCCTGCGGAACGCAGACGCCATCCTCTGGTGTCACGCATGCGACCACCCCATCGCGGAGCTCGAGGCGATTCGTGGAGAGGTCGCGGCGGCCGGGATCGACCTGCCCGGTGTCCTGGCGGCCACCAAGTGCGACGAAGCGCCTGCTCCGCGTCATCCGGAGCTGTCCGTTGTGCCGGTGTCGGTTCTCGACGACGCGAGCCTCGACCGGCTACGCGACGAGCTCTGGGCACTCACGGGCCTGCTGCGCGTCTACCTTCGCGATGGAGGCGACCCGATCGCGCTACAGCCGCCCGCGACCGTCCTCGACGTCGCCGACTCCATCCATCATGCGCTCGGGGAGCGTTGCACCGGCGCACGCGTCTGGGGCCCGTCCGGGCGGTTCGCGGGACAGCGCGTCGGGCCGCACCACGAGCTGCAGGACGGGGACACGGTGGAGGTTCTGGATCGTTAGAGGTTTGGCGTCTCCGGTGGGCCGGAAGACGAGAAGAGATGAGCGACGTCGTGGTCATCACGGGTGCGTCGGGCGGAGTCGGACGCGCCACCGCGCGCCGGTTCGCAAAGGACGGCGCGAAGATCGCGCTGGTCGCACGGGGCCGAGGCGGGCTCGAGGCGGCAGCGCGCGAGGTCGAAGAGCTAGGCGGCCACGCGCTCGTCCTTCCCACCGACGTCGCCGACGCCGGCCAGGTCGAGGATGCGGCCCAAGCAGCGGAGGATCAGCTCGGGCCGATCGACATCTGGATCAACGACGCGATGGCGACGATCTACTCGGAGTTCCTCGACGTGGAGCCGGACGAGTACCGGCGTGCCACCGAGGTCACCTACCACGGCATGGTGTGGGGAACGCGCGCAGCCCTGAAGCGGATGGCCGAACGCAACCGGGGCACGATCGTCCAGGTCGGCTCAGCCCTCGCCTTCCGGGGGATCCCGCTGCAGGCGCCGTACTGCGGCGCGAAGCACGCGTGCAAGGGCTTCACGGAGTCCGTCATCACCGAGATCCGCCACCACGGCTGGGACATCCATCTGACGATGGTGCACCTCGCCGGTTTCAACACGACCCAGTTCACGTGGGGCCGGACGAAGCTGCCGAAGCAGACACAGCCCGTGCCTCCGATCTACCAGCCGGAGATCGCCGCAGATGCGATCCACTGGGCGGCATATCACCGTCGGCGCCAGATCTATGTCGGCTGGCCGACCGTGCTCAACATCCTCGGTGAGCGGCTCGCGCCGTGGTTCCTCGACTGGTACCTCGCGAAGACGGGTTACGGCTCACAGATGACGAAGCAGCCGCTCAACGGGGGCCCGAACCACGACAATCTCTACGAGCCGGTCGACGCCGATGAGGATCGCGGCGCGCACGGTCCGTTCGACGACAAGGCGCATTCCCACAGCCTCCAGACGAGCCTCACGAAGCACCGACGGCTTGCTGGCTCGCTCGCGGCGGGAGTCGGCGCCGCCACGGGAGCGGTGCTCCTGCGTAAACGTTAGGCGGCGGCTTCTCGGAGCAACGCGGCGCCGGCAAGCCCGAAGCGGCCATCGTGCTCCTCCTCGATCACGGCGCAGAGCGCGCGCACGCCGTCCTGGTCGAGGGTCACGGCGCCCGACTCGAGTGCGCGGCCGAGGAGGAGAGAGAGCTCGCGGTGACGAGCGGAGACGCCGGCATTGGCAGCCGCTGCCGCGGCGAGCCTGCTCACTAGGTCGCGCGGAACGGGGACAACCTTGCCGTCGAGGTTTAGATCGATCGTCTCTTCCGCCATCTGTCTCTATGACCCCGAACTTGCGCTCTGCAACCTCGTTCGGGCACTGAACGCGTACACCTTCCCCCAGCCGGTGACATAGAGCCGCTCCCCGTCCGTCACGACGGGTGTGAACGCGCCGTCGGGGAACGTCCATACCTGTTTCCCGGTGCGCGCGTCGAGGCCGTACGTGCGGCGATGGAGGGTGGCGAAGTAGACGATGCCGTCGACGACCGTCGCGGAGCCCGAGATCTGGCCGTTGGCGTGGAACTTCCACAGCAGCGCCCCCGTAGCCGCGTCGAGGGCGTAGAACCAACGGTCGTACGAGCCGACGAAGACCCGGCTGCGCCAGACCGCGGGCGAGCCATAGACGAACCCTCCGGTGCGATACGACCAGCGCAGCTTCCCGCTCCGCTCACCGAACGAGTAGACGTGGCCGTCGGTCGAACCGAGGTAGATGCGCGAGTACGCGACCGAGGGGGTCGAGTAGAACGTGCCGTGGCGACCGAACCAGTCGCGCGCGGAATCCGCTTGCCAGATCTGCTTGCCGTCGCTCGCCCGCAACGCGTAGAGATGGCCGTCGTAGGCGCCGAAGAAGACGTGGCCGCGGTCGAAGGCGAGCGCGCCCTTCACCGGCCCGCCGGCGTGGAAGGTCCAGACCGTCTTCCCGTCGACCGTGCGGAGGCAGTAGACGTTCCCCTCCGCGTCGCCGACGAAGATCCGCGGGCCGACGATGATCGGCGACGTCTCGCTGGCGCCGAGATGCTTGCGCCAGCGCACCTGGTGCGACGGTCCGGCGGCGACGACCAGCAACTCGCCGTCTCCTCTCTTCGCCGCATCTCTGCCGCAGGGATGGCGGTTCAGAAACGTTTCGTAGACGGAGCCCCGTCCGAGCCGGTCGACGGCAGGCGAGGACGCCTCGCAGCGACCGACGTGCACGGTCCACAGGCGACGTCCGTTGCGGGTGGAGACGGCGACCAGGTTGCCGTTCAGGCTGGCGTAGTACAGGTAGTGGAACCCGATGGCCGGCGGGAACTCGACGAGTGACGTGCCGCCCGAGACCCAGTCGCGCCGGAACGGCGGCCTCACGCGGCCGACCCCGACGTGAAGATGCTGCGGCTGCCCACCGAACATCGGCGAGACGAGCGGACCCGGTTGTGGCGCGGCGACGGTCTGGGTCGGATCGAACTCGGTCGACGTCCCCTTGATGCTGCCGCCGAAGCGGTGACGCGACGCGTAGTAGGCCGTCGCGATGCCGGCGAGCAGGATCAGGGCGCCGGCGACGACGAGGAGGCGGCGCATCCGCCGGATGATGCCTGCAGCGGCGGGTGCCGCTTCCTATCAGGGAGAACCTGCGCCGTGCAGCAGCCCGTCCCAGACCGGGCCGCGCGGAAGCTTGCGGATCACATGGCCGCTTGCGAGGTCGACGAGCGGAAAGCCGTCGGGCCCCGCGAGGACTGCCCGGCTGCCGTGCATACCGAGCACGAAGGGCACCACCCCCGTCAGCCGCCAGCGGAGGTGACCGTCGGGCCCGTACGCGACGAGCCCTTCGCGGTGGACGTGGCTGGAGTTGCGGGTGTAGCTCCCGCTCGTGCCGGTCGCGAGCAGCACGCCGTCGCCGACCCAGCCGGTATTGGCGTTTGGGTCGAGCATCCGGACGCTCCAGTTGCGGGTGTCGACGATGCGGAGGCCGGTAGGCCGTTGGCTGCCGGCGTGTGCCGTCGCGGTCTCGTCGCTGCCTGCGACCGCGAGCAGCCCGCTCCCGAGCCACTGCGCGCTGATCGTTGGGCCGTTCGCGTCCTTGGCCTGCGCAGGCGGGGTCAGCCAGTCGGCGAGGCGGGTGAGGAGCGAACCCGATCCCAGCCGGTGGTAGCTCACACTCAGGTCGCCCAACCGGACGGCGGCGACGAGCCCACTACCGTCCACGACGTAGGCGACGCCGACCCGCGGGTCGACGGCGAGCCCCGGCATGTTCGTCGTGCCGAGCAGATACCTGCTCTGCCTGTCGTAGCGCGTTCCCGCCCGGATCCGGCCGAGCTGGACGGAATGGACCCTCCCGTCCGGGGCGACCACGACCAGCCGCGCCGGCGCGACCTCGTCCTCCTGGCCTGCGAGGAGCACGAGCCCGTGAGTCGAGTGCGCGGTCTGGAAGATTGGTCCCGTGACCGGCGTGCTCGCGACGATCCGCATCGCAAACGGGTCCACCTTGACCAGAGTGAGTGCGGTCTCCCCTCCGACGAGCGCGAGCAGCGTTCGCGGGCGAGGCCAGGCAGCGGCATAGAACTGCCCGTCGAGCAGCTCTCCGCGCGGCTCCCAACGCAGCGTCGCGGGATTCGCGAAGCGGAGCAGGGTCCCGGTGCAGCGATGAGGGCATGTCGCCACGGCCACCCGGTGCCCAACCGCGGAGCGGACCCAGCCGCGAAACCAGCCGACCGGACTCGACGAACGCTCGACCGCGAAGGAGGACGCATCGAGCCGCACGAGCCGGGATCCGTGGCGCCCTGTGACGATCGCGGTCAAGTGCGGAGTTGCGAGCGGCGGCGAGCGGAGCGGCAGGAGGCGGTCGCTAGTTCCCCCGAGCGCGGTAAGCGTGACGACCGCGGCCGCCGTGCACCCCGCAATCGCGACGCCGAAGCGTCTCATGCCGGGAATTGAAGCTCCGATCGAGACAGATTTCCACCGGTCTTCTCCTCTACGCTCGCACTTGTGGAAGCCGAACTACTGACGTGGTTTCGCGAGCACGGCCGCGACCTGCCGTGGCGTAGGACGCGCGACCCGTACGCGATCCTCGTCAGCGAGGTCATGTCGCAGCAGACGCAGGTCGAGCGCGTCGTCCCTCGCTGGCGCGCATGGCTGGAGCGCTGGCCGACGATCGAGGCGCTCGCGGCCGCACCCGCAGCAGACGTGATCCGCGAATGGCAGGGTCTCGGCTACAACCGGCGCGCACTGGCCCTGCACCGTGCTGCGCAGCATGTGGCCGCGGTGGGCTGGCCCGACGACCTGACCGAGCTGCCCGGTGTCGGTCGCTACACGG
The DNA here is from genome assembly GCA_035248765.1 of Gaiellaceae bacterium. Taxonomy (GTDB): domain Bacteria; phylum Actinomycetota; class Thermoleophilia; order Gaiellales; family Gaiellaceae; genus Palsa-739. The sequence goes on from DATFHC010000166.1 coordinate 6,869, forward strand.
CGGATGCCGTCGCGTGCTTCGCCTTCGGACGGCCGGTTCTCCCCATGGACGTCAACGTGGCGCGCGTCTCGGAGCGGACGCGGCACGCGTTCACCGCTGCGGCCGCCCAGGCGCTCATGGATCTCGGCAAGGCGGTCTGCCTCGCGCGAGTCCCACGTTGCGACGTTTGCCCGCTCGCCCGTGCCTGCCCTTCACGCGGGAGCCGCTTCGAGCCTTTGCGTCGCCAGGGACCGTTCGAGGGCTCGTTCCGCAAGCGGCGGGCGGCGGCTCTTCGCGAGGTCGTCGCGGGCTCGCAGCCGGAGGACGCCGAGGCTGTCGCCTCACTCGTGCGCGACGGCCTCGTCGAGATGGACGGAGAGGTCGTGTCCCTCCCGCATTAGCCGGGTACCATCCTGCCGATGCTGGCCACATCGATCGTGATCCTGCTGATCCCGCTCTGGATCGTGCTCGGGCTCGTCTTCCTGATGGCTGCGCTCGGCCTGCTCGGCCGCATCCAGAACGGTCGCTACCTGCGCCCGATCGTCACGGCGCTGATGAAGGTGCCGCTTCTGAAGCGGTTGCTCACGAAGGCGCATCGCGCCTCGCTGCAGCGGGCGAATCCGGAGCTCGCCAGCGCCCTGCGGAAGGTCGAACCGCACGCAAAGCAGCTCGCCAACCCGCAGCAGGCGCAGAAGGTGATGTCGCGACTCACGCGCGAGGAACGGGCGGCGCTGATGGAGATGCAGGAGCAGCAGGGCGGTTCCGACCTCGAGGTGACGAACCGGCAGATGCGGCGTCGGCTCGAGAAGCAGCGCAAGCGCCGCTAGCTGCCCTTTATCGTGCCGCGACTGACAGGCGCGGGCGCGGCACCAGCGCGAGCGGAAAGCACAGCGCTTGCGCACGCGAGCGAAGCGAGCCTGCGCCAGCGAAGCGGGCGAGCGCTAACTAAAAGGCGTGGCGAACCCAGATGTTGGGTTCTACGTACACGCCGCGGCCGTTCTTGAAATGCACCGGAACGAGCGCACCCGGGACGACGTAGTTGCCGTCCTCGGGGAAGACCATCCCCGTCCACTGCTCCCACTCGGCGCGCGTGCCTGAGATCGTCATCGAGCGCGGGGCGGTTTCCAGGATCTCGCCCCCAAGTCGTTCGTGCGTGCGCAGCCACGGGTCGTACGGGAGCCCGTCGCCGCGGCGCCAGCTGACGTAGCGGTCGAGCGCGACGAGGGGATAGCGGTCCTTCCATGTGGGGCGCACCGGCGCCACGAGCGCGTCGAGCCCGTGACCTGCTCCGACGGCGGCGAGCCGCCGGAGAATCGCCTCCGCGACGCCCAGGCCGCGGTACTCCGGGACGACGCCCGCGACGATCGCGCATAGCGTCGTCGGAGTGCCTTCGACGCCGTCCGTCAGCGCCCAGTCGATCCCGCGAGGCGACGGTGTTCCGTTCCAGACGACCGGCACGCTGCAGGCGTAGCCGACCGTTCGCCGGCCGCCGTCCTCGCGATCGACGACCCACAGCTGGAAGTCCGGATACTGGTCGTAGAGCTGCGGCCAGAACGACTGGACGACCGGATCGTGCGCCATGAACTCCGGCCAGATATCCGGCAGTGTCCTCCGGAGCTTCGGGTGCTCGGCGTGTGTGACGAGTGCGAGCTTCATCGGACGAGCAGCGCAACGGCCTGGGCGGCGAGCCCTTCGCCGCGACCGGCAAAGCCGAGGCCGTCCGTCGTTGTGGCGCGGACCGCAACGAGCTCCGGATCGACGCCGAGCGCATGCGCCAGCCGCTCCCGCATCTCGTCACGGTGTGGAGCGAGGCGGGGCTCCTCGCCGACCAGGACGACGTCCGCGTTCGCGAGTCTCCAGCCGTGGGCCTGCACCCGCTCCCACGCCTGCTCCAGCAGCTCGAGCGAGTCGGCGCCCTCGAGCTTCGGGTCGGTGGAGGGGAAGAGCGCGCCGATGTCCTCGAGCCCGGCCGCCCCCATCACGGCGTCGGTTAGAGCGTGCGCGAGGACGTCACCGTCGGAATGACCCGCTAGCCCGCGGGGGTGATCGATCTCGACGCCGCCGAGGACCAGCGGGACGCCCTCCTCGAACGCGTGCGCGTCAAACCCAGTGCCGACCCGGTACTCAGACACGTGCGAGCGCCTCCGGCAACTCGGCGAGAGAATCGATCGTGGTCGTTCCTGCCGGCGACTCGACATGCGCGTGCGCGCCGCGGCGAACGCGAACAGTCCGCAAGCCCGCCGCGAGAGCCGGGAGAACGTCGTTGTCCACGCGGTCGCCGACGTAGACGATATCGCCCGCGGGGACACCCGCTTTCTTCACGATCCGGGCGAAGAACCCCTCGGCCGGCTTCTCGACGCCCCAGCGCTCCGAGGAACCCACGAAATCGAGATGCGGGCGCAGGAACTCCTCGTGGTGCGCGTACATGTTCCCGGCGGCGCCGAGCCGCAGCCCGCGAGCGCGCAACGCCGCGAAGCACGGCAGCGCGTCGGGATGGAGGTCGCGATCGGCGAACACGAACGTCGTAGCGCCTTCGGCCTCCCAGCGCTCGTACGTCGTCGCTTCGTCCACGAGCGTCTCCCCCACGTCGAAGACGACCACCCGCACGGTCATCCGAGCGGCTCCTGTCGTCGTGTCCGGCCCTCGAAGACGCTGACGGAGTCGCGACCGCACGCGCGCGCGAGTGCGACGGCTTGCTCGAAGCTCTCCCCCACGACCTCCGGCCTGTGCGCGTCCGATGCCAGCGTTATGGGCGCGGCCGACAACTCCAGGAGACGCCGATCGGGATAGAGCTCGCCAACCGGCTTACGGAGCCCGGCTGTCGAGATCTCCAGCGCAACGCCCGCGGCATCTACCGCCTCTGCAAGTTCCGCGTAGCGCTCATCCGAGCCGCGCACGCCCGAGATCTTCGCGAGATCCGGATGCGAAAGTACGTCGAAGTTGCCGCTCCTCGCCGCTTCGCACAGTGCCTCGACGTATCGCAGCCACACCTCTTCCTCAGGCCACTCACCCCACGCACCCTCATCTCGGCCTGCCTCGAGCGCGTACCTGCCGTCGAGCTCATGCACCGAGACGAGGAGGTAGTCGAACGGATACGGCTCGAGGCACTCTGCGAGCTCATCGGCCCGCTCGCCGACCCAGTCCACCTCGAGGCCCAGCTTCACGGGCAGTCCACGCTGCTTTGCCTCGGTCACTGCCTCCACGTATACGTCAAGGTCCTGCCTGCACTGCTGCATCTGACTCGGCAACTGCCAGAAATCGCGAGTCTGCTCGAAGACGTAGACATGCTCGGTGAAGCCGATCTCGTCGACGCCACGCTCCACTGCGCGCGCAACGAAGCGCTCGGCTGCGTCGGCGGTGTGGTCGACCGCTCCTGTCTCGTCGCGAAGATGCATGTGGTAGTCGAGGATCAAGGCAACAACGACGCCACGCGCTCGAGATCCGCCAATGACGTCACCTTGAGCAGCCGCGGATCGCCCTCCACGATCTTGACCCGCCCGCCCACAGCTTCGACCAGGCCGGCACAGTCGGTCGCCTCGGCGCCGTTCGCGTGGGCGCGGCGAAGCACGTCCGCAGCGAATGCCTGGGGCGTCTGAACCGCCCAGAGCCCGTCCCGGGCCAGCGTCTCCAGTACGCCTCCCTCGGAGCCGACGCGCTTCAGCGTGTCGCCGACCGGAAGGCCCGGCACCACGCCGTCCCAACCCTCCGACAGCGGAGCGAGGACGCGTTCGACGACCTCGTCCGAGAGCAGCGGCCGCGCGGCATCGTGCACGAGGACGACGAGCGCGTCGGGAGACACCTCGGCGAGGCCGGCCCGCACGGAGTCGCTTCTCGTCTCGCCGCCCACCACGCAGGCGTGCACCTTGTCACAGCCCTCCTCTTCGGCGAGGAGGATCGCCGGTTCCTCCCAGCCGGGGGGCGCGACGACCACGATTCCATCCACCCAGGGAGACGCGTCGAGCCGTCGCAGCGGCTCCGCGAGGAGCGGCTCGTCCCCGAGCTTCGCGAACGCCTTGGGCCGGTCCAGCCCGAGCCGCTCCCCGCGCCCCGCGGCGACGAGGATGGCCCAGACGGACATGTCCGGAAGCCGGCCCGGCTAGGCCGCGGCCGCAGCGGCCTTCTTCTTGGCCGCAGGCTTCTTCTTGGGCGGGCTGTCGGAGGCGAGAACCTCCTCGAGCCAGTCCGCGCAGGTCTCCTCGTCCATGTCCTTCGCGTACATCAGCTCGGAGGCGAGGATCTTCTTCGCCTTCACGAACATCTGCTTCTCGCCCGTCGAAAGACCCTTCTCCCGGTCGCGCAGGGCGAGGTTCCGGACGACCTCGGCGAGCTCGAGGATGTCCCCGGTCTTCATCTTGTCGCGGTTGTGCTTGAAGCGCCGGTTCCAGTTCTTCGGCATCTCGGTCGAGACGCCGGTCAGCGCCTTGAGGACAACGCCGACCTCTTTCTCGCCGATCACTCGCCGGAGGCCGACCTTCTCGGCATTCTCGGACGGGACCTGCACCGTCATGTCGTTGTGCAGGATCTTGATCGTCAAATATTCGCGCTGCTCTCCGAGAACCTCGCGCTTCTCCTTCTTGACGACCGTTCCCGCCCCGTGGTGGGGATAGACCACCTTGTCGCCGACGTCGTACAAGCCGAACCTCCCCTGGCTGAGAGCCGCTATTTCGTGAAGAAAGCCGGCACACCCTTCTGCGCCGGCAACAGGGCGTCAGTGTAGCAGAAACGGCCTAACTAAGCCAAATCTGGAGCAAATCCGGGCTGTTGAAGCGCGATTCCGTCAAAGCTGGAGGTAGCGATCCACGAGGTTGTGCTCCTGCAGCCGGCGCAGTCCCTCGCGAATCTCGCGCGCCCGCACCGTCCCCACGCCCTCCACCGATTCCAGCTCTCGCTGCGAGGCGCGGACGACCGCGTCGAGGCTCCCGAGGTCGGAGACGACACGGCGGACGAGCGGCTCCGGCACGCGCGGGAGATGCGAGAGGATCCGGTAGCCGCGCGGCACGACCGCCTGGTCGAGCGGGTTGACTCCGCGCTCGTAGCCGAGCACCTCGGCCAACCTTCCGAACTCGAGGAGCTCCTGGTAGCTGACGCCGGAGAGGTCGGCGAGCGCGGTGGTCGCTTCCTCGCCGGCGCCGAGGACGTGGTAGTCGCGAACGATCGCGTCGCGCTCTCCCGGCACATCCCCGACGAACTCCTCGAGCTGCAGCCTGATCAGGCGTCCCTCGGTGCCCAGCTCGATGCAGTCACGCATGATGCGCGCCGCCATCCGCGTGATCATCTCCGCCCGCTGGAGGACGACGAGCACGTCGTCGAGCACGACGGCGTTCTGGAACTCGAGCGCAGTGAGCCGCGTCAACACCTGCTCCAGGCGCTGCCGGTACGTGTCGAGCGTCCCGAGCGCCTGGTTCGTCTTCGCGAGCACGTCCGCAACCGGGTCGAGCTGGTACCGCGCGGGCCCGACGAAGATCGTGACCGTCTCGCGCTGCTGCGAGACGGAGACGACGAGCGCGCCGGTCTGCTTCGCCACGCGCTCGGCGGTGCGGTGCCGCGTGCCGGTCTCGTTCGATGGGATCGTCGGATCGGGCATGAGCTGGACGTTCGCCCACGCGAGCCGCTTGACCGGCTCATCGACGATGATCGCGCCGTCCATCTTCGCGAGCTCGTAGAGGAGCTGCGGCCGGAACGGCGCGTCCAGCTGGATCCCGCCCGAATAGAGGAACGAGAGCGAGTTCGGGTCGCCCACGACGATCAGCGCGCCCTCGTGGGAGCGGATCACGTCGTCGACGGCCTCGCGGAGCCCGGTGCCCGGCGCGATCTTGGCGATCGCGGTAAGGAGCTCCGGGTTCTTGCGGCGCGGATCTTCCTCCGAGGGGATGCGCGTGAAGCCGAGGTCGCCCAGGCGATGCTCTCCCCTACGCTCGGTCGTCTCCTTCGGGTCGGTCGCCATCAAGCCCCGCCTTGATCGCCTGCCGCAGCGTCTCTGCGGCCTCGACCTCGATTTTGCCAGTCGAAGCGGTTCCGACCGGCGCGACGACGACCGAGAGGCCGAGCTTCGCGCACTCCTCGAGCCGCCGCTCGGCCTGCGCGGCCGTGCGCAGGCGGCCCGTGAGACCGATCTCGCCGAACGCGGCGACCCCCGTCTTCACCGGGACACGCCGCGCGGCCGAGGCGATCGCGAGCGCGACGGCGAGGTCTGCGCCGGGCTCGTCGATCCGGACACCGCCGGCGACGTTGACGAAGACGTCGGCCTGTCCCAGCGCGACACGCGCGTGACGCGAGAGAACCGCGACGATCATCGCAAGCCGCTTCGGGTCGATGCCGGTCGCGACCCGGCGCGGCATCGCGAGCTCGCTTTGCGCGACAAGCGCCTGGATCTCGAGCAGGATCGGCCGCGTCCCTTCGAGCGCGCACGCGACAGCCGCTCCCGGTTCGCCGGGAACCGTGCGCCCGAAGACCTCCGACGGGTCGGCGACTCCGGCCAGGCCGGCACCCGTCATCTCGAACACTCCGAGCTCGTTCGTCGAGCCGAAGCGGTTCTTCACGGCTCGCAGGACGCGATGCGCGTGGTAGCGGTCGCCCTCGAACTGGAGGACGCAGTCGACGAGATGCTCGAGCACGCGCGGGCCCGCGACGTTCCCGTCCTTCGTCACGTGGCCGACGAGGATCGTGGCGACGTTGTTTTCCTTCGCGACGCGCAACAGCCGCGCGGCCGCCTCCCGCACCTGTCCGACCGAGCCGGGTGCCGAGCCGAGCTCGTTCGCGTGGAGCGTCTGCACGGAATCGACCACGCACACCGCCGGCCGCTCGGTGCGAAGCGTCTCGCAGACGGTTTCGAGCTCGGTCTCGGCGAGGATCTGAACCTTCCCGGCGCCGCCGAGCCGCTCGGCGCGCAGCTTGACCTGGGCCACCGACTCCTCTCCCGTGACGAGCAGGGCGGGCCGCGTCTCGCCGATCGCGCGCAGCGCCATCAGGAGCAGCGTCGATTTGCCGACGCCGGGCTCGCCGCCGAGGAGAACGAGCGACGCGGGCACCAACCCGCCGCCGAGCACCCGATCGAGCTCCGCGATCCCTGTGGAGATGCGCGCAGCCTCCTCGACCTCGACCTCGACAAGCCGAAGAGGAACTCGTGCCGCCGCCTTCCCGGCTCCTCCCGCCGTCTCGCCGACCTCCTCGACGAGGGTCCCGAACGACGCACAGCCCGGACACTTGCCGAACCAGCGCCCGGCGCTGTACCCGCACTCGGTGCAGCTGAACTGAACGGCCGCCGCCTTTGCCATTCGTCCACCCTACGGCCGTGGGCGGACGCGAACCTCACGGATCCCCGGCAACTTTGCGCCCAAAGGGAAACGGCCCCGCCGCGGGGGCCGCTTCCTGCTGAGGGAGATATGTCGGGAGCCCCCGCCGCATCGGGGCTCACCGGGAGTGTCGTGCTTACAGGAGCATCATGTGCCCGCGGGGCCGGTTGACTCGTCCCCTTTCAGGTGGTTCATCGCGGCGCTTCACTGGCGCCGGCGGCGCTATTCCTCTTCGGAAGCGGGCTCTTGGCCGTTTTCGCCGGAGGCCGCAGGCTCCTCGGCCGGCACCGTCACCTTTTCCGGTGTCACCTCACCGGGGATGAAGGTGATGTCGACCTCGTCGCCCGGCTCCCCGTCGTCGGTGCGCGTGCGCCCCACGAGGATCGTCGAGCCCGGCTCGAGCTGGCGTCCGAGGACGAAGTCGGCGAGCGGATCCTCGATGTAGCGCTGGATCGCGCGGCGCAGCGGCCGAGCACCCATCGCGGGGTCGTAGCCCTTGTCGACGAGCAGCTCCTTCGCGTCGTCGGTGAGCTCGATCGAGACTTCGTGCGTCGCCATCTGCTCGCGCAGGCGCCTGAGCTGCAGATCGACGATGGTCGTGATCTCTTCCTTCGAGAGCTTGTGGAAGACGATGATCTCGTCGATCCGGTTGAGGAGCTCGGGCCGGAAGACCTTTTTGAGCTCGCCCATCACGCGGCCCTTCATCTCGTCGTACGAGAGCCCGGACTCATCCCCGACGGTGAAGCCGAACCCGGTGTTCTTCGAGATCTGGGCCGCTCCGAGGTTCGAGGTCATGATCACGATCGTGTTCCGGAAGTCGACGCGGCGACCCTGCGCGTCGGTCAGCTTCCCCTCCTCGAGGATCTGCAGGAGGATGTTGAACACGTCGGGATGCGCCTTCTCGATCTCGTCGAGCAGCAGCACCGAGTACGGCTTGCGCCGCACGGCCTCGGTCAGCTGTCCGCCTTCGTCGTTGCCGATGTAGCCCGGGGGCGAGCCGACGAGCCGCGACACGGAGTGCTTCTCCATGTACTCCGACATGTCGACCTGGATCATCGCGTCCTCGTCCGAGAAGAGGAACTCCGCGAGCGTGCGCGCGAGCTCGGTCTTGCCGACGCCGGAGGGGCCGAGGAAGATGAACGAGCCGGTCGGCCGCTTCGGGTCCTTGATTCCCGCGCGTGCGCGGCGGATCGACTTCGCGACGGCCACGATGGCCTCGTCCTGGCCGACGACGCGCTTGTGCAGCTCCTCTTCCATCTTGACGAGCCGCGCCGACTCGGCCTCGGTGAGCTTGAAGACCGGGATGCCCGTCCACATCGAGACGATGTCGGCGATCTCCTCCTCGCCGACCTGCGGCTGCTCCTCCTGGTTCTCGGAGGTACGCCACTGCTCCTCGAGCTCCCGCTTCTTCTGCGTGAGCTTGCGCTCCTTGTCGCGCAGCGAGGCGGCCTTCTCGAACTCCTGGTTCTCGATCGAGGCTTCCTTCTCCTTGCGGACCCGCTCGATCTCGTCTTCGAGCTCGCGATACCGCGGTGGCGCGGACATCGACTTGATGCGCAGGCGCGAGGCGGCCTCGTCGATCAGGTCGATCGCCTTGTCGGGGAGATGGCGATCCTGGATGTAGCGGTCGGAGAGCTCGGCGGCGGCCTTGAGGGCCTCGTCAGTGATCGTCACGCGGTGATGCGCCTCGTAGCGGTCGCGCAGGCCGCGCAGGATCTGCACGGAGTCGTCGACCGACGGCTCCTCGACGCGCACCTGCTGGAAGCGGCGCTCGAGGGCGGCGTCGCGCTCGAGGTACTTGCGGTACTCGTCGAGCGTCGTGGCGCCGATCGTCTGCAGCTCGCCACGCGCCAGCGCCGGCTTGAGGATCGAGGCTGCGTCGATCGCACCCTCGGCCGCGCCCGCGCCGACGAGGTTGTGGAGCTCGTCGATGAACAGGACGATGTCGCCGCGCTGCTGGATCTCCTTCATGACCTTCTTCAGCCGCTCCTCGAACTCGCCGCGATACTTCGAACCGGCGACGAGGGCGGCGAGATCGAGGCTGTAGATCTGCTTGCCCTTGAGGATCTCGGGCACCTGGTTCGAAGAGATGCGCTGGGCAAGGCCCTCCACGATGGCGGTCTTGCCGACGCCGGGCTCGCCGATCAGCACGGGGTTGTTCTTCTGGCGGCGCGCGAGGATCTGCATGATCCGCTCGATTTCCGTCTGGCGCCCGACGACCGGGTCGAGCTTGCCCTCCTGCGCCTGCTTCGTGAAGTTGCGACCGAACTGGTCGAGCAGCTTCGAGGACTTGGACTTCTCGCCGCCTGGCCCTCCGCCCGCGCCCGCCTGGCGCCGGCCGGGACCGGAAAGCATGCGGATGATCTCGTTCCGGATCTTCTCCGCGTCGGCGTCGAAGTCGAGCAGGATCCGGGCAGCGACGCCCTCGTTCTCGCGGACGAGGCCGAGCAGAATGTGCTCGGTGCCGATGTAGTTGTGGCCGAGGGACAGCGCTTCGCGCAGCGCGAGCTCCAGCACCTTCTTCGCGCGCGGCGTGAACGGGATCTGGCCGGTCGTGACCTCGTCGCCCTGGCCGACGATCCGTGCGACCTGCGCCCGCACTTCCTCCACCGTGATGTCGAGAGACTCGAGCACCCGTGCCGCAAGGCCCTCCTCCTCGCGGAGCAGGCCCAGCAGGATGTGCTCGGTGCCGATGTAGTTGTGCTTGAGCGCCCGCGCCTCGTCCTGCGCGAGGACGACGACCTGGCGAGCCCGTTCGGTAAAGCGCTCGAACAATTCCCTCGACTCCTTTCCCTAGTACAACGCCGTCAACTGGTCGAAGGTTCGCCCATCGTAGCCAACCACCTTGTTGGTAAAGCGCAGCGAGCCCGACCCTTACGAAGCCCGAACGCTCGGGCTAGTCGCGGCTGCGCAGCGTCGGGAAGAGGATCACGTCGCGGATGGCGTCCTTTCCGAGCAGGACCATCGCGAGCCTGTCGACGCCGACGCCGCAGCCTCCGTTCGGCGCCATGCCGTACGACATCGCCTCGACGTAGTCCGGGTCGCCGGGCTCCGCCTCGACCGCGCCTGCCTCCCGCTCCGACTCCTGCATGGCGAACCGCTGCGCCTGCTCCTCGGCGTCGTTGAGCTCGCTGAACGCGTTCGCGATCTCCATCCCGCTCACGACGGCCTCGAATCGCTCGACGAGCGTGTCGTCGCCGTCGGTGGTGCGCGCGAACGGCGATAGCTCGATCGGCCAGTCGTAGACGATGGTCGGCTGGGTCAGCTCCGGCTCGACGAAATGCGAATACGCGTGGTCGGCGAGCTGCGACCAGCTGCGGTCGCTCGAGACGTCGACGCCTGCGTCGGTCAGCTTCGCGCGCAGCTCGGCCTCGTCGCGAGTCCAGACGCCGTGTGCCTCGAGCGCTTCGACGAAGCGCACGTCCTGCCACTCGGAGAGGTCGACGTCGTGGCCACGGAACCTCGTCTTCGTCCCACCGATCGTCGTCTCCGCCGCTCGGCGCACGAGCTCCTTCATCCGCGCTGCCGTGTCCTTGTAGTCCGCATAGGCCTCGTACCACTCGACCTGGCTGAACTCCGGCGAATGCTTGTACGAGTAGCTCTCGTTGCGGAAATCCTTCGAGAGCTCGTAGACCTTCTCGAGACCGCCGACGATGAGGCGCTTGAGGTAGAGCTCGTCGGCGATGCGGAGGTAGAGATCGGTGTCGAGCAGCTCGGAGTGCGTCACGAACGGCTCGGCAAAGCCCCCGCCGTAGCGAGGCTGGAGGATCGGCGTCTCCACCTCGATGAAGCCCTCGCCGTCGAGGTAGGCGCGAATCGCCGAGACCATTCGCGCACGCTTGATCACCTCGTCGCGCGATTCCTCGCTCATCAGCAGATCGAGGTAGCGCTTCCGGTAGCGAAGCTCCACGTCCTCGATCCCGTGGAACGTGTCGGGAAGCGGCGAGCGAATCCGGGCTAGCACCTCGAGCTCGTCGACCATCAGCGACGGCTCGCCGCGACGTGCGCGCGCGGGAGAGCCGGTCACGCCGACAACGTCGCCGAGGTGGAGTTCGAGCTCGCCGGTCCGCGCGGTCGGGCAGATCAGCTGGATGCGACCCGAGCGGTCGACGAGGTCGAGGAAGACGAGCTTCCCCATGTCGCGCCGCGCCATGACGCGCCCCGCCAGCCGACGCTTCGTCGAGTCGTCGGTCGCGCCGGGCTCGAGCTGCTCGGCCTCTGCCCGGACGGCCGCAACCTCGTCCCGATCTGGGAAACGCTTGGGGGCGGCCATGGCCGCCGAGTCTAGTGTCCGAAAGCCCGCAGGACTTCGGCTCGGATCGTCGCGGTATCCACGTCGAACGCACCGAGAATTTGCGAGGCGACGCTCTTTCTCACACTGACGAGCCCCAGCAGGAGATGCTCGGTGCCGATGGCAGCCGGGGGCTGCAGGTCGATCATCTCGCGGAACGCGACCTCCAACACATTCTTCGCCCGCGGCGTGAACGGGATCTGGCCGGCCGTGACCTCTTCTTCGCCCTCGCCGATGATCCGGACGACCTGTGCTCGGACGCCCTCGAGGGTGACGGCGCGGGACGCAAGCACCCGCGCCGCGACACCCTCCTCCTCCCGGAGCAGCCCGAGCAGGATGTGCTCGGTGCCGATGTAGTTGTGCCCGAGCCCTCGCGCCTCTTCCTGTGCGAGGATCAGGACCTGCCGCGCGCGATCCGTGAACCGCTCGAACACTCTCGAGCGGAGGCTAGCTCTACGCGGCCTTCACTTCCATGATCTTGAACTTCTTGGCCCCGCGCGGGGTCGGCGCCTCGACCACGTCGCCCTTCTTGTGGCCCATGATCGCCTTCCCGACCGGCGACTCGTTGGAGAGCTTGAGCTCCGCCGGGTCGGCCTCGGCCGAGCCGACGATGTGGTACTCGACCGTCTTGTTCGAGCCCATGTCCTTGAGCCGGACCTTTGTTCCGACCGAGACCTCGCCCGAGCGCATCTCCTTCTTCGTCACGACGCGAGCGTTCTTCAGCCGCTCCTCCAGCGTTGCGATTCGCGCCTCGAGATGGGCCTGGTCGTTCTTGGCGGAGTCGTACTCCGCGTTCTCTGCGATGTCGCCGAACTCACGCGCGATGCGAATGCGCTCCGCGACCTCGCGCCGCCGCACGGTCGAGAGAAGCTCGATCTCCTCCTGGAGCTTCTTGTAGCCGGCCGGCGTGAGGATGACTTCCTTCACCACTTCCTCCTGGACCCCGAAACATGAAACGGCCGGCGGCAACCGGCCGTCGGCGGGTCGGGATGGTACCCCCGCGATCAACCCTCGTCAACCGACCGCCGATACCATCGCGCGATGCCGGTAAACCTCCAGGAACCGTGGGCGATCGGCTGCGTCGAGGTGCCGACGCGGATCGTCCTTGCCCCGATGGCCGGGGTCAGCATTCAGGCCTTTCGGCGGCAGGGCCGGCGGTTCGGCGCGGGTCTCGTCTGCTCGGAGATGGTCTCCGCAGCCGGGATCGAGCACAAGAACGAGCGTACGTTCGGCTACCTGCGCGTCGCCGCCGACGAGCACCCGCTCGCGATCCAGATCTTCGGCGCGGATCCAGCCGCGATGGCCGAAGCCGGCCGCATGGTCGAGGCCGCCGGGGCGGACATCGTCGACATGAACTTCGGCTGTCCCGTGCGGAAGGTGACAAAGACCGGCGCCGGCGCGCATCTGATGGAGGATCCGGCACTTGCCTCGCGCGTCGTCGAGGCGGTGGCGGAGGCCGTCGAAGTGCCGGTCACGGTGAAGATGCGGCGTGGGGTCGAGAACGGGTCGCGCGCGTGCCTCGAGCTGGGGCCGCGGCTCGTCGAGGCCGGCGCCGCGGCGCTCACACTCCACCCCCGCTCGGCGCAGCAGATGTACACGGGAAAGGCCGACCACAGGCTCACCGCTGAGCTCGTCGAGAGTGTCGACGTCCCCGTGATCGCGTCCGGAGACGTCACGTCCCGCGAAAGGGCGCTCCAGGTGCTGGAGCAGACCGGCGCAGCGGCGGTCATGGTGGCCCGCGGCGCGCAGGGAAACCCTTGGGCGCTCCGGGAGATCACCGAGGGTGAGTCGTTCCGCCCGACCCGCGAGGAGGTGGCGGCCGAGCTCGTCGTCTTCATCCGCGAGGCGGTGCGCGAGCTCGGCGAGCAGCGCGCGGTCGGTTTCCTGAAGAAGTTCTACGGCTGGTATCTCGGCCACGGCCGGTTCCCGAAGCCGTTCAAGCAGGAGCTCGTCCAGCTGAGGACGACGGAGGAGGTCGTGACGCGCCTCTTCGCCGCGGCACCCGGCGCGGGGCCGCTCGTCGAGCTGCTCCAAGCCGAGCTGCCAGCGGCCGAGGACGAGGCGCTGCTCGACCGCCTGCCGATCTCGGTCTACGGCGGCGGTTGAGGCCCCGCGCGCGCGAAAATCAGGCGCGCACCGGCGAGATCCCACGTCACGGCGGCGAAACGGCTGAGGAAGTCGTGCCCGACAAGGCCGTCGTGGATGATCGACTGGAAGATCACCTGCGGGTCGCGCTGCCCGAGCTCCGGCGCCCCGGCGGGCTGAACGACACCCGCGACAGCCCCGAACGTCCGGAGGTAGCGATAGCCCGTCTCGTCCATGCCTTCGCGGCGCAAGAGCGCCTCGTCGGCGAGATCGACGCCCACGTCGTTCGCGAACCGCTCGTCGAGGATCAGGACGTCGCTCCCCATGTCGACCTCGACCAGCACCCGCCTGCCCGAGGGCAGCTCGAGCGTCATATACGCGTCGAGCGACGGCCCGTCCGCGTGGAGCTCGAGCGGCACCTCGACACCCTCGACCCGCTCCGCGCGCAGCTCGCTGCGCGCGTAGTCCACCGTCACCGAGTCCCCGAAGACGCCGAGCGAGAGAAAGCCTGCGAGCTCGGCGAGCTCGGGCGGCACTCCACCGAGATCGAAGATGCCGACGGTCACGTTCTCGCGAAGGAAAGGGCCGAGCTCGATCGAGCTCGCTTCTCCCAGCGCTAGCGAGACCTCCTGGCCGGACATGCGCCGGCCGCTGAACTCCCCGCGCGAAGGCTCGACGCCGACGCGCTCGGCGAACATGGCGCCAAGCAGAGTGACACCGACTCCCGAGTCGAATATGAACGGCGCCTCCTCCCCGTTGATACGTGCCCGCACGACCACGTTGTCGTGGACGAGCTCGAAGGGGACGGCGTCAGCCGAGGTTCCGCTCCCAGACGATCCTGAGGCCTGCGAGCGTCAGGAACGGCTCGACGTGGCCGATCGTGCGGGAGTGCGGCGCGATCAGGTCGACCAGCCCGCCGGTGCCGATCACCGGAGCCTCGGCGCCGAGCTCGCCGCGGATGGCGTCGACTATGCCGTCCACCTGGCCCGCGAAGCCGTAGACCAGGCCGGACTGCAGTGCGCCGGACGTCGTCTTGCCGATCACCTGCGGCGGCTCGACATAGTCGACCTTGACGAGCCGGGCGGCGCGCGCGAAGAGCGCTTCCATCGAGACCTCGATCCCCGGCGCGAGGACGCCGCCGACATATGCCCCTGACGGCGACACGACGTCGAAGTTCGTCGAGGTGCCGAAGTCGGCGACGATCGCCGGCGCGCCGAAGAGCTCCTTCGCGGCGACCGCGTTGACGATGCGATCCGGGCCGACTTGGTGCGGGTCGTCATATTGGATCTCGATTCCGGTCCGGACCCCCGGGCCGACGACGAGCAGCTCCGCCTTCGCCCAGCGCTCCGCGAGGTGCTCGTACTCCGGGACGAGCCTCGGAACGGTCGAGGAGAGACAGATCCCGTCGATCGCGCCGAGGTCGAGGAAGTCCGCGAGCAAGGCGCCGAGCTCGTCACCGGTCCGGTGCGCCTCGGTGGCGATCCGCCAGCGCTCGCCGAGCTCCGGCCCGTCGTAGAGGCCGAAGACGGTCTGCGTGTTCCCGACGTCGACCGCGAGCAGCATCGCGGTTCGGGCTTATAGCTCGTCGTCGCCGCGGAGCGGCTCGCCGATGCGCTCGGCGAGCGCCTCGGCCGTCAGCTGCGCCTCGTCGCCCTCGCCGCGCAGCTCCTCGATCGTGACGTCGCCCGAGGTGAAGACCTTGGCCCGCGGAATGATCCGCCGCGGACGGTTCTTGTCCCAGACCCAGACGTCCTCCAGCTCGAGCTGGAAGAACGGGAGACCGCCCGCTGCGGTCGGTGCCGCCTGCTGCACGTCGAGCCTGTTGCAGAGGTAGGTGGCGTCCTGCGTCAGCACGCAGAAGCGGAACAGAGAGAAGACGGCCTGGTACTCCTTCTTCAGCGCGAGCTCGAGCTCCGCCTCGTACTCATCGAGATCGTCGAGGTTCGACATCGCGGGTCAGTGTACCCCTGCAAGGAGGGATTCCACGCCGCCGCGACCGGGAATGATGAGCCCGGGATCCAGCTCTGCGAGCGGCTCGAGGACGAAGCGTCGCTCGTACAGCCGGGGGTGCGGGACCGTGAGGCCGGACGCTTCGATCTGCTCCTCGCCGAAGAGCAGGAGATCGAGATCGAGGGTTCGGGGGCCGTGTTCACTCGGGACTCGAACGCGCCCGAACCGCTGCTCGACGGCGAGCAGGCGGTCGAGGAGCTCGCCCGCTTCGAGTGTCGTCTCCAGTGCCGCCGCACCGTTGAGAAAGAGCGGCTGCTCGCCGACTCCCACCGGCTCGGTTTCGCGCAGCGTCGAGACGGCGACGACCTCGATCCCCTCCTCGGCAGTGAGGGCGGCGACGGCTTCCCGCAGCGTGCGCTCGCGATCCCCGAGATTCGCGCCAAGTCCAACGTAGGCGCGCGTCACGGTCTCGTGACGGTGGCAGCTACCGCGCCGTCGAGCCCCGCCGGCCGCACCTCCGGCTTCCGAACGCGCACGCGAACGCCCTCCGGAGCGAATCGCCTCTCGAGTTCGTCTGCCACTGCTGACGCAAGCGCCTCGAGCAGGTCGAATTGCTTCGCGTCCGAGACCTGCTGCACGACACGCGCAACCTCCACGTAGTCGACTGCGTCCGCGAGCCGGTCGCTCGTGCCCCGATCCCCTACTTCCAACTCGACGTCGAAGACGAAGTCCTGACCGCGCGCGCGTTCCTCCTCGTGGACGCCGTGACGGCCGAAGACGCGCAGATCGTGAACCTCGACCGTGATCATGCGACGGCGGCAGCCACGGTGAGGGCGTCGACGTGCGGCCTGACGTCGTGCACGCGCAGAATCGTCGCGCCGCGCTCGAAGGCGGCAACGGCTGCCGCGACGCTCGCGCCGAGCAGGTCGTCGGATCCCGTCAGCTTGCGCAGTGAGCTCTTCCGGGAGAACCCGACTACCACTGGACGTCCCAGAGCGAGCAGGACGTCGAGGCGGCGCACGAGCTCGACGTTGTGCGCGACCGTCTTGCCGAAACCGATCCCAGGGTCGAGGCAGATCCGGTCCTCGGAGATGCCGTGCTCGACCGCGAACGCCATCCGCTCCTCCAGGAAAGAGGCGACCTCCTGCGCGACGTCGTCGTAGCGCGGCTCCTTCTGCATCGTCCTAGGGTCGCCCTGCATGTGCATGAGGCAGAGATAGGCGCCGGCGCCTGCCACGACTTCGGCGAGCTCGAGATCGCCCCGCAATGCCGTCACGTCGTTGACGAGGATCGCGCCACGCTCGACTGCCGCACGTGCCACCGAGGCCTTCGACGTGTCGATCGAGATCGGTAGGTCGCCGCCGAGCCGGTCGAGCACGGGCAGCACACGCCGCAGCTCCTCCTCCGCCGAAATGCCTTCCGAGCCGGGTCGCGTCGACTCGCCCCCGACGTCGACGATCGCCGCCCCGTCCTCGACCATGCGTCGCGCCGCCGCGGCGGCAACGTCAGGGTCGAGATGCATGCCGCCGTCGGAGAACGAGTCCGGCGTGACGTTGACGACACCCATCACGGACGGGCGCGAAAACCGCTCCTCGATGGGGATCACAGCGCAAATCCTTGCATGAGCCCTAAAGCAGGCGCGGCCGGGTGCCGACATACGGCTGCGTGATCGACGATCGCCTTCTCGAGCACTGGCAGCGTGAGAGCGCCGCCCGCGCTCGGCTCAGGGACTCACTTCCGGCGTCGTGGCGGGAAGACCCCAGGCCGAACATGGACGTCGTGCGCGAGCTTTATATCGAGGCGATGCTTCGCCTGAAGGACTCGAACTCGCGTCCGATGGCGATCGGCGACGACGACCGCTAGACGCCGTGCTCCGTCGCGAGGACGGGTAGAGGCGGCGTCGCCGCTCTGCGCTCGTCGAACTCCGTCAGCGTGAGGGTCACCAATGCGTGACAGGTGAGCTCCGGGCATTCGCAGATGAACTCCCAGGTCTGGGTCGCCGGGCCGTCGCTGGCCAGCCCGCGGATCGAGTCATTGACGTGCACGAAGACCCCGCTGTCCTTCATGGCCCTCTCCTGTCGCCTGCTAGTATTCACGTGATTGTGTTCACGTGATACCCAATGCGCGACAATTTATACATGATTTTCATAGCGTATGTCAAGCGTTGACGGGCCGAAGAACTGGACGTTCCTCACCAACCACGCCCAGGTCCTCCTGTGCCTTGCCGAGATGCCTGACATCCGGCTGCGCGACGTAGCCGAGCGCGTCGGAATCACCGAGCGTGCGACCCAGCGGATCCTCGCCGAACTGATCGAATCCGGCTACGTCAAGGCCGAGCGCGTCGGGCGGCGGAACCGGTACACCGTCGATCGCCAGCACGCGATGCGCCATTCGGCCCAGTTCGGCTACGAGATCGGCGCCCTCCTCAAGGCGCTCACCTAGAGCGGCTAGCTCTTGGCGGGATCCGGGCCCTGCATGGCCGAGCCCGGCAGGGGGAACGGCCGCGGACGCGGGCGCTCGCGCTTCGGCTCGGGCTGCGGCTCGGGCTGCGGTTCCGCAGGCGCCTCGTCCGGGAAGACGGTCGCCTCGTCCTCACCCGCCAGCAGGCGCTCGAACTGATCCCTGTCGATCGTCTCGTGCTCGATGAGGATCGTGGAGATCTTGTGCAGCTCGTCCATGTGCTCACGCAGGACGGCGAGCGCCAGCTCGTGTGCCTCTTCGATCACTCGCCGGATCTCGTCGTCGATCTCGCGCGCGATCTCCTCCGAGTAGTCGGCCTCGGCGCCGTAGTCGCGGCCGAGGAACGGCTGGTCGTAGTTGCGGCCGAGCACGCGCGGGCCGAGCTTCTCGCTCATCCCGAACCGCATGATCATCTGCTTCGCGGTCTGCGTGACCTTCTCGAGGTCGTTCGCGGCGCCGGTCGTGACCTCGTGGAAGACGATCTCCTCCGCCGCGCGACCGCCGAGCGTCATGCCCATCTGGTGCATGAGCGCGGTGCGCGTGGTGAGGTACTTGTCCTCGGTCGGCAGCGAGATCGTGAGGCCGAGCGCCTGGCCGCGAGAGACGATCGTGATCTTGTGGACGGGATCCGTGTGCTCGAGGAAGTGGCCGACGAGCGCGTGGCCCATCTCGTGGTAGGCGGTGATCTTGCGCTCGTGCTCCGAGAGCAGCCGCGCCTTCTTCTCCGGGCCGGCGACGACGCGCATGATCCCCTCCTCCAGCTCCTCCTGCTCGATGATCTTCTTGCCGCGGCGGGCCGCGAGCAGCGCCGCCTCGTTGACGAGGTTCGCGAGGTCCGCGCCCGTGAACCCCGGCGTGCCGGAGGCGAGCGTGTCGAGGTCGATCTCGGGCGCGAGCGGCTTGCCCTTCGTGTGCACCTCGAGGATCTTGCGGCGGCCGACACGGTCGGGCCGGTCGACGACAATCTGCCGGTCGAAACGGCCGGGGCGCAGCAGCGCCGGGTCGAGGATGTCGGGCCGGTTCGTCGCGGCGATGAGGATGATGTTGTCCTTCATCTCGAAGCCGTCCATCTCGACGAGCAGCTGGTTCAGCGTCTGCTCGCGCTCGTCGTGACCGCCACCGAGGCCGGCGCCACGGTGGCGGCCAACCGCGTCGATCTCGTCCATGAAGACGATGCACGGCGCCGCCTGCTTCGCCTGCTCGAACAGGTCGCGCACGCGCGAGGCGCCGACTCCGACGAACATCTCGACGAAGTCGGAGCCCGAAATGCTGAAGAAAGGCACGCCCGCTTCGCCCGCGACCGCGCGCGCCAGGAGCGTCTTACCGGTGCCGGGAGGTCCGTAGAGGAGGACGCCCTTGGGGATGCGCGCGCCGAGCGCCTGGAACTTCTTCGGGTTCTCGAGGAACTCCTTGATCTCCTGGAGCTCCTCGACTGCCTCGTCCACGCCGGCCACGTCCTTGAAGCCGATCTTCGGCGCATCGGGGGTCATCCGCTTCGCCCGCGACTTGCCGAAGCTCATCACCTTCGAGCCGCCGCCCTGCACCTGGTTCATGAGGAAGATCCAGAAGCCGAACAGGAGCACGAACGGCAGCAAGCTCGTCAGGATCGACCACCAGGGCGAGGTGCCGACGCCCTTCGAGTTGAACTTGACGTCGTTGTTCAGCATCACCCGCTCGAGCGACGCCTCCGATTGCGGCGAGGCGTAGTGGACGCTGATCTTCCCCTGGTTGGCGACCATTGCCGTGATCGACTGTTTGTTCGGGTCGATGGAGACGTCCGACACCGTTCCCGGCGCCGAAGCGACCTGCTGGTACAGCTGCGATGTCTCCCACGCGCTCGACTTGCCGCCGTGGGTACCCAGCGTCTGCAATGCGAGCCAGACGAGGGCCGCGATGATGACAAGCGGGAAGAGCGCGCTACGGAAGAAGCGGTTCACAGGGGCTCTCGCCTGAGGGTACCAGGGTCATGCCTCTGTAACGCTGTCGCGGAGCCGGGAGCTACGCGCTTTCGAGCACGAGCGACTCGTCGAGCACGCCGACGTACGGGAGATTCCGGTAGCGCTCGGCGAAGTCGAGCCCGTAGCCGATCACGAAACGGTTCGGAATCTCGAAGCCTGTGTAGCGCACCGGCACGTCGATCTCTCGCCGCTCGGGCTTCGTCAGAAGCGCGCAGACCTCGAGCGACGCCGGCTCGCGTGCCTCGAGATTCCGGACGAGATAGGACAGCGTGAGGCCCGAGTCGATGATGTCCTCGACGACGAGCACGTGCCGTCCTTCGATGTTGATGTCGAGGTCCTTGAGGATCCGGACAACCCCCGAGGAATCCGTCGAAGCGCCGTAGCTCGAGATCGCCATGAAGTCGATCTCGCACGGCACCGTGAGATGGCGCATCAGGTCGGCGAGAAAGAACACGGCGCCCTTGAGGACGCCGACGAGGAGCAGGTCGCGACCCTCGTAGTCGGAGGAGATCTCCGCGCCGAGGTCCGCGATCCGCCGCTGGAGGTCGTCCTCCTCGATCAGGACCTCCGTCACCGCACGCTCGAGCTCAGCCGCGGACAGCTTGCACCTCCGGATGCTCGACGATGCCCGGCACCGCTACGACCTCGTCGCCGCGCACGACGAGCGGCCACGCATCGCGGTCCGAGCGCGGCACCTTCGCGTCGACGAACACGTCCTGGATCTTCCGCCTCCTACCTGCGAGTCGGTCGCCGGGCCTCCATCCACGCACTCTAAGCCCTTGGAGCTCCGAGCGGATAGTCCACTCGCCCCAGCGAATCTCTCCGGCCAGCTCGACCGGGCCGCGCTCGAGCCAGAGGCGCTCGTGCTCGCGCACCGCCTGGAGGCCGCCGCCGAGATCGACCCGCTTCGATCCGACGGGCGCAGCGAGCAGCTCGGCGAGCGCGGGCGGCAGCGTCGCGCGCGTGTCGAGGGTGCGGAGAAGGTTCTCGTCCGCAGCCGGATGGAGGCGGCGGAGCAGCGGGAGAATCTCGTCGCGGATCAGACCGCGCTTCGTGCCGGCATTCGAGGCGTCGAGGCGGAAGTCGAGCCCGGCTGCGCGGCAGTACGCCTCGGTCTCCTCCCGCCGCAGGGGCAGGAGCGGGTGAACGACGCCGTCGTCGCTGCGCGGTGCGATTCCCGTCGGTGCGCCGCGGGAGACGAGCCGGTAGAGGATCGTTTCGACCTGGTCCGAAGCGGTGTGGCCGGTCGCGCGCAACCGGTCGCGGGCGACCGAACGACGCTGCTCGCGGAGGGCGGCCTCGGAAAGTCCGCGGCCGTCCAGCTCGATCACCTCCGCGCCGAGCGCGTCGGCGCAGAAGCGGGCGTCCTCGTCGGAATCCGCGCCGCGGAGCTTGTGATTGATGTGGAGCGCGGAGACGCTGTAGTCGAGGGAGCCGAGCACGTGCCAGAGGCACGTCGAGTCGGCGCCTCCCGAGACGAGGCACGTGACCTCGCCGCCACGCGGGATCAGCTCGTGCTCGCGGATGAACCGCTCAACGCGATCGCGCAGCTCCTCCATCCGCCGATTGTGCCGCTCAGAACACCAGGCTGCGGTATGTGAGCTCGCGGGTCATCCCGATCGAGTCGTAGAGGTGCAACGCGGGATCGTTCTCGGGGCGCACGAAGAGACAGACCGCGGGGACGTGCTCGAGCAGCAGCCGACAGAGGTCGGCGAGCGCCCGGCGTGCGTACCCGTGCCGCCGCGCCCTCGGGTCGACCCAGACCTGCTGCAGCTGCACCGCCGCCGGCGTCCACGCCGACGCCTCGGCCTTGAACCGGATCACACCGTCCTCGACCCAGATCCAGGAGCGCCCCTCCTCGATCTGCTGGCGCGTGCGCCAGCGAAAGCCCTCGGCATCGCGCTTGAGCGGATCGACGCCGATCTCCTCGCGATGCGCATCGGCACATGCCGGCACGAGCAGATCGAGGTCGAAGAGACGAGCCGGACGGAGCCCTGTCTCCCCCGCCCTCGGCGTCTCGCGGAGGGCATAGACGGGCTGTCCGGGGCGATCGTCGCGCGGGCGCGGCATCCCGCGCCGCGCCGCCTCCCACAGCTCGCCGACCGCCCGCTCCTCACCGATCATCATCCGGGCGCCTCCGTGCGCCGCGCCGGCGGCGAACGCGTCGCACCCGTCGCCCGACGGGACGACGTTGGCGCCCACGTGGCAGAGAGCCCGGAGCCGTCCGTCGGGCTCGGCGACCGCCGAGAACCGCCCGAGCCCGCGCCGCGCGATGTCCTCGAGGAACACGCGCTCCACCGGTTCCTCGGCGCAGAACGCGAGCACCTGCTCGAGCGTCGGCGACACGGTTGCGGCCATGGACCGAATCTTTCCCCACCGGGCGCGCATGCGCCCGGGTTTTCCGCCGGGCGCCGCCGGCTCAGCCGGCGGCGCTTCCAGCACGGGTTAGAGTCGCCAGATGCCAATTCACCTCAGAGCCGAACCAGGCGACTACGCCGACGCCGTCCTCCTCCCCGGCGACCCGCTGCGCGCGACGTACATCGCCGAGACGTACCTCGACGACCCGAAGCAGGTGAACGGCGAGCGCGGGCTGCTCGGCTACACCGGCACGTGGGAGGGCAAGCCCGTATCGGTACAGGGCACCGGGATGGGCTGTCCCGGCGCGACGATCGTCTTCGAGGAGCTGATCCAGCTCGGGTGCACGCGGCTGATGCGCGTTGGCACGTGCGGCGGGCTCCAGCCGCACCACACGCTCGGAGACCTGATCGTCGCGCTGACCGCTGTCCCCGCCGACTCGACGGCGCAGCACCTCGTCGGGAAAGAGCCCCACTGCCCGACGGCGTCGTGGGAGCTCATTCACGGCGCCGTGCACGCGGCGAAGGAGCTGGACCAGCCGATGCACGTCGGCCCGATCGTCTCGAGCGACGTCTTCTACAACTCGGACGACGGCCAGTACGAGCGCTGGTCGAGCCGCGGTGTCCTCGGGGTCGAGATGGAAGCGGCCGCGCTCTTCACCGTCGCTGCGCTCGGCGGGATCGGCCGGGTGCAAGGCATCCACGGGGGCTGCCTGCTCACCGTGTCCGACATCGTGGTCGAGGGCGTCTTCCAGCGGATCTCGGACGAGGAGCTGCGCGCCGCGGTCGACCGGATGACCCGCGTCGCGCTCATGACCGTCACCCACGATTAGCGTCCTCTTCCTCGTCAACCCCGCATCGGGCAACGGCGCGACCGGAAAGCGCTGGCCGAAGCTGAGAGAGCGGGCAGCCGAGCTCGGGCTGCACGGCGAGGTGGTGCTCTCGGAGTTCCCGGGCCACCTCGCCCAGGTTGCGGGCGAGAGCGGTGGATCGCTGCTCGTCGTGGTCGGCGGAGACGGAACCGTGAACGAGGTCGTGAACGGCGTCGCCGGGACCGAGGCGGAGATCGCCTTGCTCTCCTCCGGCACTGGCGAGGACTTCGGGCGCACGCACGGCGTTCCGGACGACTTCGAGGACGCCGTCCGCACGGTGCTCGAAGGAGAGACGAGGACGATCGACGTAGGCCGCGTGGAGTGCGAAGGCAGCCCGAGCCGCTTCTTCGCGAACGTCGGGTCGGTCGGGATGAGCGGTGCCGTCGCGCGCCGGGCGAACGGGATGTCGAAGGCGCTCGGCGGGCGAGCTACATTCTTCTACGCGCTGACGCGCGAGTTCATCGCCTGGCAGAACACGGAAGTCGCGGTCGAGCTCGACGACGGCCTCCGGCGGGACGGCCGCTTGCACGACGTGATCGTCGCGAACGGCCGCTTCCACGGCGGCGGAATGAAGCTCGCGCCCGACGCAGCACAGGACGACGGCCTTTTCGACGTCGTGACGATCGGCGACGTCAACAAGCTCGACTTCCTCACGACCGCGCCGAAGCTGTACAGCGGGCGCTACCTCGCGCATCCCAAGGTCGAGCACTTGCAGTCATCCACCGTCGCGATCAGCGCGGGCGAACCGCTGCCGCTCGAGGTCGACGGCGAGCCGATCGGGACGACGCCGGCGCGGTTCGAGGTCGTGCCGAACGCGCTGCGGCTGCGGGTGCCTGCTGCGTAGCGCCGCCGCCGCGGCTGTCGCCGCGTTCGGGGCGCTCGCCGGACTCGTCGCCTCGGGAGCGCTGACGGGCCCCGATCAACGGGCCGTCGACCACGCAATGCCGTTCGCGGGCGGCCCATCGCAGCCGCCGACGTTCCTGGAGTCGGCCGTGCCCCTCCTCCATGCTCAGTTCCATCCGCTCGGCGCCGGGATCGCCCAGATCGTGGCCCTGCCCGGACAGGTCGTCCTCTCGTTTCTGCTCGTCGTTTTCGCGGCGTGGAAGCTGCGGAACGGCACGTGGATCGCGGTGTGGGTGGCCGTCGTGGCCGTAGAGCTCCTCTTCCGCCATGCGATGACACGACCGGCGCTCTATCGGAACGGCGTGCACCTCGTCGCGTTCGACACGTCGTGGCCGAGTGGTCACGCCCTGCGCAGCGCGATCGTCGCCGCCGCGCTCGCGGCCGCGTGGCCGCGCCTCCGCGTCCCGCTAGTCGTCTGGCTCGCGGCCGTCGCCGTGCTGCTCGAGCTCGCCGGCTTTCACACTCCGACGGACATCGCCGGCGGATTGCTCCTGGCGTCCGCCGCAGTCGCGGTCGAACGATCAGGTCTTCTTGGGCGGTGGGCCGCTCTTGGGCGGAGCGGGCGGACTCGTGCGACGAGTCGACGCACGCGCCGGCGCCTTTGAGAGCGAATCGACCTTCTTCTCGAGCGCACTCAGCCGCTTCTCGAGCTCCTCGAACCCGCGTGTCCGCCGCTGGAGCTCGTCGACCTTGTCGCCGAGAGCCTTGAGCGCCTGGAGCGCCCGGTCGGCACCCGGCGCGTCCGCCAGCCGCTGAACGGCCTCCTCGCTCAGGTCGGCAAGCCGACCCAGCAGATCCTTGTTCCGATCAGCCATCGCTCCTCCTCGCTCGTTCCGGCCCGACGATACCGAGTGCGGTCGCGAGCGCGCGCAGCGTTTCGCCCGCACCGGCGGCGAGAACCAGCTCCGCGCGGGAATCCCACGGTGTCTCGCCGCGGTTGACGATCGCGAGCAAGCCGCCCGCGGCCAGTGTGTCGCCCGGCAGCGTGGCAACCGGATGGACCTCGAGCGACGAGCCGACGACGAGGAGAAGACCCGCCTCCCTCGCCAGCCGCTGCGCGCGCTCGATCGCAGCCGCCGGCACCAGTTCGCCGAACATCACGACGCCCGGCTTGAGAGGTTCCCCACACTCGGGGCAGGCGGGGAGCGGGAGCGACTCGACGGCGTCGGCCATCGGCACACGGGCTGCGCACTGCATGCACGCCGCCTCGTGCAGGGAACCGTGCACCTCGACGACGTCGTGCGACCCGGCGCGCTCATGAAGCCCGTCGACGTTCTGCGTCACGACGGCGCGTATCCAGCCGCTCTCCTCCAGCTCCGCGAGCGCACGGTGCCCGTCGTTCGGCTCGGCCTCCGCGAGGGCTCCAAGCCGCAGCGCATAGAACTCCCAGACCCGCACGGGATCGCGTCGGAGGGCATCGATGTGCGCGACCTCGAAGGGGTCGTACCGCGCCCAGATTCCCTCGGCCGAGCGAAAGTCGGGAATCCCGGACTCGGTGCTGATGCCGGCGCCCGTGAGCACGACGCACGGCTGCCGCCTCCGCAACAGCTCTGCCAGACGGTCGACGCTCATGACGAGATACTGAACAGGAGATGGACGGTTACACGTTCTCGGTCCCGATCCGCGTGCGCTTCGCCGACACGGACGCGCAGGGCGTGGCGCACAACTCGGCCTACCTCGTGTGGTTCGAGGTCGCCCGCGTCGAATACCTGCGCAAATTCGCGGGGGGCTACCAGGCACTGCGCGACAAGGGGATCGAGGCGCTCGTCCTCGAGTCGCTCTGCCGCTATCGCGTCCCGGCTGTGTTCGACGACGAGCTCGTCGTCCACACGCGTTGCGTCGGCCTACGCGGCGCCCGCTTTCGATACGAGTACGCGATCGTTCGCGGGGACGAGCTCGTCGCCGACGGCCACACCGAGCACGCCTGCGTCGACGCGATGACGCTGCGACCGACGCGCACGCCCGACTGGCTGGTCGAGGCGATCACGAAGGCGGAGCAGCCGGCCACTCGGGCGAGCTGACGACGCCTGGGACGGCCTTCTCGAACAGCGCACCAAGCGCCCCGAGCTCGTCCTCACTGAGTCGGCCGAGGTAGAGCTCGCGCACGACCGCGTGGTGAGAGCGCTGCGCCCTCCGAAGCGCAGCGACCCCATCGTCGGTCAACGTCGCGAAGGACGCGCGCCCGTCGCTCGGGTCCTGGTCACGCCGCAGGAGGCCGCGCTCCTCGAGACGCATGACCGCACGGGTGATTCCGCTCGGAGTGAGCATCCGCTGCTCGCCGAGCCGGCTCATGCGCAGCCGGAGGTCCTGCTGCCCGACGAGGGTGATCAGGATCCCGTAGTCGTCGATCGAAAGGCCGTGTTCCGCCCGCAGCTTTGCGTCGAGCGCCCGGATCACGGTCTCGCGTAGCCGCAAGAGCCCACGCCAGGCGTCGAATTCCGCGGGCGTGAACGGCTCGGGCTCAGGACGAGTGCTTGACACGATCAAATAAATACTTGAAGATAGTTGCGCGGGTCAAATATAAGAGGAGGGATCGGATGAAAACCATGCTGCGCCCGAAGTTCCTCGCTCCCGACGACGGCCTCCGTTTGCAATCGGGACCCGGCCGCGACCTCGTCTTCAAGGTCACCGGCGACGACACCGGCGGTGCCTTCGACTACTTCGTCGTGGAGGTGGCGCCGCAGGGCGGACCTCCGCTCCACGTCCACCATCGTCAGGAAGAGACACTCCACGTGCTGTCCGGGCGCTTCAAGGTCCGCGTCGGCGACGAGGAACAGATTCTCGAGCAGGGCGGCTTCGCCTTCATGCCGTCCGGACTCCCCCACGCGTTCCTCAATCTCACCAACGAGCCGGCGGAAGTGATCGTCGTGTATACGCCGGGTGGCGGCCATGCCTTCTACATGGAGCTCGGCCCACTCACGCGCAACGGCCCGCCCGACCCGGCGGAGGTGGCCGCCTGCTTCGAACGGCACGGCATGACCCTGCTCGGGCCGCCGCTCGCCGCTCAGTCCTTCGGCGTGTAGATCTCGCGCGCGATCACGAGACGCTGGATCTGCGACGTGCCCTCGTAGATCTGGAACAGCTTCGCGTCGCGCATGAGCTTCTCGACCGGGTACTCCCTGATGTAGCCGTACCCGCCGAGCACCTGGACGGCGTCGGTCGTGACCTTCATCGCCGTGTCGGCGGCGAACCGCTTGGCAAAGGACGAATACAACGTCGCCTCGCGCCCCATGCCGTTGTCGAGCATCCACGCCGCCTGCCAGCACAGGAGCCGCGCCGCCTGGATCTCGGTCGCCATGTCCGCGACCATGAAGCCAACCGCCTGGTGCATCGCGATCGGAAGGTCGAAGGTGACGCGCTCCTTCGAGTACTCGAGCGCATGCTCGTATGCCGCCTGCGCGACGCCGACCGCCCCGATCGCCGTCCCGGGCCGGGTGAAGTCGAGCGTCGCCATCGCGATCTTGAAGCCCTCACCCTCCTCGCCGAGCCGGTTCGCAGCCGGAACACGGACGTCGTGGAGCGCGAACGCCGAAGTGTCCGTCGCACGCTGCCCCATCTTCTCGAGGTGCTTCTCGACCGTGACGCCGGGCAGCCCCATCGGGATGATGAACGCCGAGATCCCTCGGCGGCCCCCGGCCGGATCCGTCTTCGCGAAGACCACCGACCACTGAGCGTGGCCCGCGTTCGTGATGAACGTCTTGGAGCCGTTGAGGATGTACTCGTCGCCGTCGCGCACCGCGGTCGAGCGCAGCGCGGCGACGTCGGAGCCCGCACCCGGCTCGGTGAGAGCGAACGAGCAGAGGATCGGCTGCTCGGACAGTGGCGCGAGCCAGTGCGCCTTCTGCTCGGGCGAGCCGAAGAGAATGACCGGTGCGGCGCCAAGGCCGTTCGCGAGGATCGAAGTACCGATCCCCGTGCAGCCCCAGTTGATCTCCTCGCCCACGAGCATTCCGTCGAACGCGGAGAGGCCGAGCCCGCCGTACTCGGGCGGCACGTGGAGGTTCATCAGGCCGAGCTTGTGAGCTTGCGCGATCAGCTCTGCGGGATGGCGCATCTCGGCGTCGTGCGCCGCCTCGGCAGGCCGGATCTCGCGCTCGGCAAACGTGCGCGCGAGACGGCGCAGCTCCCTTTGCTCCTCGGTGAGGGAGAAGGAGACGCCCGCTGCCGCAGGCGCCGTAGTGCTCTCTTCGAATGCGACCATCCAGTCCTGTTCGCCGTTTGATTGACTGGTCAGTCAAAAGATACTCGGGAACCGCGAAACCGTCTAGATCCGTACGATGCGTGGCGTGGCGACGACCGCGAAGAAGACCGAGCTCGACCCGCGCGACTTCCTCGCGCTCGACGCCCTCCTCGACGACGAGGAGCGCGCGATCCGCGACACCGTGCGGCAGTTCGTGCGCGAGCGGATCCTCCCCGAGGTCGGCGACTGGTTCGATCAGGCGATCCTGCCGCGCGAGCTCGCGCAGGAGTTCGGCCGGCTCGGCCTCTTCGGGATGCACCTCGAGGGCTACGGCCTGCCGGGCGCGAGCTCCGTCATGTACGGGCTCACCTGCATGGAGCTCGAGGCGGGCGACTCGGGCGTGCGCAGCTTCGTCTCCGTCCAGGGCTCACTCGCGATGTTCGCGATCTGGCGCTGGGGCTCCGAGGCACAGAAACAGCGCTGGCTGCCACCGATGCACACGGGCGAGGCGCTCGGCTGCTTCGGCCTGACCGAGCCGGACGCCGGCTCTGACCCCGGTGCGATGCGCACGACGGCGAAACGGGATGGCTCCGACTGGATCCTGAACGGCTCGAAGATGTGGATCACGAACGGCACGATCGCCGACGTCGCTGTCGTGTGGGCGCGCACCGAGGAGGGCGAGATCAACGGCTTCCTCGTCGAGCGCGGCATGAAGGGCTTCGAGGCGCCGGAGATGCACAAGAAGATGTCGCTGCGCGCGTCGATTACGTCTGAGCTCGTGCTGCGCGACGTTCGCGTGCCCGAGGAGAACCGCTTCCCAGAGGTGAACTCGCTGCGCGGGCCACTCTCCTGCCTCAACGAGGCGCGGTACGGAATCGTGTGGGGCTCGGTCGGCGCCGGTCGCGCGTGCTTCGAGGCGGCGCTCGACTACGCGAAGGAGCGGATCGTCTTCGGCAAGCCGATCGCGGGCTACCAGCTGACGCAGCAGAAGCTCGCCGAGATGGCGCTCGAGGTGAACCGCGCCTCGCTCCTTGCGCTGCACCTCGGACGGATGAAGGAGGAGGGGACGCTCCTCCCCGAGCATGTCTCGATGGGAAAGATGGGCAACGTCCGCGGAGCGCTCGAGGTCTGCCGGACGGCGCGCACCGTCCTCGGCGGCAACGGGATCACCCTCGAGTATCCGGTCATCCGACACATGAACAACCTCGAGTCAGTGCTCACGTACGAGGGCACGCACGAGGTGCACACGCTCTCCGTCGGCAAGGCGCTGACCGGAGAGAACGCGTTCCGCTAGAGCTCACCGTCCCAGTAGTCGACAGCGTCCGAGATCCGGAAGACGTGACCGGGCACCATGACCTTGCCGCTATCCGGAGAGACCACATAACCCGGGCGAAGGGTCGAGAAGATCACCACACGGACAGCTTCTTCTGAGCGGTTCGCGACGGCGTGCGCGCCCTCGTCACCGGGCGGGAAGTTCACGACGTCACCCGGCGCGAGCTCGCGCTCGCCGGCCGGCGTCCGCAGGGTCGGCCGGCCGCTGACCACGACCAGCCACTCCTCGTTCCCGGCGTGCCAGTGGTACGGCCAGATGCGTCCGTCCGGCGGAACGTCGTAGAGCCCGCAGCCGAGCCGCTCTGCGTCGAGCTCGGGCCCAAGCCGCCAACCGAAGTGGTGGAACGGGCCGACGGAGAGCTCCTCGCCGCGCTCGGCGTCCATCAGGTTGACGACCTTCACCCCGACCGCTCCAGGAAACCGCGGACTGACTCCTTGCCATCTCTCCAGCCGCCGACCACCTTGACCCTGTCGTCGTCCGGATAGACCACGACCTCCGGATCGGAGAGCGTGGAGAAGAAGAAGAGCCGCACGGGTTCGGAAGTCTCGTTCCTGACCTGGTGGGCTCCGGTTTCCCCGCGTGGGAAGGCGACGAGATCCCACGGCCGGAGCACCTCCTCGCCTTCCGGAGTCCGCAGCGTGAGCGCTCCGGCGAGGACGAGGAGCCATTCCTCCTCCCCGACCTGCCAGTGGTAAGGGCTCTGCTGTCCGGGAGCGAGCTCGTACAGCGATCCGCCCCAGAGCTCCGCCCCGAGCTCACTGCTGAAGCGACGGTGCCACTCGCCCTCGGGAAGCGCGTCGAAGAGGTTCAGAGCCCCGGCCCCTCGCGCGCCGGCAACGGGCTCTGCGGCAATCCCTCTCGCGGTTCGCCTTCGTTGTAGGCCGACGGGGCGACGTCGTTCGGGCCTTCCGGGTAGAAGACGCTCGCGAGCCGCTGGATCTGCGGGCGGCCCGGCCCGAGCTCGTACTGGCCTCCGCCGTACAGCTTGATCCCGCGCTCCTCACACGCCTCGATCGTCTCGAACAGCCCGCGCACCGTGCCGAAGCGCGACGGCTTGATGTTCAGCCAGTGAGGCTCGAGCGGGAGTCCGTCGAGATCCGCAAGCGAATGGACAGGTGCATCGAAGCTCAGGCGATCCTCGGCTCCCGCGAGCGCCTCGCGGAGGCCGTCCTCGAGCCACGCGTCTTCCACGATCACGTCGGGGAGCTCTTCGACGATCGCCCGGTAGAGGTCGGGATCGGGGGCAAGGTCGACGGTCGTTCCGCGGTAGTACGCCTTCAGGTCGACGACGCGCACGCGGTCGAGCTCACGCAGGCGCTGCATCGAAGCCCTGTCCCAGTCGGTCTCCGCATCGAGCTTGAATTCGAGCTGCGGCTGGACGGCTAGCCACCGGTCGGGCTCAGCCCGCGTCGAGACGACGAAGCGAACCGGAAGCTCCTGCCGCCCGAGCGCCTCGCCGAGGCCGAGCTGGTTCTGCCGGAGTGTGAGATCGAGAAGCGCGCTTTCGAAGGCCCAGCGCCGGTGATCCTGTCCGGTGTGATTTTCGAAGTCGCCGCCCCACAGCTCGAGCTCGTCGAGATGGCGCGAGATGTCGTCGAGGCTCCACGTCCCGGCGAGCATCAGATCACTCGGCATGTGGTCGTGGTCGTCGGCCCCGTAGGTGACGTCCTCGCCCTGTCCCGTCTCGCCGTCGCCCTGGAGGACAACGGTCGTGGTCACTCGCGTCCAGCCCGATGGAGTCTGCGACTCGCGGCGTTCGAGCGCGTAGCCGTCGACCTTGACGGTGAGACCGGCGACGGAATCCCAGAGCGACATACTTCGAGCATATGAGGCGGAGCCTGTTTGCCACCGGACTGACCGCGCTCGTGCTCGCGGGATCGGCGGCGGCCGGATTGCCAAAAGCGGGGGCGCTCGTGCCGGGACACTCGCTCGGCGGGGTTCGGCTCGGAGAGACCACGCGGGCCGTCCGCGCCTCGCTCGGTCGCTCCTACGGAACCTGTCGCGGCTGCCCGCGCAGCACCTGGTACTTCACGTATCAACCCTTCACCCAGAAAGGACTCGCGGTCGAGTTCAACCGCGGTCGCGTCTCGGCGGTTTACACGCTCTGGAGCCCTCAGGGCTGGCACGGGCCGGATGGGCTCCGGTTCGGTGCGACGCCACTCACCGTGCACGACCGTGTCGGCACGCTCCGCACGGTCGCCTGCAACGGCTACACCGCACTCGTGCGGGACACGTTCCAGGCCCGCACCGCGTACCTGCTCTACGCCGGCCGGCTCTGGGGCTTCGGCCTCTTCCGGCGCGGCGCGGATCCGTGCCGATGAGCATCGAACTGGAGGACGTCGAGCGCGCGGCCCAGCGTCTCGCCGGCGTCGCCCACCGCACGCCCGTCCTCACGTCGCGGACGCTCGACGAGCGAACCGGTGCGCGTGTGCACCTGAAGGCGGAGTGCTTCCAGCGCGGCGGCGCCTTCAAGTTTCGCGGCGCCTACAACAAGATCTCGTCCCTCGACGAGGATGCGCTGGGCCGCGGCGTCATCGCCTACTCCTCCGGCAACCACGCGCAAGCGGTCGCGATCGCCGCCGCGCTGCTCGGCACGCGCGCCACGATCGTGATGCCGGAGGACGCGCCCGCCGCGAAGCTCGACGCGACACGCGGCTACGGCGCCGAGGTCGTCCTCTACGACCGTTGGGAGGAGAGCCGGGAGGAGATCGGCACCCGGCTGGCGGAGGAACGCGGGCTCGAGCTCGTGAGGCCGTATGACGACCCGCTCGTCATGGCCGGCCAGGGCACGGCCGCGCTCGAGCTGCTCGAGGAGACGCCCGAGTTCGACCTCCTGCTCGTGCCCGTGAGCGGCGGCGGCCTGATCGCCGGCTGCTCGACCGCGGCGAAGGCGCTCCGGCCGGCGATCCGCGTCGTCGGAGTCGAGCCGGAAGCCGGAGACGACACGCGCCGGTCGCTCGCCGCGGGCGATCGCATGCGAATCGACGTGCCGCGCACGATCGCCGACGGGCTGCAGGCACCCGAGCCCGGCGAGTTGACCTTCGAGGTGAACCGCCGGCTCGTGGACGAGGTGGTCACGGTGACCGACGGCGAGATCGTCGAGGCGATGGTCTTCCTCTTCGACCGGCTGAAGCTCGTCACCGAGCCGAGCGGCGCGGTCGGCGTCGCGGCCCTGCTGTCCGGCAAGCTCGACGCAGGCGGCGCCCAGGTCGGCGTCCTCATCTCGGGCGGCAACGTCGGCGCCGCGCGCTTCGCGGAGCTCGTGTCTAGGCCTGCCGCAACCCGTTCAGGGTGAGTTCGGACAACGTCTTTTCCGCCGCCGCAACGTCTTCCTCCCCGGCCGGCAGCCGGTCGAGCACCCAGGCGGTGAGGAGCTCGTCGATCGAGCCGTAGACGACTGTCGCCGCGACACGCGGGTCGATGTCCTGGCGGAACTCGCCGCGCTCGATGCCGCGCGCGATCACACGCTGGATCACGTCGATGGGCTGCGCGAGCTCGCCGATCCGCTCGGCCAACTCGGGGCTACGGCCGAACTCGCGGATCACGACGCGGACGACGTCCGGGAGGTGGAGCCACGTGCGCAGGACGATCGCGGAAATGTGGCGCAGCTGGTCGGCAGCCGGCTCGTCGGTCTCCTCCACGCTCGCGATTCGCGCCTGGAGGACGCTCCAGTTCTCGTGGAAGACGGCCTCGAGAACCTGGTCCTTTGACTTGAAGTAGTGGTAGAGGAGCCCGTGGGCGACCCCCGCTTCCTCGGCGATGTCGCCGACGCGGCTCGCGTGGTACCCCTTTCGCGCGAAGACGCGCACCGCGGCCTCGAGGAGCTGACGCCGTTTGTCCTCCACGCCCTGCGTGCGTTGTGTCAAAGCGGCCAAGAGCCTACTCGGGCTTCTGCCCGTCCGTCACCTGTGACGGTCCCGGCGCCAGGTCTTTGACCGCCCCGGCGACCCTGCCGATCGCCTGCTGAACGTCGCTCGGGATGATCCAGACCTTGTTTGCCTCGCCCTGGGCGATCAGCGGCAGAGTCTGCAGATACTGGTACGCGAGCAGCTCCGCGTCCGGCTTGCCCTCGTGAATCGCGCCGAAGACGGTCTCGATCGCCTTCGCCTGGCCCTCGGACTTGAGGATCGCCGCCTGCTTCTCACCCTCGGCGGACAGGATCGCAGCCTGCTTCTGGCCCTCCGCCATGAGGATCTGCGACTGGCGCGCGCCCTCCGCCTGGAGGATCGTGGCCCGCTTCTCCCGGTCCGCGCGCATCTGCTTCTCCATAGAGTCCTGAATAGAGGCGGGCGGATCGATCGCCTTCAGCTCGACGCGGTTGACCCGAATGCCCCACTTACCCGTGGCCTCGTCGAGCACGCCGCGCAGCTGCCCGTTGATCTCGTCGCGCGAGGTGAGGGTCTTCTCGAGCGCCAGCCCCCCGATCACGTTGCGCAGCGTCGTGACGGTGAGCTGTTCGATCGCCTGGATGTAGTTCGCGATCTCGTACGTCGCTGCCTTCGCGTCGGTGACCTGGAAGTAGATGACGGAGTCGATGTTGACCACGAGGTTGTCCTCGGTGATCACCGGCTGAGGCGGGAACGAGACGACTTGCTCGCGCAGGTCGAGGAGCGGACGCACCCGGTCGATGAAGGGGACGACCATCGCGAGACCCGGCGAGAGCGTGCGCGAGTAGCGGCCGAGGCGCTCGACGACGCCGGCGCGAGCCTGCGGGACGATGCGGATCGTCCGCGCCAGCGTGACGAGGACGAGAACGGCGACGATTGCGATGACGATCGCTGCGACCATGCTGCTTTCTGCTCCTATCTGTAGACGAGCGCTGTGGCTCCCTGAATCTGTGCGACCTCGACCTCCGTGCCGATGTCGAACTCCTCATCGGGCACGTACGAGCGGGCGCTCCACTCCTCTCCCCCGATCTTGACCCGCCCGCCGCGCGAGTCGACGCGCTGGAGGACGACCGCCCTCGCACCCTCGAGCGCCGCGGCGCCCGTGCGGATCGCGTGCGGCATCGACAGATGCTTCCTCGCCAGCGGCCGCAGGAGCGCGAGGGACGCGAACGACCCGGCCGCGAAGACGGCGACCTGCAGCCACACGGGCCCTCCCACGGCGGCCGTCACGGTGGCGACCACGCCGGCAGCAGCAATCGGCCCGAGAAAGAACAACCCCGGAGTGAAGATCTCGCCGATCGCCAGCAGAACGGAGACGATGGCCCAAGCGACCCATGCCGGCATGCGCACAGATTACGCCTGAAACCTCGTAATACGTATCCTGATTGCAAATGAAGCGGGCGCTTCTCGTAGCGCTTCTGGCGCTTGCCCCGCTCGTCTTCGTCGGCAGCGCCGCCGGAGCGACGTCGCAGCCGCGCGTGCTCGCGATCACCTTCGGCCCCGATCTCGAGATCAACCCGGTAACGCAGGGCTACCTCACACACCAGCTCTCGCACGCCGCAGACGCAGGCTACGACGCCGCGGTGATCCTCCTCGACACGCCGGGCGGGCTGTCGACTTCGATGAAGACGATCTACGAGGCCGAGCTGAACGCGCGGCTCCCGGTGATCGTCTACGTCTCACCGGAAGGTGCGCGCGCGGCCTCGGCAGGGGTCTGGGTCTCGCAGGCCGCCGACGTGCTCGCCATGTCGCCCACCTCCAACATCGGCTCTTCGACGCCGATCGATTCGAGCGGTCAGAACCTCGGCAAGGACCTGCGCCGCAAGGTGATCAACGACTCCGTGGCGTCGCTCACCGCGCTCGCGGCTGCGCATCACCGCAACACGAAGTGGCCGGCGAAGGCGGTGCGCGTGGCCTCGAATCTGACGTCGACCGAAGCGCTGCGCATGCACGTCATCGACTTCATCGCCCCGACGCTGCCCGCGCTCCTCAAGAAGCTCGACGGGTACCACACGAAGGACAAGCAGCGGCCGTACACGCTCCACCTCGCCGGCGCGCAGATCGTCACCGTGAAGCCCGGCTTCTTCACGCGCTTCCTGAACACGATCATCGACCCGAACCTGATCAGCCTGCTCTTCCTGCTCGGGATCATCGGACTGGTCTTCGAGGTGCTTCATCCCGGGATCGTGCTGCCGGGCGCGCTCGGCGCCGTCTCGCTCGTGATGGCGCTGTACGGCTTCTCGGTGCTGACACCGAGCTGGGGAGGTGTAGCGCTGATGGTGCTCGGCATCGCGCTGCTGATCGTCGACCTTCACGCGCCGACGCACGGCGTCCTGACCACTGCCGGTCTCATCTCCCTGGGCTTCGGCCTCGTCCTCCTCTTCCAGAACGAGCCTGCGGCCTATCGGGTCAACGAGTGGCTCGTCCTCGGGATAGGCAGCGCCATCGGTGCGTTCTGGGTCTTCGCGACGGGGAAGGCGCTCGCGGCGCGAAAGCTGCCGGTCGAGACAGGGGTGCAGACGATGGTCGGACAGAAGGCCGAGGTGCGCGGCCCGGGGCTCGTCTTCGTGGACGGCGCGCTCTGGCAGGCGCAAGCGGCCGACCACTCCGAGCTCGTCCCCGGCGAGCAGGTCGAGGTGGCGGCCGTGAACGGTCTTCGGCTGACCGTGCGGAGATAGGATCAAGGCGTGCTCGGGTTCGTCCGGGTCTTGAGGGAGTACGAGCGGGCGGTCTTCTTCCGCTGGGGCCGGCTGCTCGATCCGCCACGCGGTCCGGGCCTCGTCTGGAAGATCCCGATCGTCGACCAGATCGTGAAGGTCGACCTGCGCACGATCACGCTCAACATCCCGCCGCAGGAGGTCATCACCAAGGACAACGTGCCGGTGCGGGTGAACGCGGTCGCCTACTTCAAGATCGTCGATCCGAAGGACGCGATCGTCCAGGTCGAGAACTTCATGGTCGCGACGTCTCAGATCGCGCAGACGACGCTCCGCTCGGTGCTCGGCCAGCACTCACTCGACGAGCTTCTCTCCGAACGGGAAAAGATCAACGAGATCCTGCAGGGGATCATCGACGAAGGG